>CAMCIN010000302.1 GCA_945874745.1 Akkermansia muciniphila | reverse complement strand
GTGGGCGCGTACCAATCGCTGCCGTGCGTGCGCCTGAGAGTGAATTGGAGGTTCTATCGCCGGTGCGGCTCAAGACGCGGCAGCCGCTGTATGGGGGGCCGCTCGTAGTGCTCACTGATCGGAGCAGCGCCTCCGCAAGCGAGTTGGTGGCGGGGGCCTTGCAGGATTACGGCCGGGCCGTACTTGTGGGCGGGGAGCAGACCTTCGGGAAGGGGTCGGTCCAGACAACCATTCCGCTGGGTGAGTACGTCAACAACCGCTCCCGGCTCCCAGTCGGCGGTCTCGCCCTGACAGTGGGCAAGTTTTACCGGGTCAGCGGCCAGTCCACGCAGCTGTTGGGGGTCCGTCCGGACATTGTGCTGCCCTCCACCCTGGACCTGCCGCGCGAGGGGGAGGCGGCCCTCACGGATCCCTTGGCGCACGACGCCATTCAGTCTTTTGTGACGCTCCAGCCCGGCACCGTGACGCTGGGACTGCTGACTGCGTTGCGGGCGCGCTCCGAGGTGCGCGTGCACGAGTCGCCTCATTTTTCGGCAATCGTGGCCGAGCGAGAAAAACTCCGGAAAGAGCGGCGTGAAAACCGGCTCAGCCTCCAGGAGGAGGAGCGGCGGCAAGTGCTGGAGGTGGCCCACCGCACCTATGCGGAGAGGGAGGCGGCCGTCGCACCCGTGCAGGAGGGGGTGCGGTTCGCCCGGATGCTTTTGGGGGACACCAAAAGCAAGCGCATCAGACTGGAAGCCGGGGATCCGTTGGGGGCGCGCGATCCGGAATCCCTTGCAGTGGAACGGGAGGTGGTCCGGGTTTTGGCCGATCTTATCGAGGCCGCCGCAGGCCCGGCGGCGACTGTGGCGACGCAGCCAAAATGAGTGTGGAAAAGAGTGTCGAGGGGGGGGCAGCCTTGGCGGAGGCCGCGAGGCAGGCGCTTTCGAGCGGCGCCTACCGCGAAAGCGCCGCCCTGTACAAAAAGGCGTTGGCGCGGGAGCCGCGGAGTGCCGGGCTGCACCATGAAATCGGGGTGCTTTCCTGCATTTTGGGCGATTTTGACGGGGCGCTCGGCCTTTTTCGGCAGGCGTTGCAGTACGACCCGATGTGGGCGCCCGCGCTCCGGGGCGGGGCGGCCATTCTTTTGTGGAAGGGTAGGCCGCAGGAGGCGTTGCACTACGCGGAAAGGCTGCGGGCACTGGAGGGCGACTTTCCGGAACTGCGTGATTTGCGCGCGCACATTTACACGGCGCTTGGGCGTGTCGCGGAGGGGGAAGCTTGTCTGAAAGGGGCCGGGTATTCGGCTGCAATCGGGGAGGTTTCCGCAGGCGCCTGCCCTCTTCCGGAGGAGCCGCCAAGAGGGGGCGGAGCCTCGTGCGCAGAATGGGTGGGGTTTGGGGTGCACCTGCGCAAACTTGGGGAGTTGAGCCGGGCCTGCGCGGCCTTTCGCTCAGCGCTGGAGCTGAACCCGGTTTCCGCTGCGCCTTACCTGCAAATGGGGATGACTCTGGCCCTTTTGGGACGTTCCGCGGAGGCGGTGGTCTGTCTGGGCAGCGCGGCGCGGTTGGCTCCTCAAAGCGCGGAGGCGCGCAGTCGGTTGGGGGCGGAGTTGCTGCGTTTGGGAAAAACGGCGGAGGGTGTGGCTGCCTTGGAGGGCGCGCTGAAGCTGGATCCGGATTCGCCGACGACCCTCAGCTTTTTGGGAGCTGGACTATTGCAAACGGGCCGCCAGGGGGAGGGGGTTGCGGCGTTGCGGCGTGCTGTTGCCCTGCAACCGGAAAACCCGATGCTGCACAGCCAGTTGCTCGCTGCGCTCAATTACCTCCCGACGGTCGATCGGGCGGCCCGTTACAACGAGTTTAGGGCGTACTCCGCCCGGTTTGAGGAGCCGGTTTTGCAGCAGCAGGCGGTGGGGGCGCTCCGCTGGGAACCTCCCCTTGCCGGGGGGCGCCGGCTCCGGCTTGGTTATGTGTCGGGAGATTTTCGCAACCACTCGGTGGCCTTTTTTTTCGAGCCCCTGTTGCGGCACCACGATCGCACAAGGTTCGAGGTCTTCTGTTACATGACGCGCCCAGATTCGGACGCCGTCACGGAGCGGCTCCGCGGCCTGGCTGAACATTGGCGGGAGGTGGCCCCACTGGGAAACGAGGCGCTCGCTGCCGTTGTGCGCGCTGATAAAATTGACGTCCTTGTCGATCTTTCCAGCCACACCGCGGAAAACCGTCTTCCCGCTTTTGCCCACAGGCCGGCCCCTGTGCAGGTGACGATGATCGGACTGATGCAGACCACGGGCATGCGCTCCATTGATTACCGGATCACCGACTCTCTGTTGGATCCACCCGCCGAGAGCGAGGCCTTCAACTCGGAAAAGCTCTGGCGGCTGGAGACCGGGCCGTTGGTGTTTCAGCCGCCGGAGGACGCCCCCGCGCCCAATCCACTGCCGGCGGCAACCGGTGAAAAACTCGTGCTGGCGTGCACCAATGACTTGGAGAAAGTCACACCCGCAGTCTGCGCGCTTTGGGCGCGCGTACTTCAGGCGCTTCCCGAAGCGCGCCTGCTTTTCTTCGGGCGTCCGGGCAATCGGTTTGGCCTGGAATTGGGCCGTTTTGGAATTGGGCCGGAACGTTTGCTGGAGCAGGAGCGCCGGCCTCTGGCGCAGTTTTTGGCTGCGCATCATCGGATTGATCTGGCGTTGGATCCCTTTCCCTACAACGGACTGACGGTAACTTTGTTGTCCGCCTGGATGGGAGTGCCCTGCGTCACGCTGGAAGGAAAAAGTCCGCCGGAGCGCGCGGCGGGTAGTTTGTTGCGCCGGATCGGCCTTCCCGAGTTTGTGGTTCAAACCGAGGAGGAGTATCTCGCGGCGGTCGTGGCGCTGGCCGGGGATCTGCCCCGGTTGGCCGTGGTGCGTGAAACCTTGCGCGGGCGTGTGCGGGAGACGTTGTGTCATGCGGGGCGGCACGTTGCGGAGCTGGAGGCTGCCTTTCTGCAAATGGTGCAGGGTGCGGTTGCTGGCGCAGACCGGGTCTGACGGACTGGAAAGCCTCGGCTCCTGGCGGCGCAGATCAAGGGGTCTGCCCGGGAGAGAGGCCGGCAGCGGTTGGCCGCGGGCGAGGGAGGGGCCCTTCGCGCAGTGCTTTGCTGGGGACACGCACAACAAGGGCGAGGGACTTGTCGTCGTCAGTGCGGGCGCATACCCGCTCGGAGCGCAGAAACGCTTCCATGTGCCTTTGGAAGTCCGGGGTGTTTTGGCTCAGGGCTTCAAAGGTGGGCCGGAAAAAGCCAGCAACCGGAAGCCGGGTTTGAAAATCAAGGAGCAGCCTCTCGAGCCCGTCTGTGAAACCGGCCAGGGCGGCGGGGGCGCGTGGGATGTGCACAAACTGGAGCGCGTCGACTGCCGAGGGGGAGGTGGCAAATGTGGTTTGCCCGGCAAATTCGCCGCCAAGAGGCCAGGTCAGACAGGAGAGCGTTTCCTCCAAGAGGCCCACCCAACAGCCGTCCCCCACCTGTGCGAACAGGGCGTTGGACGGCGTCAGCACCGCCCCCAGCAAGGTGGCCGAAAAGTCCCAGGGTTCGGCCCCCAGCGCGGTCGCTTCGCAGGCCACCGCCTCCCTCACCCGGCAGAGAACCTCTAAAACAGTCGCCGTCGTGCAGCCCTCCAGCACGGCCGCCGGATCGGGACCGTCCGCGAGCAGCCGCGAAAAATATTCGCTCCAAATCCGGACCACGAGTGCGGCTCCTTTTTCCGAATGAACGGCGGAGCCTGCGCCGTCGGAGAGTGCGAGGATGAGGGTGTCCGGGAGCGCCTCGCAACAAACAACAGAGGCGGCGTCCTGGCAGCCTAATCCTCCCGACTCGTGGGAGGTGCCTCGCACCGTGGTGCAGAAGTGCCGCCACATAGGGTTAGAGGTCGATGGAAATCCAGCCGCTGGGGCTGGGCAGTTGGAGCTGGGTCCCAGGTGCGGAACTGGAGACGCCCTTGAGCGAAGCGGAAAGCCAGCGGAACAATTCCGCAAAATGCAGTCCTTGGAGCTTCACCGAAGGACGGCCCGGCGGGCAAAGCACGTCGAGGAGCTGCTGGTTTGCGTGCTGCACTGCGACTCCGAAAAAGAGCATCTTTTTATCCGCCTCTGCGGCGTGGACTTTTTGGACGGCCTCTCTCCACCGTGGGGTGTCCCGGTCGGTCGGCTCGCCGTCGGTGATCAGAAAGATCCAGGGCCGGTAGTATTGGATGCCCGCCTGGCGGTAGACTTGCTTGCGTGCCTCGAGCGCGTCGCAGGCGAGAAGGACCGCCTCCGCCATGGGGGTGACTCCCTCCGGCGTGAGCGGTGGCGGGGTGAGGGTGTTGGGCGAGGTGAAGCCGGAGAGCAGCCTGACTTCCCTGCCAAAGGCGATCACGGCAATTTCGACGCGCTTGCTGGCGAGTCCGTCGCGACTGAGTTCGTCCACAAGAAGTTGGACGCCCCGTTGGAGTTGTTGAATCGGTTCGCCCTCCATGGAGGCCGAGGTGTCGAGCACCAGAACACAGGGGCAGCGGGGTTCGGGATTGCTGGCCAGTGTGAGTGCGGTGGTGAAAGGGGTTTGGTCGGACATGGGCGGTGCGTTTGGAGGGGGAGAGAGGGGGGAACCAAA
>CAMCIN010000301.1 GCA_945874745.1 Akkermansia muciniphila | reverse complement strand
CAGACGCAGCTCCTGGGCTCGCAGGGCGCCTTGTTAATTCGCTGATTAACTCAGTCTCCAGTGACACGGCCTCAACGGCTGCGGGAGATCCGGTTCGGCGGAAATTTCCTTTGAACCTACTGCCGAAAACCAAGGCTGAGGCAGACAAGCTGAATATCCTCAATCCAGTCGACACCAATTACGAATCACAAAACACTGGGAAAATGGAGAACACCCAGAGAATTCGCTTCAACATGGCTGTTCAGGTCATCGATACCTTGCCAAACGGGAACTTGGTCATTGAGGGAGTGAAGCAAGTGGGCTTTTCGAATGAGAGACAGTTTATATCGCTTCGGGGCGTTATACGACCCACCGATATCTTGTTTGGCTTAAAGGCGGCGACGAACGTGGCGCCGACTATTTTGTCCCGCCACATTGCGGATGCCCGGTACGAGGTGGTATCGGAGGGTGCCCTCAGCGACGCAGCCAAGAGGGGTTGGTTGCAGAAACTGGATGACAAAATCACGCCTTATTGAGGATCTTAAGAAATAAATTTATATGCGCAACTTAGGAGTCCTTTTATTCTGGATCTGCTCAATCGTAAGCCCGGCTTTCGGGGCTCGTGTTAAGGACGTCACTCTTGTCCAAGGAGGACGAGACAACCAGCTTGTGGGGTATGGTCTGGTGGTTGGGCTGGCCAATCGCGGGGACAACAAGTCGGAACCCGCCCGCACCGCGGTCGACAACATGTTGAGGAGGTTTGGATTGGAAATTCAGGCCAATATCAAGTTTGACACTGTCGCTGCGGTCATGGTGACCGCCGACATACCAGCGTTTGCGCGGTCGGGAACCCGGATTGACGTGACGGTGGCTGCGGTCGGTGAAGCCAAGACCATCCAAGGAGGGGTGCTGCTGCAGACCCCGCTCCTCGGTGCTGATGACACTGTTTACGCAGTCGCTCAAGGTCCGATTGCTGTCGGAGGCTTCTTGGAGGGAGCCGGCGGGGTGGGCGGTGCCACCATGCAGAAGAATCATCCCACGGTGGGGATTATCAGCGGCGGTGCCTTGGTTGAGCGGGAAATCCCTGCCACAGTGGTGCGAGACAACAATGTGGAGTTGCTGCTGTTGAATCCGGATTACGCCTCCGCAGCCCGGTTTGCTCAGGCGATTAACCAAGAGTTTCCGCAGAGCGCCATGGCCAAGAACCCTGGAAGCGTCGAGGTGGCCGTACCTGATGAATTCAAAGGGTACGAAGTAAACTTCATTGCCCGTCTCGGGGCGATAGAGGTGGAGCCAGATGTCCCAGCGAGGGTGGTGATCAACGAGAGGACGGGCACAATCGTGGCGACGTCGAACGTTCGGATCTCCACCGTGGCGCTGAGTCACGGCTCGGTCACTATCAGCATTGCGAAAACCCCGGTCATCAGTCAGCCCAATCCGCTGACACAGAGAGCATTGGGCGGTAACGTGGTGAACCCGAACGATCCACAGAATCCTAGGGACGGTCTTCTGGCTCTGAACGGAGCGGGCACCGTAGTCACCAACACAACCCAGCTGGACGTGAAGGAGGAGCGGTCCCGCATGGGCGTTCTCGAAGAGAACCCAACCATCCAGCAGGTGGCGTCCGCTCTGAACGCGCTTGGACTTACGACGCGGGACATGATGGCGATTTTCCAAAGCATGAAAAGGGCGGGGGCGCTCCAGGCCGAGTTGATCATGAACTGATATGAACATTGCTCCAATTTCCTCTTCTTTTGGTGCCGAATTGTTAACTCCCGAGGCAGGCCTCGTTGGAAATCAAGGGCCAAGACCCGCGGTTCCGACCCGCGATCCGTCCGAATTGGCCCGCCAGTTCGAGGGGATCCTCGTCCGGCAAATGCTCGCCGAGAGCATGAAGTCCCTGATAGACGGGCCGAAGGGGCAGCAAAGCTACGGCTACTTTATTTCCGAGGCCCTTTCCGACGGAATTACTAAAGGGGGAGGACTGGGGCTCCGATCAGTACTGGAGTCTCAACTGCGCGGTCAGGGCGAGGTTCGCCGGGCGGCCGAACAGCGCAAGCAAAGTTTGTCCGGAGCGGCCGGTCAGTAGCAGCCGTCCCGCGGGGCGGTTTGAAGTTACGCAGAACTGGTTTAGTTTGTTTTTGAGTTTCTCCCTATGCCTCCACCCTCTCCCTTAAGACGCCCTACAGCGGTACGTGGTCAGGGGTCTATGCAGGACCAGGTTTTGGCCTGTCTGCGGATGGAAATCCAGGAACAGGGGGCTTTGCTGGGTTTGTTTGCGGAACAGCAAAAGTCGATCATCCAAAGGGAGTCGGACCGCGTGATGATGCTTGTGGATGCCATCCAGCAGCAGATCGAACTGGTGCATCGGGTAAGGAGCCGCCGCGAAATGGTGACGGCCAGTTTAGTGCCGCGCAGCCGCTTGTCGCGCACCACCCGGCTTTCCGACTTGGTGACCCGTTTCCCCGCTCCGATGCAGCCGATGCTCCGGGCCTTGACCGATGAACTGCTTCGGATTGCGGATCACGTGCGCCGGAAGGCGAACCAAAACCAGATGTTGCTGGCTCGTTCGATTGAGGTGATCCGGGATTTGCTGGAGGAGCTAACGCCTTCGAATCCCGCGCGCACCTATGAGAACGACGGGCGCGTCAAAATATCTTTAAAAGGCACGGCGGCGGCCTATAAATCATAGACAGTTTTTGCCAGGCTTCAGTTTTGCCAGGCTTCAGAACGGCAGCAACAGATCACCGAATTTTATTATGGGCGGACTTTTTGGAAACATAGTACAGGCGAGCAAGGCATTGATGGCGCACCAGGTGGCCATTCAGGTGACTGGCCGCAACATGGCCAATGTGAACAACCCTGAGTATGCCCGCCAGCGGGTGAAGCTCGGGGATCGTTACGTTAACCAGACCCAGCACGGGCCCGAGGGGACGGGGGTGGAAGTGCTTCAGGTGCAGGCAATGCGCGATGCTTTTCTGGATGCGCAGGTGATCCGGCAGGCGTCTGACACGCAGGCGTTGGCGACGCAGAAGGCGATCCTTACCAATTTCGAGCTCGCGCTTGGGGACAAGATTGATTCCAACCCAGATTCCGCCTCTTCCACAGGGCTGGGGAACGCGTTGGATGATTTCTTCAATGCTTTCTCAAATTTTGCTGCCAATCCCTCTGATATTCCTACCCGAAGCGCAGCGCTGTCGGCGGCCCAGACCTTGGCTGACCGCATTAATTTGTCTGACGAGCGTCTTGCCGCGGCCCAAGCCGATCAGGAGCAGCAGATCGAATCGGATATCCAGGCGGCCAACGGCCTAATCACAGAGATTGCCCGGCTCAACTTCGAGATCCGGCAGGCGGCCGATTCCGAGACGGGCGGGGCGGTGGACTTGGTGGACACAAGGCAGGCCCGTTTGGAGAAACTGGCGGGGCTTGTGAAGGTAGACATCACGAGAGATCCGGCCAACCCGAGTGAGCTGAACTTGAGCATCGGCGGGGTCCAACTCGTGGCCCAAGCCCAGGTGGTGCATCAGCTAGGCTATTTGTCCCAAAGCGCGGCGGCAGCTTTGAGTGCGGCGGGCACCCTCGGCTTGCGCAATCAGGGCTTTGAGGTCGGAAACTACGACACAGCCGGGAACTTTACCCCCACGGTGGTTTCCACCGGCGGCGCGGCGATGCTTTCAGTGGGTGATCTCGTGGCCGGTTCCGGTGTGGCCGCGGGCGCGATCGTCACAGGGAGGCTTGACGCCTCAACTGTGCAGTTGAGCACTGCAGCGGCAACCTCTGGGTACGTGAGCCTTACGGTCAATGGCGTGGCAAATGCCCGGATGGGGCAGACCACCGCCGGCAGCAAGACGGTTTTGCTCTCCAACGTCACGGGTTACCAGGTGTTTCCAGGGGGTGGCTCGATCCAAGGACGTTTCCAGACTGTGTTCGGGAATCCTACGGCAACCTATATGACCGCCAAGGGTTTGCGCTCGCAGGTCGCGACCATGGCGGGCGCTCTCAAGACGTCCGTTAACGCCATCTACAATCCTGCCGCCGGTGGGGCGGGGGACCTCTTTCAGACTTCCGACGCCAGTCAGTCGGGTGCAACGGTGGCCGCCGGCAGCCGCAGCATCACGCTTGCCTCAGGCAGCAACAACAGCGGACTGGTGGTCGGCATGTACGTGACCGGGGCCGGGATTCCCGCCGGCGCGACAATCGCCAATCTTGTCGGCACGAGCGGGATTACGCTCAACGTACCCGCCACGGGTTCAGCGGTCGGAACGGCGGCGCTGACCTTTTCTGGGAAGCTGTTGGACGTGCGCCCGGGGCTGACTGCTTCCGATTTGCTGGCAGCGCCCACCACCGTGACTGCGGCGGGTGCGAACACTATTGCCTCTAAGATCGCTGCGCTGCGCGACACCCCGCTTTCGTGGAGTTCAGTGGTTTCGGGTGGAGGCAACCTAAGCGCCAAGTTTGGCGACTATGCCCGCAACCTGATCACTGGGTTGGCCCAGACGATCGGCACCGTGACGACGCGTGCGGAGGAGTCCAACGTGGTGGACAGCGCCCTGCGAATCCAGCGTGACAGCGTCAGCGGGGTTTCCTTGGACGAGGAAACCGCCGACCTGCTCCGGTTTCAGAAGGCCTATCAAGCGAATGCGAAGGTGATCTCTGTCATTG
>CAMCIN010000300.1 GCA_945874745.1 Akkermansia muciniphila | reverse complement strand
AGAAGGATCGCGTTCTTTTTGACGATACCAATGAGCAGGATGATTCCAATAATTCCGATCAGATTTAGGTCCATTCCGGCCACCCGCAGTGCAAGCAGCGCGCCCACTCCTGCAGAGGGCAGCGAAGAGAGAATGGTGACAGGGTGGATGTAGCTTTCGTAGAGGATTCCCAAAACTATGTAGATGACGACAATCGCAGCCAGCAGCAGGTAAGGGGTACTGGCAAGCGAGGCCAAAAACTCTGCGGCGCTGCCGGTAAAGGCGCAGGCCACTGACTCGGGCATTCCGATGCGCAGGCGTTCAGCCTCGATAGCCTCCACCGCGGCGCTCAGCGACACTCCCGGAGCAAGATTGAAGGAGAGAGTGACCGCTGAAAACTGGTTTTGGTGCTGTAAAGAAAGCGGTGCGGCAACCGTGCGTAGGGAAGCAAAAGCGCCCAGGGGCACAAGCGCACCGGTCGTAGATTTTACAAACACCTTCTCCAGCGCGTCCGGATCCTTCTGAAAGGCAGGGTCCACCTCCAGCACCACGCGGTACTGGTTGAGCTGTGTGAACACCATGGAAACCTGCCGCTGCCCGAAGGCATCATAGAGCGTGTCGTCGATAGCCTGGGTCTGCACGTTGAGCCGGTGGGCCTTGTCCCTGTCCACGTCCACCCGCAGTTGTAGTCCCCCACGCTGCTGGTCGGAACTCACCCCGGAAAGTTCCGGCCTTTGCCGGAGCGCCCCTTGCAGGCGGTCCGCCCAAACGTCGAGCTGCTCGTCATCGGCACACTGCAAGGTGTATTGATACTGGGTGCGGCTCACGCGACTATCGACGCGGAGGTCCTGAACGGCCTGCATCAGCAAGGCGATCGAGGGCAACTGCGCCGCCGAGGTGCGCAGTCTTTCAATGACTTCTTCCGCGCCGGAATGTCTTTTGTGCCGGGGCTTGAGCGCAATGTAGATCCGCCCGGTATTGGTTGCGGGGTTCAAGGCGCCCCCACCCACAAAGGAGGCCACACTCGCCACGTCCGGATCCTGCTCAACCAGGGCCACCAGTTCGGCCTGCTGGCGCACCATTTCCTTGTAGGAAACCGAAGGGGCGGCCTCGGTGATTCCCTGGATCAGCCCAGTGTCCTGAAGGGGGAGAAGGCCCTTGGGCGTCACCTGAAAGAGCCAGAGGGTTGCCACGAGCGTCGCCAGCGTCACCAGCAAGGTGAATCCCTGGTGGCGCAAGACCCAGCGCAGCCCAGCCATATAGGCGTTGCGCACCGCCTCAAACCAGCGTTCCGTCAGCTCAAAAAGCCAGCTGTTGCCGCCGGGCTTCTCGGCCTTCAGCAGGCGTGAACACAGCATTGGGGTGAGCGTCAGCGAGACGAGTGCGGAAACGGCCACTGCGGCGCTCAGCGTGAGGGCGAACTCGCGAAACAGGCGCCCCACCAGACCGGTCATGAAAAGGAGGGGGATAAAAACAGCCACCAGCGAAACACTCAACGAAACGACTGTGAAACCGATCTGGCGCGCACCCTTGAGTGCTGCCTCCATGGGGGAATACCCCTTCTCCAGATAGCGCACGATATTTTCAATCATGACGATTGCGTCATCTACGACAAAACCCGTGGAGATGGTCAGCGCCATCAAGGAGAGGTTGTTGAGGCTAAACCCACCCACCTTCATCAGGCCGAAGGTCCCAATGAGGGCCAGCGGGAGAGAGATGCCGGGGATGACCGTCGCCCAAAACTTGCGCAGGAACACAAAGATCACGAGCACCACCAGCGCCGAGGCCAGTGCCAGAGTGAACTGTACGTCCCGCACGGAAGCGCGAATGGTTTCTGTGCGATCGTTGAGAATCTCGACCTGCACCGAGGGCGGAAGGCTTGCGCGCAACTGCGGCAGCAGCGTCTTGATGCGGTCGGCGGTCCCGATGATATTGGCCCCCGGCTGCCGCTGCACGTCGAGCACCACGGCCGGATTCGCTCCCACCCAGGCCCCCTGCCGGTTGTTCTCCACATGATCAATCACGTCCCCCACGTCGCTCACACGGATCGGGGCACCCTTGCGGTAGGCGATGATCATCGGGCGAAAACCGGCTGCCGAAGAAATTTGGTCGTTGGTCTGGATCGCGAAGGACTGGCGCTGGCCGTCGAAACTGCCCTTGGGCATGTTGATATTTGAGGAGACAATGGCGGTGCGTACATCCTCCAGACTGAGCCCAAGGCTCGCCAGAGAGGCCGGGTTGAGCCGGATCCTGATGGCAGGTTTTTGGCTGCCCTGAATGGTCACAAGCCCCACGCCGCTTACCTGACTGAGTTTCTGGGCGAGAATAGTGTCGGCCAGGTCGTTGACCCGTTCGAGGGGAAGCGTTTCAGAAGAGACCCGCAGGGTGAGCACCGGGGGATCCGCAGGGTTCACCTTACTGAAGATCGGGGGCGAAGGCAGGTTGCGAGGCAGCACGCCTCCGGCGATGTTGATGGCGGCCTGCACGTCTTGGGCGGCGGAGTCGATGTCTCGATCGAGCCCAAACTGCAGCACGATGCTGGAGTAGCCGAACGAACTGACCGAGGTCATCGTCTCCAGCCCGCTGATCTGGCCGAACTGCCGTTCCAAAGGAGTGGTCACCAGCGCAGACATCACCTCCGGTGCGGCTCCCGGGTAGGTGGTGCGCACCTCCAGCGAGGGAAAATCGACCGCGGGCAGGGCGGAAACAGGCAGGTAGACATACCCCAGCGCGCCAAGCAGCACCAGCCCCACCATGAGGAGGGCGGTCGCAACAGGGCGGCGAATGAATACCTCTGAAAAGTTCACGGCCGCGCCTTGGAGTTGCCGCCCTCGGCCATCCGCCTGCGGGCGTCCTCCGCCCCCTTCCCTCCGCCTTCGACTGCACGCACCTTGCTTCCCGGCTGGAGCCGATAATGCCCATCAAGGACCACCCGCTCGCCCGGTTCCAAGCCGGACTCGATGAGCGCAAGACCATCCTCAATCCGCCCCACCTGCAGGGGGCGCATCTGTGCTGCGTCCTCCGCCGAGACCACAAACGCGAAGGCCCCCGCCGGCCCGCGCTGCACAGCCTGTGCAGGAACGACCGTCGCGCCCTTACGCACTTCCAACCTGAGACGCACGTTCACAAACTGTCCTGGCCAAAGCTCCAGGCTTTCATTGGCAAAAGTCGCCTTCAACCGCAGCGTGCCGGTGGTCGAATCAATCTGGTTGTCGATCACGCTGAGGACACCCTCCGCCAGCCTGGAAACATTGTCCCGGCCAAGCGCCACGACACTCAACGCCCCCTTTTGCGCTTCGGCGCGGATGGCCTGGGCATATTGCTCGCTCAGGGTGAAGACCACCGAAAGAGGTTGCAGCTGGGTCACCACCACCAACCCGCCCGTGTCCTGGGCCCGCACTACGTTGCCCGCGTCAAGCAACCGGATTCCCGCTCGCCCATTGATGGGAGACCGAATCGTCGCGTATCCCAGCTGCACCTGCGCCGCCTCAATGGCAGCGTCGTCCGCTTTGAGTGTGGCCTCCAGCTGCTCGACCAAGGAGCGCTGCGTATCAGCCTTCTGGGCCGTGCCGACCTTCTCGACGAGCAGGGCAACATCGCGCTCTAAATCCCGTTTGGCGTTGCCCAACAGGGACTCGTTTTGTTTGCGCCGCGCCAGGGTCTGGTCCAATGCCGCCTGAAACGGACGGGGGTCAATTTGAGCGAGGACCTCGCCGGCCTTTACATCCTGCCCCTCTGTAAAGGCGATCCGCTCCAGCTGTCCGTCCACGCGGGAGCGGATCGTGACGGTATTGAAGCCCTGAACGTTGCCGAGACCGTTGAGATGGATGGGGACATCACGAGACTCCACCACCGCCAGAACCACGGGGACGGCCGGGGGGCCATCAGTGCCCCGCCCCCCCCCAACGCGGGTAGACTCGTTGGCGTGAGGTGCGGGTTTGAGGGCGCCACTCACCCAAGCGCTTACCCAAGCGGGAAGCGGATGG
Organism: Akkermansia muciniphila; assembly: GCA_945874745.1. GTDB lineage: Bacteria > Verrucomicrobiota > Verrucomicrobiia > Chthoniobacterales > Chthoniobacteraceae > Chth-196. The sequence goes on along the minus strand of CAMCIN010000300.1, from coordinate 739 downwards.
TCTTGGGCGTACCACCACCCAAAGCCTCCAAGGCAGAGCAACAACGAGAGCAGAAAGATTTTTTTCATCCGGCAAAAAGGGGGCAGGCGGCGCCAAAAAAGCGCGCCTACGTAATAAAACCCTGACCACGCCAGAAGCGCAGTGCAATTCTGCAACTACGACAAATCCAAACCTCCTTTGTGCGCCGAAGCCTCAATCCTCCATTTCTCAGACTTCCCCAGCTGCATCCGATGAGCTAAGGCTTGGGGATGCTCAACGCCGCTCGCCTCTACTTTTTCGTTTTTGCAGCCTTCACAGCCGCTGGCGGGTTGATGGGTTTCATTAAGGCCCAAAGCAAAGCCTCGCTGTTTGCCGGGGTGATCTCCGGCTTACTGCTGGCCGCTTCCGGCTACCTGATCCCGATCAAAACCACGCCCGGCCTGGTCTTAGGGATGGTGGTTTCCCTCCTTCTCTTGGGTAGATTTTTGCCAGCTTATCTCAAGAAGGGCGTCGCCATGCCGGCCATTCCAATGATCATTTTGAGTGTGGCAGGTATCATATTCGCAGTGGTTGCGCTGGTGCGACGGTAGCGGCGCGGGCGCCGCTTTGAAGGCGGGCCCCACGCTCCGACACGCCCCGCCCCCTTCGCGATTCCAACTATGCGCCGACCGACTCCGGCCTTCTGCTTGGTGGCGCTACTCACCGCGGCAACGGCTTTGACAGGATGCCGTAAGCCTGTCCCCACCGTTGATCCGAAGTC
>CAMCIN010000299.1 GCA_945874745.1 Akkermansia muciniphila | reverse complement strand
TCCACAACGGCAAAGGAGGGAAGAAAGCTGTGCACGTCGAGGCGCAGGTGCATTTTAGCAGCGGCCTTGCGTCTGCGGTGCTTGGCCCAGCCGATCCAGTTGGCGACCAGTTCCATCACAGTGGAATCGACGGAGTGAATCCTGACCTTAAAACGGCGCAGGAGGCCTTTGCCTTTTTTGCCCGAAGCAAAGCCCGGCTGGATGTGCTGAAGGTGTGCGAGAACCGACCAGAACAGCGTTTCGCTGAAGTCAGCCGAACGCACCTTGTTGGCGTGAGAAAGAGTGTTGCGCGAGGGTGGTACGATTTGGAGGCGGCTCAGAGCCGCTGCTTTGAGCCGAAGCCAGTCGCAAACGTCGTTGAGACTGATGACATGCGAAAGCTGGGCAAAGAGCATGGAAGCCAGGTGGCTCAAAACGCTGAAGGTGCGAGCCTTTGTGTCCACCCCAGTTTTGCGGGCGGTTTGATTGAGGACGCTTCTCGGTATGAAGTTGAGAAGCTGCTTGAGAACGATAATGTCGGTGCGGGCTGGTTTTTGGTTCATACCCCTACTGAGTGGTAGGGATCCTTTCTCCAGCCCAACTTTTTTTACCCTGCCAAGTCATTCCTGTGGGACGGCTGTGAAAAAAATTTGCGCCGCCCATCCGGGCGCAGCAGCAGCAGCAGATTGCGGACGGGACCCACGTTACTACCTGAGCCCAGGAACAAGGTGCGTGTGCTCACCGTCGCAGTCTTGCTTACTCCCAATATTTGCTCGGCGACACTTTCCGCCGTCAGTGCCCGTTTGATACTACCGTCCGGAATCCAGTCGGCATTCATGTCGTCAAATTCGATGACAGCGGGGCTGGTAAGTAGCAGAGAAAAAAGGACCTTGATTGCCTCTTCGGAGGTCGTTGGATAGCTTGCCTTTGCGCTGCCGTCCGTCTGGGCAAGCAAAGGCCCCGATAAGTTCGCACAGATAGGTCTTCCCGCTGCCCAATACCCGAGCACGAACATGAAACGCCGGCGCATGCGACAACAAGGGGCGCACCACCACCGCAAATATCGCCGACAGTGCAGCGGCTTTGTCGGTGGTAGCGAGAAAATGAAATTCCGTGAGCAGGTCTCCCAGCAAGGCCTGTGCAACCCGTACTGCATCATGTGACGTGTCAGGCATGACAACCTGCAGTCCATCGAACACCCCAAAGCTCTGCGCCGTCCATTTTACAGCGAGTCAGCGAAAGAGCATCACTGTGCACGCGCCTTAGCCTGGCACGGGGCGGCTCACTTTCCCCGAAACACGCACTAATTCGCACCGGTTGCCCGCCGCGATCACCAATTCAGCCACCCGCCGCTTCAACCGCCAGCCGCGCCCGAGCAACCACAAAGCCAACAGGCCATAGAGGGTCCACAAAACCGGTTCGTTCAGATCGAGGAATATTTTTCTGTAAAGCACCACGCTCGCCGCAATGGCGTTAATGAGCACTGTGGTAATTACCGCCCCGAACTCCAACCGGACGCGCGTCAGACATTTCGGCCCGCCGTGGTACTCTGTCACAGTGGAAAGACGCACCGTCCAAAAACGGTTGCCGTAAATCTGCAAATCCCACGTCTTCCAACCCGTATCCGCCGAGTAGCGCCACCCTTCCCGCTCCAGCAGGGCGAAAATCTCCGAAAGCAGCCTCTCCTTGCCCTGACCGCTCTCATTCCAGAAGTTCAGCCGTGAAATACCGCCTCGCTTGCTCGCCTGCGTGACGCCCTCCTCCTTCTGCGAAATGACCTCCGGGGGCGTCTGTTTGTACTTCATCCAAGTGAAGTAGCGCGCCCAACCCCGCGCCAACGGTTGGGTGAAAGCCAGAAATCCCACCAACAACCGCGCCCGCACCGTGTCGAAGTCCTCTTCAATCCGCGCATGGATCATATAGGAAAGCGCCACCAGAAAGGTCGCCCCCAGCATGAACAACGGCACCATCCGCAACTTCTCCAGCGGCACTCCGAGGATCGCCATAAACAGGGTCAACACCACCCACTCGATACTGCTCACATAGGCCGCAATCTCAGACTGCGGAGTCGGATAAATCGACTGAAACAGCCCCTCGCCAAAAACACCGTGGTAAATAATCGGGCTGTTGAGCAGCCACGTAAACCTCGGCGCCCCGTAAATCTGCCCCTTCCATTTGGCGGTGCCCGTGGGCCCGAAAAAGATCAAATGCTTGAAGCGCAGCATAGACTCCGCCTCGCCATAGCCCTCCTGCTGCTTGCGGAACGCCTGCAACGTAAACCGCCGGTAGTGCCAGACAATCGCGCTGGGACTAAAAGCAATCACCCCCCCGTTGGTTTGGAGCCTCCAGCAAAAATCCACATCGTCCCCCGCCTTACGGTACTCCACGTCAAACCCGTCCACGCTCTCAAAGGCCGCCCTGTGGAATGCCATGTTACAGCCGGGAATGTGCTCCGCCACCACGTCCGAAAGCAGCACGTGACTGGGGCCGCCCGGCGCTGCCGCCACAGCCGCCTGAATCCAATCTACCGCCGGGGGCGAAATATTGGGACCCCCCACCCCGACATAGTCTCCGCTCAAGAGCGTCCCCACCAGATAGTACAGCCAATCGGGATCCGCCATGCAGTCCGAATCAGTGTACGCGAAAATCTCGCCCGTGGAGGCGTGCGCCCCCACGTTTCTCGCATAGCTCAACCCCATGTTCCGCTGCACCACGTTGATGAAACCGGGGAGTTTTTCACCGGTCAGCGCTGCACGCTTTTTCCGCTTGGTCTCATAAGCGCTCACCAATTCCTGGGTGTTGTCCTTGGAGCCGTCGTCGACCAGGACGATTTCAAAATTTGGGTAGCTCACTTCGTCAAGCGACTCGAGACACGCTCCGAGGGTCTTCCCCCCGTTGTAGGAGCATACGATGACCGAGACCTTCGGATAGCCATCCAGAAGCACCCTTTCAGTGACGGACTTCGGCCCCCCGAGCATCTCCTTGAGGGTGTGGAACGCCTTCTTGCGCTCCCGCTCGCGGGTTACCAGTCCGAAGTGCCAGTCGAGGATTTCGTTTCCTCCACGGTACCATTCGTCGGTCCAGGAGAAGAAGATCGTCCCAGCTGCCCCGCCGCGCACCACCGACTCCAGGTGCCAGCGGAGCACCTCCTCCTGCTTGTCCTGACCGTTGCGCAAGGTGTCCATCCCGAACTCCCCGAAAACCAACGGCTTTTCACCTGCTAAATTTTGCAGGCGTGCCAGGTACTTTTCAAATTCACGCTGCCGCTCTAGATAAACGTTAAAAGTGTAAAAATCGACGTTTTGGGGCAGTAGATATTCGGTGGGCGGGTAGCTCGCGTAAGAATAAAGCGGACGGGGATCGGTGTGCCGCGCCACTGCGATGAGTTCCTCGACAAACTCCGTCACCCGGCGCACGCCCAGCCAGCGGACCATCGAGGTGGGTATTTCATTCCCAACCAGATAACCAAAGATGGCCTCATGGCCCTTGTTCTCCGCCACGGAACGGCGGACAGTGTCAATAACTTGCCGCCGCATCCCCTTGTGGTTGAGAAATTCAACGTGCTCCGCCCAAGGGATAGAAATCAACAACCGCAGCCCGAATTCACGCGCCAGATCCAAAAACCAGCGAGGCGGGACGTAGTACACCCGGAGCAAATTTGCCCCCATCTCCCGCAAAAGTTCGAAGTCACGCCTAGCCCCATCCGGCGGACCGAAAAAGTGCCCGTCCGCATCGGGAGCGAAGGGGCCGTAGGTCACGCCCTTGAGGAAAAACTTCTTGTCTCCTTCAAAAAGAAACTTGGCCCGCACCTCGATAGGCTCCAAACCGGCGCGTAGCTGCGGTGGCACATCGGAGCCCGCCCTCGTAACTCCGGCCGCAGACTGTTCTAGGGAGAGGCGCCTCCCGGCAGAATCCTGCGCTGTCAGGGCATCCTGCTTTGGGTTTTCTCCGTTTTGTGCGCTTTGTTCTGGTTGCTGCATGGGGATGGAAAGAGGTAGGGAATGTATGTGTCTGGCGCGACAGGCGCAAGACAGGGGAAGGCCCCGCGGTTGCCGAAGGTAAGAAATCCGCCGCCGGCTTTCTTTTTGGGAAAAGAGTCGCTCAACCCTCAGCCTGGAGTTGAGCCCCCCGGCAAACTCCGATAATAGTGGCGTTGCTTAGCCACGGTTGCAGCAAAAGAGCAGCGGTGTGGAGAAGTCAAAAAGTCTCCGTAGTTCAATGGATAGAACAATGGTTTCCTAAACTGTAAATGCAGGTTCGATCCCTGCCGGAGACACTTTTAGCTCACAACAAGGAGCTTACAGCATTTCGAAAGAGGATCTCCGACGACTTTCATCACAAAAGTCATCATGGCACCACTGACGTCATCTAAGTTTGCCGAGGTGTTTTGCCCCCTTGTTCCAAGTTTACCCGGCAACCCGACGACCGATCATTCGCTCTCAGCACGCCGCCATCCGCCTCCACGCCCGGCCCGTCGGTGACGCTCGCCAGCTGGCCACAGCCTCCCGGATCTGACTCTCCAGAGCCCTCGCCGCTCAAGGGACACGCCATGTCGCCTTGGCGGGGAACCGCCGCCTGACAGAGCTCTCAGAAGGGCCCCGACAGGCGGCTAGTCACCAATGCCTTTCGGCAGTCGTCCCACTCGGGACTCCACCCTTCTTAATACCCTGAATCACAGCGGCGCAAGTCCCCAAAAAGTCGGGAGGTCAAAAAACTCTGCATAATGCATAAAATTTCACACCAACT
>CAMCIN010000298.1 GCA_945874745.1 Akkermansia muciniphila | reverse complement strand
AGCAGGCGTCTGCTTCGAGCGCCCTGATTTGGGTGGAATCGGCGACACACGAAAACTCGAGGCGGTTTGTGGAGGAAATAAGGGAGCGCCTGTTGGCCACCGGGCAGTGGCGGGTGGTGGCGCCCTGCACCCATTCAGGGGCTTGTCCTATGCTGCAGGCGGACCAGGCAAGGCATTGGTGTCACCATTTTGCGCGGGTGCCCTCGGAGGTCCACCAGGACGGTGCGTGGCGGGAAATCTCTAAAAAGCTGGGCGTCGACCTGCGGGTGCTTCCCTACAGTTTCCTTGTGATGGAACGGAGTGCGCAGGAGCCGCTCGCGCTCGAACCGGGATTTTCTCGGGTGATTGGGGCGCCTCGCGAGTTCAAGGGCTACCTGAAGGTGCTCAGCTGCGGAGTGGACGGGTTGGCTGACAAGGTGTTGCAGAAGCGCGACGCTCCTGCGCTTTGCAAGGAAGTCCGGGTCGCTGAGACGTTGCCTCTTTACAAGTGGGAGGAGAAGGACGGGCGGATCGTGGGCGGCCACGGCGTGGGCGGTGCTCCTGAGACACCGGCGGTGGATTGACGTTTTCCCAAGCTTGCGGGAGGCGTGGGAAGGCGGTAGTATGGCAAACTGTCCCGCTTCTTATAGAACGTTATGAGCCAATCTCACTCCAGCCCACAAACTGATGCCCAATCCGCGACCTCCCCTGTGGAGCGCGGCGAACCCATGAGCGGTGCAGACATCCTCGTCGCCTGCATGGAGCGCGAAGGGGTGGACACCATTTTCGCCTACCCCGGCGGTGCTTCGATGCACATGCATCAGGCGCTGACCCGCTCCAAGCAGATTCGCACTTTGCTTCCGCGCCACGAGCAGGGGGGCGGTTTTGCCGCAGCCGGTTACGCTCGCGTCACTGGCAGGGCCGGTGTGGTGATGGCGACCTCGGGCCCCGGCGCGACCAATCTCGTGACCTGTATCGCCGACTGTTACCTGGATTCGATCCCCTTGGTGGCGATTACCGGACAGGTGCCCCAGCACATGATCGGCAAGGGCGCCTTCCAGGAAACGGACGTTTTCTCGGTCACAGCCCAGGTGGTCAAACACAACTATCTGGTGTTGGATGTGAACGACATCCCGCGGATTGTGAAGGAAGCCTTCCACATCGCCCAGACCGGCCGCCCGGGTCCGGTGCTTATTGACATTCCCAAGAACATCCAGCAGGCGGTGACCCGTCCTGTGTTCCCCACGGAGGTCAAGCTTCGCGGGTACGATCCTGTCCGAATCGCCGACGACGTCGCCTTGAACGAACTGATGGGGCTGATCGGCCAAGCCAAGCGTCCCATGTTGTATGTGGGCGGCGGCATCATTTCAGGGGACGCCTCGGCGCTGCTCAAGGAGTTCGCCTTGCGCACCCAGATTCCCGTGGCCTCCACGCTGATGGGCATCGGCTGTTTTCCTGAGACCCACCCGCTTTCTTTGCGCTGGCTGGGCATGCACGGCACCGTTTATGCCAATAACGCGGTCAACGAAGCTGACTTGTTGCTGGCCATCGGCGTGCGGTTTGACGACCGGGTCACCGGAAAGCTTTCCGAATTTGCAAAGCACGGAACGATTGTCCACATCGAGATCGACGAGTCGGAGATCAACAAGAACAAGCACGTTCGCTTGCCGATCCTCAGCGACGTCAAGGACGCGCTCACACGGCTCAACCAGATGCTCGACCGCGCTGGAAAGAAACCGGTCGACCGCTCCGAACTCACAGAGTTCACCGCCTTCCCAGACTGGTACAAGCAGATCGCCGAGTGGCGCGCCGACTTCCCGTTCTGCTACGACGACACGCCGGACTTGATACAGCCTCAATACGCCATTGAGTTGCTCTACGAGTTGACAAAGGGCGATGCGATCATCACCACTGGCGTAGGCCAGCATCAGATGTGGGCCGGCCAGTATTACAAGTTTAACGATCCGAGAACCTTCGTGACCTCCGCCGGACTGGGTTCGATGGGCTTCGGTTATCCCGCGGCCATCGGCGCAAAGGTGGCGCATCCCCACAAGCAGGTCGTCGACATCGACGGGGACGGCTCTTTCCTGATGAACGTGCAGGAACTGGCGCTCGCGCACATCGAGAAGATCGCAGCCAAGGCCCTTATTTTGAACAACCAGTGGCTGGGCATGGTCGTCCAGTGGGAAGACCGCTTCTACAACTCCAACCGCGGCCACACCTTCCTCGGGGATCCGGAGGATCTCACGCGCATCTATCCGGACTATCCGACGATGTGCAAGGGCTTCGGCGTTCCCTGCGAACGGGTCATCCACAAGGCCGATCTCCGCGCGGCGATGCAGCGGATGCTCGACTCCAAGGAAGCCTATGTTCTGGACGTAATGGTTCCGTACACTGAACACGTCCTTCCAATGATCCCCAGTGGTGCGACCTACAAGGACGTCATCTACAAGGGACGCCAGAAGCTTGAGGCAGGCAGCGGGCTCTAAGCAAACTGGTTGGAATTTTCAGAGGGAGCGCCCCAGGGTTGGGGCGCTCTTTTTTGCTTTCGAAACACGTGCTCGCTTCGGGCGCCCGCGTGTCTGTAGGGTGCGTCTCGGTTTGTCCCCCCTGCAACCGTATGCGCCCCGCGTCCGCACCGCTGTTTCTTTGCAGCTGGCTGCTCCTCAACATTGGAGTCGGCCGGCTTGGGGCGGAGCTTCCCTCTTCTCCGGCAGCGTGCCGCGAGTTTCGAAACAGTGGTCGGTTTGAGGAGCTAGCGGAATTGGTGAAGGCGGATGCAGGGCTGCCCGGGCGGCCTCTGGAGGCGTGGTTGGTAGGGGAGGCGCTTTTTTCGCTCAACAGAGTGCCCGAAGCGCTCGCACTTGCCGCGAAGGTTGAAAGCGAGCAGCCGCGGAGCATGGTGGGCGCCTGGCTGCGGTTCCGCAGCGCCCAACAGCGCGGAGACAGCGCCGCTGCACGCGGCCTCGCCAAGGAACGCCTCGCGCTTGCGGACGCCTCCGGTTACGGCTGGGGACGGCAGCCGGTGGATTGGCTGTTGCTGGGGCGGTTCCGTCTGGCGGTGTGGGACGATGCAAAGGCCGTGCTTCAAACCTGTTTTGAGCGGGCGCTTAGGGAAGATCCGCTTTGCGAAGAGGCCTACGAGGCGGTCGTGGACCTCGCTCTCGAACGTGGAGACGGCGGCATGGCGGCGGACAAGGCGAGGGAAGGAGTGAAGAAATTCCCACGCAACCCCAGACTGCACGCGCTGCTTGGTCAGGCGTTGGAATGGACCACGCGCAAGGAGGCGCTCAAAAGCTGGCGCCGCGCGCTGGAGTTGGAGCCCGGCAGTTTGAGCGCCCGGGTGGCGCTTGCCAGGCAAGCCTTTGAATTGGAAGACGCGGACCTCTTGAAGAAGGAGCTCAAGACGCTCCCCGACTGGGAGGCGGACGTCCGGGCGCTTCGTCTGGCACAGGCGCTTTCGGGCGGGGACGGAAAACTTTCGGCACAGCTGCACGCGAAGACGTCCCAGCAGTCCTGGGTTCTGCACCGCGCGGGCCTGCTGCTTTCGGGGCGTTACCGTTTTGAGCAAGGGGCGCAGCTGCAGCGCGAGGCGCTCGCCTTGGACCCCGACCTGCTCCCTGCCAAGCGGGCCCTTGCAGAGGATTTGCTGAGGGCGGCCCGGAGCGAGGAGGCCTGGCCGTTGCTGGAGGAGGTCCACAAGCTGGATGGTTACGACGTCACCGCCTTTAATTTGCTGGAGTTGAAGGATCGGATTGCCGGTTTCACCAAAATCGAGACGGCGCACTTTGAGATCTGGATGTCGCCTGCGGAGGCGCCGGTTTACGGCGACCAGGTGGGCCAGCTTTTGGAAAAAGCTTTCGCCACATTGGCTCCAAAATACGGCTTCCACCCAAAGGGCCGCACCCGGGTGGAGATTTTCCCGGAACAAAAGGATTTTGCAGTGCGCACCTTCGGGGTGCCCGGCGGGGACGGCTATCTGGGGGTGTGCTTCGGGCCGGTCATCACCGCACCCAGCCCCGCTTCACCGCGGGCGGCAGGGCACAGTTGGGAGGCGACGCTCTGGCACGAATTCACCCACACGATCACCCTGACACTCACGCGCAACAGACTGCCGCGCTGGCTGAGCGAGGGAGTCTCTGTCTATGAGGAGCAGCAGGCGAACCCCGGCTGGGGCCGGCGCTTCCGCCCACGGCACGCAGCTCGCCTCTTGGGCGCTGGGCTCACGCCGATCGAGGAGATGCCCGAAGCCTTTCGGAATGGAGATTCCGCGGAGTTGGATTTTGCCTATCTGCAGTCCGGGTTGATGGTGGAGTGGTTGGTGAGGCGTTCCGGGATGGAGGTGTTCAAAGGGCTTCTGGCCGATGTCGGGCGGGGACTGGATGCAGACGAGGCGATCGCAAAACGCTACGGCGCCTTTGTGACGCTGAATCCGGAGTTCCGGAAATATGCGGCAGACTGGACTCTGGGGCTTGCCGGAAAGTTGGCGTGGAAAGGGGACCAGAAGGAACAACAAGGGACGCCGAACGCTGTACCCGTCTATGAGGAGCTTCTGGCCGAAGGCCGGAAGGCGTTGCGGGCGAATAACCTGGAGGCCGCCCGCAAGGCGCTCGAGACTGCTGTGGGCGGCGCGCCGAATGTGGCGGATGCGGGAGGGGCCTACACCCTACTCGCGGAGGTGTACCGGGGGCTGGGGCTGGACCAAGGACGGCATCGAATACTCCATCCGCTGGATTCCCGCCGGCGGCTACGTGAAGC
>CAMCIN010000297.1 GCA_945874745.1 Akkermansia muciniphila | reverse complement strand
GGACGAGCGTGCTTTTTCCGGAACCGGAGACGCCGGTGACACAGCACAAGACGCCTACGGGGAACGCAACGTCTATGCCGGCCAGGTTGTTAGCGGTTGCTCCGGTGAGCGTAAGCCAGGCCCGCGGCAGGCGCTGGGTGGCGGGGAGCGGTACCACTTTTTTACCGGTCAGGTACTCTCCGGTGAGCGTTGGAATTTCGCCGGAAAAAACGGGTTCTGCCGGGCCGGCGTAAATGAGTTCGCCTCCCGCATCTCCGCGGCCCGGGCCTATTTCGACAATGTGGTCGGCGGCGCGGAGGATGGCCTCCTCGTGTTCGACAACGAGCAGGGTGTTACCCCGGTCGCGCAATCGGCGCATCACGGAAAGGAGGCGGTGGGTGTCGCGCGGGTGGAGGCCGATGCTGGGTTCGTCGAGGACGAAGAGCGTGTTGACCAGCGCGGTGCCAAGGCAGGTGGTGAGGTTGACGCGTGCCGTCTCCCCGCCGCTGAGAGTGCGGGTGGGCCGCTCCAAGGTGAGGTAGCCAAGGCCGACCTCCAGCAGGTAGTGGAGCCGGGAACTGACCTCGCCTGCGAGCAGATCCGTGGTGGGGTCCGAGGCGAGCTGGCCGCGCCGCTCGCTAAGGAAGGCGTGGAGGGCGTCGACAGGAAGCCGCATCAAATCGGGTGCGGTGAGGCCGTCCCAGCGGAAGAGCAGCGTCTCCGGGGCGAAGCGGCCGCCGGCACAGTCCGGGCAAACGGAGTAGGTCCGGTAGCGGCTCAGGAGCACGCGTACGTGCATCTTGTAACTCTTGGACTCCAGCCAGTTGAAGAAACCGCGCACACCGTACCAAAGCCCCTCGTTCCAAAGCTCGTCCCCCGGCCGTTCGGGCGCCTCCCCCAAAAGCACCCACTCCTTGTGCGCGGCGGGAAGTTTTGCGAAGGGGATTTTGACGCTGACGCCCTTGGCCGAGGCGGCCTTGAGCAGGTCGCGCTGGCACTCCAGGCCGTTTTTGGTCTGGAAGGGTTTAACCGCGCCGGCGGCCAGACTCAGACCCGTGTCGGGAATGGCGCGCATCGGGTCGATGGTGATGGTGCGCCCGAAACCCTTGCAGGTGGCACAGGCGCCCAGCGGGTGGTTGTAGGAGAACCTGCCGGCGCTGGGCTCGGGGAGCGTCACGTTGCAGCCGCCACAGTGCCGGCCAAGGGCGTAGCTGTGGAGGTGGTCGCCAGCGACGGCCGCCAGACGGCCCTTCCCAAAACGGAGCGCCGTCTCCACCGCCTCGAACAGGCGCGCGCGCGCGGCGGGGGCCGGGGTCAGGCGGTCCTGAATGACGTAGACCGTTGGTGGCAGTTGCGGGGCCGCGTCGGCCGTGCGGAAGACGGAGCCCCCGAACCAGAGGCGCTGATAGCCCTGCTGCTGGAGGAAGGCGAAAAACTCGGCAGGATCGGCATCCGGGGGAACTGCGAGGGGGAAGCAGACCAGGAGCGGCCCTGCATCTAGGGAGAGCAGGGCGGCCGCAATGGAGGAGGCGGTTTCTGGCTGGACGGGCTTCTGGCAGGAGGGGCAAAAAGCCTGCACCACGCGCGGGAGCAGCAGCTTGAGGTAGTCGTTGAGGTCGGTGATGGAGCCCACCGTGGAACGGGTGGACTTGACGGCGTTGACCTGCTCGATGGCGATGGCCGGCGGGATGCCCCGGATTTCGTCCACCGCCGGCTTGTCCATCCGGTCGAAGAACTGCCGGGTGTAGGGGCTGAAGGTCTCGACATAGCGCCGCTGGCCCTCGGCATAGAGGGTGTCGAAGGCGAGGCTCGACTTGCCACTGCCGCTCGGGCCGGAGACCACGATGAGCTTTCCCAGCGGAAGGGAGAGGTCAAAGCCCTTGAGGTTGTTTTGGCGGGCACCGCGGATCTCGATGGAGCCCGCACTGGAGGTGGGAATGTCGGACATCAGGCCGTCAGAGCAGTGGCCGGACAACTGAGTCCGGGGCCCGCGCGTAAGAGGGGAGAGAGGAGGCTAGTCCGCGAGGGCGGTGAGTTTGCGGATCGGCCAGAAGAGGAGCGAAAGCGGGTAGTCGAGCACCCGCAGCACGGGAAGGAGGACGCCCTTGAAAAAGGGGTGCAGTAGCCGCTGCAGGGAAGGCATCGCGTCGTAGACGAGCGTCACGAGAATGATTTCCACGAGCACCAGAAACTTCTGGAGATCGGTCAAATGCGCGATCTGGAGCGACTTGGTGGTTGTCTCCGCCAGCAGCAGCAAGCCGATCCAGCCGATGAGCACGTAGATGCTGTCGCTTAGCACCGGAAACCGACGCACCACCCGGATGGTGTACCGGCCGAGGAAGCCCACCAACACGACGCCAAACAAAACGCTCGAGCAGACCACCCACACGACCTTGCTCATCGAAACTGCGGCAATGATGTTGTCGGTGGTCAGCAGGAAGTCCACCAGCAGGACCATCAGCACCGTCTTGGCAAAGCCCCATTGGACCTCCCGGACGGAACCCTCCGGCGCGTGCGGTCTGGTGAAGTGGGAGGCCGCGAGGTGCATCATATAGAGCGCCCCTAGAATTTTGGCCCAAAAGGACATTGAGATCAGCGGGGCGGTCACCAGCAATGCGACGACCCTGAGGACGTAGGCCCCCAAGGTTCCGATGCCCAGAGCGAGGGGCCGCTGCTTACTCGGCAGGTGTGCGGCGACCGCCGAAACCGCCATCATGTTGTCCACGGAAAGGAGCACCTCGATAATGGCCATGGCTGCCAGAGTCGGCCACTGCTCCTGAATTTCGTACCATTCGATCATATTAGGTGACAACGAAGACTGGCGGTTGGCGAATGTTCGTTAGCTAACTAGTTTTAAGGTTTGTGAATTGCAATTGCAAGTTCGCCGCCCGCCCTTCGAATCGCTCGCAGGCCGGACTTGCACGCGCGTTTTTGCAGGGCATTCTGCTGAGCCTACTTTTGGAAGACCTATTGCCCTATCTGATGGAAGCTCAAATCGAATCCCTCCGTTTAAAAGTCCTCGCTGAAATCGCCGCCTGCGCAGACGAGGCGCAGCTTGAGGCCCTCCGCGTCCGCCTGCTGGGGCGCGGCGGCGAGTTGACCGCCTTTTCAGACCGGATGCGGGAGCTTTCCAAGGAGGAGAAGCCCAGGGTCGGCAAGATTCTCAATGAAAGCCGCACCGCGCTGACCTCCGCGTTGGAGGCACGCAAGGCGGCGTTGGTGGCCGAGCAAGAGGAGAAGGCTTTTACTGGAATGGATGTGACCCTTCCCGGAACAGCCTTTCCCACCGGCGCCCTGCATCCCATCACCCAGCTGATGGACCGGGCAACGCAGATCTTCCGGCGGATGGGTTTCGCCCTGGCCGACGGTCCGGACATCGAAACCGAGTGGCATTGTTTCGATGCGCTCAACACGCCGGCGGACCATCCGGCCCGCAACGAAGCGGATACCTTTTACATGCCCGACGGTCGGCTGCTGCGCACCCACACCTCCTCCATCCAGATCCGCACGCTGGAGCGGATGGCGCCGCCGGTCCGCATCATCGCCCCCGGCGCCGCGTACCGCCGCGATGAGGTCGACGCGACGCACCTGGCCCAGTTTACCCAAATGGAGGGACTGTATGTGGACGAAAACGTCACGCTTGGGGATTTGCGCGGCACCTTGGAATTCTTTTTCCGCGAACTGCTCGGCGGCGACGCCGAGTTCCGGTTCCGGCCCCACTTTTTTCCTTTCACGGAACCCAGCTTTGAAGTGGACGTACGTACGGCGGGGTTGGCGGGAGGGCGCTGGCTCGAAATCGCCGGCTGCGGCATGGTGGACCCGGCGGTGTTCCAGGCAGTGAACGCACGGCGCGGAGACCAGGCGCTCGATCCCGAGCGCTACTCCGGTTTCGCCTTCGGTTTCGGCCTGGACCGGCTGGCCATGATTCAGTCGGGCGTGCCCGACATCCGGCTCTTCACCGACGGCGACCAGCGGTTCCTTTCTCAATTCTAATTTTTGCCCTGATATTATGAAGGTTTCTTTAAACTGGCTCCGGGAGGTTGTGGAGTTTCGCGAGGACGCAGCGCGCTTGTCGCAATTGCTCACCATGGCGGGCGTCGAGGTGGAGGGGATTTTCGAGCGGGGTGCCGACTTCCCCAAGGTGGTCGCCGCGCAGATTGTTTCCTCCGAACAACATCCCAACGCCGACCGGCTCTCGGTCTGCAAGGTGGACGACGGTTCCGGCAAGCACCTCCAAATTGTGTGTGGCGCCAAAAACTACAAGGTCGGGGACAAGGTGCTGGTCGCCCAGGCGGGAGCCGTGCTGCCGGGAGACTTCAAGATCCGTGTGGGAAAACTGCGCGGGGTGGAGTCCGAAGGCATGCTTTGCAGTGCGAGCGAACTGGGACTCACCGACGCTTCCGACGGCCTCTTGTTGCTGGATCCTTCCGCGGAGCCGGGGACTCCGATTGCGACCCTGTTTCCAGCCGACACGGTGCTGGATTTGGAAATCACGCCAAACCGCCCGGACCTGCTCAGCCACGAGGGCATCGGGCGCGAGGTGGCAGCACTGACGGGATGCGCCTGGCACCCGAAGGCCAGCTTTAGTGCGGAAACGGCGACGGCCGCCGAGACACCCGTGGTGGGCACGGGCTGCCCGCTGTATTCGGTGCGGCATCTGGAGGGCGTGTCAGTGGGCCCTTCTCCGGAGTGGATGCGCCAGCGTCTGGAGGCGCTTGGAATGCGGGCCATTAACAACGTGGTGGACATCACCAACTGGGTGCTGCTT
>CAMCIN010000296.1 GCA_945874745.1 Akkermansia muciniphila | reverse complement strand
GACCATGATGGTCTCAAATCCGAGCTCCTTCAGCGCGAAGGAGGCATGCACGCAGCAGTAGTCGAACTCGATCCCCTGCCCGATCCGGTTCGGCCCCCCGCCAAGGATCACCACCTTGCGCTTGCCGCTTTCCCTGCGCTCATTTTCGTCCCCGTACCCGGAATAGTAATAAGGCGTGTAAGCCTCAAACTCCGCCGCGCACGTGTCCACCAGCCGGTAGACCGGTTCCACTCCGGCTGCCTTTCGAATGGCCCGCGCCTCCAGTTCGGTCTTGCCCCACGCCACCGCCAGTTGCTTGTCAGAAAACCCTAGCTTCTTGGCGCGCCGGATCTTCTCAGGCGAACCAACCGCTTCCGCCAGAACCCGCTCCTCGTCAACGATCCCCTTGAGGTTCTCCAGAAACCAGCGGTCGATCTTGGTCAGTTCAAAAATCTCCTCCACCGTGGTGCCCGAAGCCAGCGCCTGCCCAATACAGAAAATCCGATCCACATTCGGCACCGTCAGCCGCCGCCGCATGGTGGCCTTGTCGACCGCCTTTTCCGCCCCGTCTCCCAACAGCCCGAACCGCTTAATCTCCAGACTGCGCAACGCCTTCTGCATCGCCTCCTTGAAGGTGCGCCCGATGGCCATGGCCTCGCCGACACTCTTCATCTGGGTGGTCAGCGTCGCGTCCGCCAGCGGAAACTTCTCAAACGTAAACCGCGGGATCTTCACCACCACGTAGTCGATCGAGGGCTCGAAGCACGCCGGTGTCTCCCGCGTGATGTCATTCTTGACCTCGTCCAGCGTGTAGCCCACCGCCAGCTTCGCCGCGATCTTGGCAATGGGAAAACCCGTCGCCTTCGACGCCAGCGCAGAGGAGCGCGACACCCGGGGATTCATCTCGATGACCACCATACGCCCGTCGTCTGGATGCACGCAAAACTGGATGTTCGAGCCGCCCGTCTCCACCCCGATCTCGCGGATGACCGCAAAGGAGGCGTCCCGCATGACCTGATACTCCCGGTCGGTGAGCGTCTGGATCGGAGCCACGGTGATCGAATCGCCCGTGTGCACCCCCATTGGGTCCAAATTTTCAATCGAACACACGATCACGCAATTGTCCGCGCGGTCCCGCATCACCTCCATCTCGTACTCCTTCCACCCGAGCAGGCTTTCCTCGATCAACACCTCGCTCACAGGCGAAAGGTCCAGACCGCGGGCCACGATTTCCTCAAATTCCTCCCGGTTGTAGGCGATCCCTCCCCCCATCCCGCCCAGCGTAAACGCCGGCCGGATCACCTGCGGAAAGCTGCCGATTTCGGCCGCGTGCCTGCGTGCCTCTTCGATGGTGTGGGCAGTGCCCGAACGGGCGACCTCCAAGCCGATCTTCTGCATGGCCTCCTTAAAGGCCTGCCGGTCCTCCCCCTTGTGGATCGCCTCCGCATTCGCACCAATCATCCGCACGCCGTACTTTTCCAGCACCCCATCCTTGACCAGCGCCATGGCACAGTTGAGCGCCGTCTGCCCGCCCAAAGTCGGCAGCAGTGCGTCGGGCTTTTCGCGCTCGATGATCCGTTCCACCACCTCCGGCGTGATCGGCTCCACATAGGTCCGGTGCGCAAACTCCGGGTCCGTCATGATGGTCGCCGGGTTAGAATTCACCAAGACCACCTCGTAACCCTCCTCCTTCAGGGCTTTACAGGCTTGGACGCCCGAGTAGTCGAATTCGCACCCCTGCCCGATGACAATCGGACCGGAGCCAATGAGAAGGATCTTGTGGATAGAGGTGTCGCGGGGCATGGGCAAAAGTGGGGGGAGCTTAATCAGACACCCCCCTTCCCCGCAACGCCTCGCGGCGGCAAAATAGGGCTTTTCCCTCCTTTTTTGGCCGCCCCCCTACCTGCCCCTTCCTTTTTCGGCCAGCAGCCGGACCAGATCCCCCAGAATGTTCAATCCCTCCTCCTTCACTGGGTCGTAACGCAGCGGAGCGGTCTTAAACTCCTTGGCGTCCTCCTTCTCCTCCTTGGGCGCAGGCGCCTCTTCAGCGACCTCACCCTCCTTCGCCACCTTCGGCTCCACGAACGTGATCGGCAGCAGGTCCTTGGCCCGTGCGTTGTCCAGTGTGATCCGGTAAGCCTTCGGATCCGGAACCTTTTGCAGCTTTGCCCGCTCCTCCTCCCGCTTTTCCCTCAGCGCCTTGTCCGCCTCCACCTCGGCGAGCCGCACCGACTCGTTGATCGAAAGCCTGTTCTCGTCCACGTACTTCCTCACCTTCTGAAGATCTTCCACCACGTACCCAAACTCCGGGTTCAACGCCACGCGCTTCTCGGCACGCTCCCGCAGCACCCCCAAGTACAGCGGCTTCGCCCACTTCTCAATGTCGAGGGCCCGGATCGTGTCGTAGGGCAGCGGATCCTTGAGGCCGTCCTCCCCGATTTCAGGCTGGTCGGAGCTGGAGGGCAGACGGATGTCACTCTCCACCCCGCGCAGCTGCGTGGAGCCCCCGGCCACCCGGTAAAACTTCTGGATCGTCAGCTTCACCGCACCCGCGCGCGGTTCCTTCGCCAGCAGGGGCACCACCCGGCTCAGCTCCAGCAACTGCTGCACCGTTCCCTTCCCGAACGTCTTGCTGTCACCCACAATCACTGCCCGCCCGTAATCCTGCATCGCCGCCGCAAAAATCTCACTCGCGGACGCGCTCTGTCTGTTCACAAGCACCACCATTGGACCGTCATACGCAATCGAGGTGTCCGTGTCCTTTGACACCGTGATCTCGCCGTTCCAGTTCTTAATCTGCACCACAGGCCCGTCCTTGAAAAAGAGCCCGCTTAAATTGATGGCCTCCTCTAAAGACCCCCCACCGTCCCTGCGGAAATCCATCACCAACCCGTCGATTCCCTCCGCCTTCAACCGATTCAGAAGCACCAGTACGTCGCGCGTCGTGCTCTTAGCCTCGGGATTGTTCCCGTTTTGGGTCATGTCCCGGTAAAAAGACGGAAGCTCGATGTACCCAATTTTGAGCACCCCTCCGTCCGGCACGCGCCACTCAACCAGCTCCGCATGGGCCTCCCCATCCTTAAGCTTGATCTCGTCCCGCACCAGTTCGACCACATTGCGTTCAGACGGATTGGTGCTCCCGACTGGCATCAGCTGCAACCGCACCACCGTGTCCTTGTCCCCGCGGATCATCAAAATCACCTTGTCCAAAGCCATGTCCACGCACTCCACAAACTCCGCGTCCCCCTGGGCCACGGCTACGATACGGTCCCCCGCCTTGATCTTTCCAGACTTGCTCGCCGGCCCGCCCGCCACCAACTGTTCGACCTTGGTGAAGCCGTCCTCCGAACGCAGCCGCGCTCCTATCCCAAACAGGGAAAGCCGCATGCTGATGTTAAACTGCTCCTGGTCGCTTTTGCCCAGATAGTCCGAATGCGGATCGTAGGTCCGGGCAATGCTCAACAAAAAAAGATTCACCACATCCTCCGGCTTCTGCTCGCGGATGCCCTTCAAAAACTGGTCATACCGCTTGAGAATCGCCGCCGCCGGCTCCCCTTTTTTCTTCTTCGCCAACCTTTCCTGAATCAGCTCCGAATCCAGCCGGTCCCGCCACAACCGCCGCGCCTCCTCCCCAGCCGCGGGCCACGGCGCCTTCTGCCGGTTCACCTCGATGGAACGCTCGCCGTCCAACTTCGGCTCCTCTGCCAGTACCCCCTTGGCAAACTCCACATACTCTTCCACGCGCACCCGGTAAACCCCGTGGATCTCGCGCGCCGCTTGCAACCGGCCAAAGATGATCTCCCCGTCCAGTGCTTCGGCCCACTTTGAAGTGAACCCGTCCACATCCTCCCTGCTGAAAAACAGGTGATTGTGGTCGAGCGAGTCGAGGTAGTTGCGAAGCACCTTGCGCGAAAGCGACTTGTCAATGCGCTGCTTGGAATAGTGCAGCTGCTCAAAGACACTCGCCACTGCGATCGTCAACTGCGCCGGATCCGGTTCCTTGGTCGGCTCGCTGAACACAGGCTGTAAACCTGCGGTGGCAAGGAAGGAGAGAAGTGTGCGGGAAAACTTCATTGAATGGGGGTTCCCCCCAACTCTATAGCGAGTTTCCAGCAAAGCGCTCTGCTTTTTCTCCCGCTACCGCCCCCGGGGGCGCCACTGAAAAACAGCCCTCCTCCGCAGTGGGGGCGGATAGAGGCTCAAACCCGCACAGGGGACACCCCTCAGATTGAAGTACTCCACCAGAAACACCAGCACTTCCTGAGCCCTTTTGCAAAGGGGTTTATCACCATGGCCAGCCTCTCAAAACGTCCCAATTCAAAACTCTGGTGGCGCTCCCTCAGCGCTCAAAACGGCCGCACGGTCAAACCTTCCACCGGGATACCAAACCGCTCAGACGCCCCCACCAAAACCAGCGCTTGGGAAAAGGCAGCCAAGGCCGCACGCAAAGGCCGCAGCTTCGGGGGATTGAAACGTTGAAGGTTTGCTTTGGTTTCACAGCCATCCCACAGCCTGAGGGAAGCGAGGTTCTGAGGGGGCTTTTACAGAGAGACGGCGGCGAAACTTGAGCGGAGGCAATTGCAGCTTTCGCGACCGGGATTTTCTTTCTCGGGTGGATGCTGTCCCATGAGGCTTACGCTGTGGAAGCGGTGTTTTGGCCTGCGGGAGGGGCCATCCCAGAGAGCCAGAGCTGCTGCCAGGCTTCATGAAGCGCCCCGATAAATCGTATTCGCCCCGATGCTGTCCCATAGCTTTTTAAGAGCTCAAGCAGGTCGAG
>CAMCIN010000295.1 GCA_945874745.1 Akkermansia muciniphila | reverse complement strand
CCACGAGTTCCCGGAGCTTGCGGAGCTCTATCGCGAATGGTTTGAGAAAGACCCGCGTTTTCTTGCAGCGTGGCAGAAGGCGGTCTTTCCAGCCGGTAATCTGAACCCAAGCCTGACTCGGCTTCGTGGAAGGAATGGTTGGGATATTGTTTCCAGGCTGTGGGAGGATCCCGCACTGGATTTGAGGGACGCAACCATGGAATCCAAGCCGACGCTTAAGTTGCTCGAGATAGCCAATTCCTTCACGGGGACCTCCAGTATTGCGGATGCGCTTTGCCATTTTTATCACGAGAGGGGACCCGCGCTAGAGCTCCATCACGTGACGCTCGAAGGGCCGTTCAAGTCGGTTGAAAGCCCTCGGGATCAGGCTCGAAACAAGGCTCGCATCCAGCTCACCGGCCTTCGCAAGGAGGGGCAGTCCGCGCAGGAGTTCGGCGAAGAGATACTCCGGCGGCTGTTACCAAAAGTGTTCCGGCGCTCAGTTCAGGACGAGACGCTTCAGACCTATACGACCCTTTTGAAGGACCACCTCAAACAGGGGCACTCCTTTGAGGAGGCCATGCACCTTGTTCTGCGAAATATCCTGATGTCGCCTCGTTTCCTTTATCACGGAGTCGAAGGCAGCCGGGGTGATGAATACAACCTCGCGGAGCGATTGTCGTATTTCTTAACGCAGGGCCCCCCGGACGCGAAGCTCATGGAGCTCGCGAAGAGCCACAAGCTCGCCCAAGGCGCCCAGCTCCGGGGAGAGGCGCAACGGTTGCTGCCAAAGCAGTTTAGCGCCCCGATGATCCAGAGCTTCGTGGGTCAGTGGCTTCGCACCCGGAAGCTCAGCAGCATCATGCCGGACCCGAGGTTTGCATTCGATGAGAGCAGCATCACGATGGCCCGCCGCGAAACCGAAAGGTTCTTTGCCGAAATGCTGGCGTTGAATCTTCCCATGACGGATTTCATCGATCCCAATTTCACCTTCTCGTCCCCGGAGTTTATGACGCGAATTTATGGCGTCCCCAAGGAAGGGGCGGCGACCAAAGATTCAGCTCGCAGCGCCAAGCCGGGCACACAGTTTGAAAGAATCCCAATCGAACGCGGCGGACGTTACGGAGGGTTGCTGGGGCAATCGGCGATTCTGATGGCGACGGCAAATGGAGTCGACACCCAGCCGGTGGTACGCGGCGTTTGGGTGCTCGAGAACATCCTCGGAACACCTCCGCCGCCTCCACCCAAAGACGTGCCGGCGCTCACTCCTGACACGCAGGGCAGCATCTCGCCGCGTGCGCTCCTGGCCGCGCACACCAAGGATGCCGCGTGTGCTGCGTGTCATCAACGGATCGATCCGGTGGGTTTGGCGCTCGAAAACTATGACCCTGTGGGCCGCTGGCGCACGGTGTGGCCGGGCACAAAGATCGCGATCGACCCCGCTGGTGTGCTCGCAGATGGCACGGTTATTAAAGATCCGCGGGATTTGAAGGCGTGGATTGTGAGGAACATCGACCAGTTCTCGCAGTGTGTTGCGGAGAAGTTAATGACCTACGCCATAGGCCGGGTGCCAAATTTCGCGGAGAAGCGCGAGATTCGGGGAATTGTGCTGGCAAACCACGCCAAGGGAAACGGCTTTAGGGATCTGCTTCTCGACCTGATCGAGAGCGAGACATTCCGAGGACAATGAGCGGTTTCGGCCCGGGGAAGTGCGCGGACGAAGCCGGGCGGTTCCCTAGGAAGAAAAGGTGTCCACAACACGCCGGATCGCCCACGCCGGAGCCTGCTCCGGATCGCTGTTGCGCTTTTCTAGTAGGCAGTAGCACTTCAGATGACGGAGGCGGTTTGGTGGTTTTCGCGAAATGAGCCCCTCGACGGTTATGGTTTGTCCAATGCTGAAGGTGCGGATCACGTGCGGTTTGCCCCGGCTTCTGACGATGAGCTGCAGCGATTCGTCCTTGCGAACGATTTCCCATCGCCCGTCGTGATTGGTGATCCCAGTCAAATCCACCATACACGTCATCAGGCCGTCGAGGGTGAGCACCATCTCAACCGGGGAGAGGCTCGATCCGCGATCCAGCTTGGTGATAGCTCCTCGGACAAAGCCGCTGGTGGGCAGAGGATCCATGTTTGCCAATTCCGTCACGAGAAAGGGGTTTCCGGCCGTACTCTGAAGAGTCGGGGTATGGGAGGGGGCGCCAGATGCCGGCGAGGTGTTTTGCGCCAATGGAGCGGTATTGTACTGCCCACCCGTTGTTTGTGGGAGCGGAAGGTTGGGGACAGTCGGTATGTTCGCGGCCGGCAAGGTTGGAAGCGGCATCCGCGACGGAGCGGAAAGAGCCAGATGAACCTGACCGGCTACAATGTACGGCCAGTTGGGGTCCCGGAGTTCGTCGGATTTGATGGTCTGGAGAACCTGGACCCGGGCCAGAAACTCCCGGTTGAAGGCCGAGCCGGCTACACCAAGTGCCGGGAAATCGCGTACGGCGCGGGCCTTGGAGTTTTCGAAGGCGGTGTCAAAACTGGTCTCAGTCGTTTTGGCAGGAGTCACACTTCCAATAAGAGCGTTTAAAAGCGACTTCTGCTCCTGAGGGGGGACTGCGTGCGGGCCGGGGGCTGCTGTGGAGGAGCGGGAACGGATTCGGGAGGCTTCTCACATCCCGCAAAAATTACCGGTGCGACAACGAGCGTAAAACGGCGGAAGAACTTGGGGAACCTCGGACCGGCAGGCTTTCTTTCCCGGGAAGTATGTAAGGCAAGCATTTGAGCGGTGTTTAAAGCAGGGAATCGTAACGACTGAATCTAAACGGCGTTCTGGGGGTTGGGGGTTCTGGGGGGCTTACGAGAACGGTGGGCGGACAACCGTGACTGATTGCTTTTCCAGGATGGAGGAAAAACACAAAAAATACGTACGGCCCCCACCGGCACCTTCGGGGAGGCATACGGGGGGAGCGTCGTTGGTCGGGCTGGGAGACGGGCGGGGTGCGCCTGTCAGGTGAGGATAGCTCGCAAAATCCGGCCTTCGTTTGTCGGCCCGATCAGGCGGTTGTTGAGCCCCTGGGATTTGTAGCTGAGATGATACGGATCGAGTCCGAGCTGGTGGAGAATAGTGGCCTGCAGGTCGCGGATTCCCACTTTGTCTTCGGCTACCCGATACCCGATTTCGTCCGTACTGCCGTATTGCAGGCCCGCTTTGACCCCGCCGCCAGCCAGCCACATGCTAAAACAGTGCGGGTGATGGTCCCGGCCCAGATACGGCGAACCGCCGCGTGCTTCGTTCATCGGGGTGCGCCCAAATTCACCTCCCCACACCACCAGCACGTCGTCGAGCATACCGCGCTGTTTGAGGTCCAGGATCAGCGCCGACCAGGCTTGTTCGGTGGCTTTACACTTGTTCGGCAACCCACTCACCAGATCGTTGCCTTCGCTGGTGCCGTGCATGTCCCAGCCCCAGTCGAACACCTGTACAAACCGGACGCCTTTTTCCACCAGACGCCGTGCGAGCAGGCAGTTGTTGGCAAAACTCGCCTTGCCCGGTTCCGCCCCGTACAGCGCCCGGATCGCTTCGGGCTCCTTCCGGATGTCGAACGCCTCGGGCACACTGGTCTGCATCCGGTACGCCAATTCGTACTGGGCGATCCGCGTGACGGTTTCCGGGTCGCCGAAGAGTTCGGCTTCCTCCTGATTGATGGCTTGCAGGGCATCGAGGGTGCGGCGGCGGCTTTCGCGGCTCATGCCTTCGGGATTCCCGGTAAACAGGATGGGATCGCCCACCGAGCGGCATTGGACTCCCTGATAGGCGCCGGGAAGAAAGCCGTTTCCCCAGCAGCCTTTACCGCCGGTCGGATCGCTGCCGCCGCTCAAGAGTGTGACAAAGCCGGGGAGATCCTGGTTTTCCGAGCCCAATCCGTAAGTCACCCAGGAGCCGAGTGAGGCGGAACCGCTGCGCATATTGCCGGTATAAGCGAGTAGTTCGGCCGGGGCGTGGTTGAACTGGTCGGTGGTCATGGACCGGATGATGCACAGCTCGTCGGCGATTTTTTGGGTGTGTGGGAGCAGGCTGCTCATCCAGGCGCCGCTCCCTCCGTATTGGGCGAAGGAATGCGGACTCCCAAGCAGGTTGGGTTTGCCTTTGATGAAGGCGAACTTTTCCCCGTTCAGAAAGGAGTCCGGACAGGGTTGCATGTTCAGCCGGTTGAGTTCCGGTTTGTAATCAAACATGTCGAGGGAAGGCGGCGCCCCGCTCATGGAGAGGTAAATGACGGCCTTGGCCCGTGCGGGATGCTCCGGAGCCTTGGGCAGAAGGGGACTTGGCGGGGCGGAACGTAACCCGGCTGCGCGGCCTTCATTGAGGAGGGAATGCAGAGCGACGGCGCCGAGGCTAAAGCGGCCGGAACTGTGCAAAAACTGCCGCCGTGTGCTCGTGTGCAGTCCGGCAAAATGTGTGGCGAGAGAAGAGGGGTTCATGGGCAGGAGGCGTTTTTTTGTGACGGGTGGGGGGATTAGGATTTGGAAAGGAAACCGTCCAGGTTGAGCAGCACGTTGGATACGGCTGTCCACGCGGCTAGCTCTGCGGGGGTGATGTCGGTTGGGTGCGGAAGCTGTGGGTTGGTGGAGAGCCGTTTGGCGCTCTCGGGATCGTTGGTGTAATGGGCGCGTTCGGACTCCAGCAAAGTGCGCAGGGCGGTGAGTTGTGTGTCTGAGGGGGGGCGTTGGAGGACCAGTTGCAGGGCGTAGCGCAGGGTCGTCTCGGTGTTCCCGGGCGCTTCCCGCAGGATCCGGCGGGC
>CAMCIN010000294.1 GCA_945874745.1 Akkermansia muciniphila | reverse complement strand
GGACCTCCACCCCTTACCGTACACTCTGGCACAGCAACTGGAAGAAGCTGCCGCCCGGGCTGGCAAGATGTCGGTCCAGGGCGTGCAGCCAAAGCTGAGCGCCGTTTTGCGAATCAAGGAAAGCCGCTTAGACATCGTGGACCGAGGCGGCCGTTTCATTCTGAAATGCTGCCCTCCTCAATGGCCGGAGGTGCCCGCCAACGAGGCCCTCACGATGACGCTTGCCGGCCACTCCGGTATCGCGGTGCCAGTGCATGGATTAGTGGAAGCGAGCGACGGGTCGATGGTGTACTTCACCAGGCGGTTTGATCGCGTTGGTCAGGGCGAGCGTCTTCCCTTGGAGGACGGTGCCCAGCTGTTGGGAATGACCCGCGACACGAAGTACGACAGCTCGATGGAGCAGGTGGTCGGCATGATCGAGCGATTCTGCACGTTTCCGGTGATCGAAAAGCGGAAGCTGATGCAGCGAGTCTGGTTTTGTTTCCTCACGGGCAACGAGGACATGCACCTGAAGAACTGGTCGCTCTTGAGCCGCGCGGGGCGGATCGCGTTGAGTCCCGCTTATGATTTGCTCAACACGAGCATTGTTCTGAAAAACCCTCAGGAAGAGACCGCTCTGCCCATCGGTGGTCGGAAGCGGAAGCTGAACCGGCGCGACCTGCTCGACTACCTCGCGCTGGAACGCTGTGGACTGCAACCCGACTTGATGCGAAGCGATCTGGAAAAACTGTTGGTGCAGGCGGCGGAGGAGTGGCCCCTTTGGATTCGGCGCAGCTTTCTAAGTGAACCGAAAATTGAAGCTTACCTGCACTTGGTTCGCGAACGCGTGGCACGGCTGCGAAGCTTAGTGGCGCCTTAGCCCTCTGACGGTAGGGTGATTAGTACGAGCCAAGGACTCACCTGTAGTTTCCCGTATACGAAAAAATCTGTGCCGCTCTCATAATATCGGCGGACCCAGCTTGCGAATTTATAAGCCTCGCGGATCGATTGAGGACCTTCAACGCCTGTTCTTTTCGGAAGTCAAAATCCGTGTTCAACTCAGCTTCGAGACTCACGATTTTCTCATCCAGTTTTTCGCGCTCAGCCCTTCCGTATTTGTTGCCTATTTCCTTCGCCTTTTCACGCAGATCAGAAAGCACCAGCGACCGGGCTGAAACCTCGGGTTTGGGAGGCAATGCCTTTAGAACATCAAGGAACCGCTTTTCAATCTCAGGGAGAGGCTTGCGCGGTGCGTCCTGAGGCACAGAGTTCCTTTTATCGTAGACATAAAGGTCTGCTGCAATCGCGTCCATCTCCTCGGAGAACTGCTTCCGCGGAAATGTCATCGTTTTTATGGCGTGGGCAAGGGCTATTTCAAATTCTTGGATTTCAACCCCGCCTGCTTGTTTCTCTTCCTCAATCCTAGGCTGAGAGGCGTCAGTTGCAGCGACAAACGACGGGGCTGCAACTTCCCTGGGCCTCCAGTCGATTAAGTTCAGGCTGAGATATACGAACGCGAGCACCACCACGGAGGCTAAAACAAGACCTCTGACAGGGATTCGTTTCTGCCTTGGCAAATCCGCACGCTTACCTTTCGCAGATTGATCCGCCCCATCGACTTCACTGGTCAGTTCGGGCGCCTGTTGTCTCAACGCCCTCACAAAGGCAGTGAAATCTGCAAAGCGCTCGGCTGGCCGCTCGTCTATAGCCCGCCTGATTACACTATGGAGGCGCAACCATTCCTCCCGTTCATCCAACGACAGCGATTGCTCGCCCTGTGGGGGCCACTTGAAATTAGCACGCCCTATTTTGTCGGGCGGATTACCCGTGAGGACGGAGTATAGTGTGGTGGCAGCACCATACATGTCCGGGTGTCCCCCACTTTCCATATACCAGCTCGGTGCTGAATAACCTGGCGTACCTCGGCGGGTGATCGAAAAAGAGTCGTCTCCGAGTAGACTAATGTCTGCCAAGCAAGGACTACTGTTTAAAAATAGAATGTTGTCGGGTTTGACATCCCGATGAACCAAGCCCGCGTCGGATAGAAGCTGAAGTGCCTCGAGCACAGGAGTCAAGTAGGCGCGTACCTGTTCCGCACCCAGCCACGCTTCAGCTGAACGGCGCCCCTCAAGGACGGCTGTGAGCGTGGTTGGGCGCCATTCAGGATCTACGGGATCCGCTGCTCCGGAACCATCAGAGAGCGGCATAATATAAAAAAGGCCGTCCTCCCTACGGTTCACATGTTCGATGGGAAGAATCGCTGGGGAGCGAAGTTGGTTGGCGGATTGTCGGTAGCGTGTCAGCGCTTCAAATTCTCTGGCATGCCGCCCCTCATCCAAAATGGGAATGAATTTCAACGCCCGCAGATCTCCCACCGCTTCGGATCGACAAAGCCACACCGCTCCAAATCCGCCGGCGCCAATCAAACGAATGGTGCGATAGCCATCAAGAGTTTCGCCTGGTTGAATCACCCCCAGACAATAATCGATTTCGCGAAGCGCACCCAAGCGTGGAGTGGAAATCAAGGGCGTCGCCGGCCACCACCAATTTCAGAGCAGGCTCGTCAAATAACACGGGGGATGCCCTAGAAGAGGTGGAACAATTTGCCAGCGCAAACTGCAATCAAAACCATGCAAGTCAGGCAGTTCTGTACGCGGCGCCAAATAACCCTTCTGCGGTGAATCCTGTGGGCACCGACCGCCTCCAAAAGCTTGTCTGCGCGCTCAATCGCAACAGCATCCCGCTCCAAAGAGACCGAACCTGAGTAGTATGTCTGGATGTAACGCAGCAAGGCCACACGTCTCACGGAACTGTCTTCACCTGTCAACGCAAGCGCATTGATTACAGCGCTATATTCGTCTAACCGCTCAGGCGGGTTGCCCCAATCACTAAAATAAAACCTAGCCCCGGCGTCATCCTCAAGAGGTCCGGCGGGGCATTTGGTGCAGCGAGAGAACAGGCCCACCTTGAATTTTCCACAATCGGGGCAGATCGTTGCGGTCACGGACAGAGTAGAGGGGCGTTTTGACTCGCTAAACTTCGGCCATGGAGGACGCCATCTGATGGCTTCTCGGGAGTTTGACCGTGCTACCCCCCTTTGAAATCAGGTCGCCAGCATCTGGCGGCATTTGATTTATTCTCAGCTGTGCTTTCCGCGCCGGACCGCATCTCAACTCGCCTCATCTTCTTTATCCAACTGCTCCCGAATGAGTTTGGCAATCCGCTCGACTTCGGGACGCCGTTCGCTCGCTTCGTGCTCTCGATAGGCTGCTACCAAGCGGTTCGTAAACTCGCTCTCAGCTTCCGGGCTCAGCTCTTCTCCGAGTTGTTTGAATAGCGGATCATTCATAGGTAGTACTCCGATTGGTATTCGGGCGCTGACGCGATTTCTCTCAGACGTTTCATAACTTTGTAGACGGTGTTGTCCACGACACCCCGAGAGGCGCCTAGTTCGTTGGCTACTCGTTCCGGCGGCATTCCGTGGAGTTTCACCATTTCAAAAATCTGGAACTGCCGGAGCGGGATTGTTTCCCGCAAATCCTCGATCAGTGTAGCAAGCAACGACTGCTGAAAGGTTCTCGCCTCCTCCGCGGACTCCTGCGGAGCCGTTTCCGGAATATGAATATCTGGACTGTCGAGAGATACGTAATTTAGGGGACGCTGCTTGCGAAGCAGATCCACAACGCGGGCGTTGGTCACCGTCCGGAGATAGCCGCGCAGGCGTCCGCGATTTGGATCATATTGGTTTTTTCTGAAAAACTCAGCGACAACCTGCGCCACAACATCCTCCAACACACTCTGCGGAGGCACGGACCCAGAGGTATGATGACGGTATATACCGGAGGCTATAGCCATCAATGGACCGTAATACAGTTCAAGAAACCGCTTCCAAGATACCTGCCATACGGCCTGCTTGTCTTCGTCGCGAAGTCGCGAGAGCAAACTGATTGGAGTCGCTGGTAATTTATTGGCCATAGTTGCAGCCTGGGGTTCTCACTGTTGCCTTCAATTCAAATCCGGAATAACCGATTTCCGCGATCCGGCTGAAAATCTCTCGCAGTTCTTCGAAGATGTAACGCGTCAAATGCCGCCGCCTGTGAACTGCGACGCTGGGCGAAGGTGAGCAAACCGGAAGGCGGCCTGCGACCCTTATCTCGAGCTTTGGATGTGGAGCATGTTTTGTGTGTCTGGCGCAACTGGACGGTTGCTTTGGATGCAGGGTTGCCTCAGCCCAGATTTGCTGCGTTGAGGGACGGTCCTGCGATTGACCCGGCGCCGCATGGAGCTCGAAAACTAAGAGGGCGAAACCACTGGAATTTCGGAATCCCGGAATTCCGGAATCAAGCAGCCCCTATCCCTTTCCTGTGTGAATCAGGCTATAAGCCATTCTTGTAGCGATTTGTTCTTCGCAGTGGCCCACAACACCTAACAGCTAAAAAAAGAGGCCCATGCCGGGACCTCTTTCCGCCAAGGACACCGCAGCATCCCTGACTTGCACTCTGGACGTCTCCAGCTGCTCACCCCAGACCAAGAAGCCCTATACTTACGGCTTGATGGTCCTTCCCATGCACGGGTGACGGCGAATCATCTCGTCGGCCATGTGGCGTAACCGGACCTCCAGATCTGCCACTGCCTGATTCGACACACGCTTCATATGCAGTACGGGACGCAACACTGCTGCCTGCTCGAGGAGTAGCGCTTCACCGCCCTCCGATTCATTAGACCACTCATGCTAGTTCCTCCCGAGGTGCACTCCTGTCTCCGCGTCGAAGAGCCCGTACAGGGCTTCTCCGCGCCTACAGGCGGTATGGGGATTCACGCCTTTGTG
>CAMCIN010000293.1 GCA_945874745.1 Akkermansia muciniphila | reverse complement strand
CTCAAAGCCGTGGCCAAGGGAGGGACCGAACAGGCGTAATCAAGTTTGGATCCATCGAAGCCGGGGGCGAGCGCATCGTATCCAAGGGCATTCTTCTTCTCTTGGGGAAGTTGTGAGGAACTCACGCCAAGCCACGCAAGATCGGCACTGGCCTCCGATCCAATTGGACGCGCGCCGCGTTTGACCATCAGTCTGTAAGTCTTTTTTTCACCACTTTGCGCCGTGACACGCACATCGATCGCATTGTCGCCTTCATTCAAAGGCAGCAACCTTCCTTCTCCGGGGGCAATCGCGACGGAATTCACCAGCACACCGGCCGTGGGATCATCCGCGAGAGGCGTCAGCCTGAGGTTTTTCACAGCGAAGGGAACCGTGACGCTGTAGCCGGTTTTATCCCTGTCGAAAAAGCCATCGTGCAGGGCTCCGTAACTCAAGATAATGTCAATCAGATTGCAATTCTGACTCTTTGGCAACCCAGCCTGCACCGTGACCTTGAAGCTCGCCGAGGCAGTGTGCCCCAACACATCCGTCGCGGTCACCACCACGACAGTAATACCTGGAGGAAAGAGACTGCCGGATGCTTTTGAGTATTGAACCGAAAGACTTCCGCCATTCAGAGCCGCGACAGAAGCGGCAGGATAGTGGACCACAGTGCCGTTCAAATCAGATGCCGCAACCAAAACGTCGGCAGGAGGCGAGATTTTCAGTTCAAAAGCCCCCACAGTCGCCGCTCCCTTATTGTACACGTGATACCGATTTTCCGCACTCGCTGATTCGTCGTAATGCAAAAACACACCCGACGTCAGAAAATCCGCGGCAATCACCCGCCTACCGGGCAGGAATCTCCTCATCTTGTCGGCCAGCGTGTCATCAACTCCCCGTCGGTCTCCGCTGGAACAAGAAGCAAGTAGCACGGTTGCCTGTGGATTGAGCTGAAGGGCGAGTTGCTCGAACAGATCATCACAGCCAATTCCGATCGCGCCGGACGCTGCCGAATTGCCGTGTCCAGTAGACACTATCAGGTCAAAAGCTCCGTGCTTCTGATATCCTTTTGCGGCGATTGCTTTGAACTGAGCGGCGTCAAGCGCCTGACCAAAAACCACGCGGTGCGTCTTAGCCAAATGCGCGAGGATCCGCTGTTCCGAGAAAGTCCCTTCAGAAACGTCCTTATCGGAAACAACCAACGCCAAAGGCCGGGAAATTCTGTACTGCGGATCGGTATAGGTTCTGGCGATTACCTCAGCAAGCCCTGGAGGTATCATTGCATAGTCATCCACCCCGTAATCGGTGAGCAACCCTTGATAAAGGGAGTCCGCATCCATCCCAATCAGGGCAACCCTTTCTCTAACCCTGACCTCCTTGTTATAAAGACCTGCGACCGTGTAGTCCTTTAATCCTACATTCAAGTCGGCAGGCAATTTGGACAGCTCTTGCACAAAAAAACTCAAGGGCACCCTGTTCTCAATGGAGAAATTAGGAAGATCACCCAATTTACTCAAATACTCGTCACGTAAGGCCTCGGACATTCCACTTCGATCAACGCCCCTTTCCAAAAAGTCGAAATTTACTGTGAAACCATAACCTCCCAGTCCATTCGGGTCGGACAGGGACAACAGGTAGTCTGGCTCGACGGAGAGCGCATAGGTGGCGCCTATAAACGCCCCGTCCAAACCGGGATTCGCGGAAATATAGGGCAGCCACTTCCTGAAATGCTGCTCGGGAACGATGTTGTTCACGAGATTCGCAAAGATCGAATACCTCCGGCTTTCAGGATACAGAGCCTCATCGTTGAAATGGCCCTTGAACTGGCTCGCTGCAATATACGCTTGGTTATCACCGGCGGCAGCACTCTGAAACTCGATTTGGGCCCGCGTGAGATATCGCCTCACACACTCGTAGTGGCTCCCGACAACGGAAACCACACAGTATGTTGACTCCACATGCTGAGGTGCATTCATGGGAGTTGCGGAAAATCCATATTCTCCCCAGTGGTATTCCTCGTCACGCTCGGGAACCTTCGCTTTTTTCCGCAAAACCGCAGTGCTTTGAGGGAATGTTTCTTGCCCTTTGTATGGAATCGAAATCAGCGCCCCGCTAACCACTTCGAGGGATATACTGGTTACCGCCACCGAAATGACGCCGCTGCCCGTGAGTTGTGCTTTTTCTTCTGGCGTGAGATCGACGACTACTTCCACCTGGCCGTTGTTCCATCCTTCATAGAGGACAGAGAGGCTCGGGGAGACCTGCAGCGCGGAAGCCTGTTGCTGCAGAAAAAGGAACTGGACCAACACTCCCAGAAAAGAAACCCGGCGGACTTGGCCTTTCAAATGGCCCCCGTCAAACAGGAACCCGAACGTCGAAAAGAAGATTTTCAGACGAGAACCTAAAGTGGATGATTGGGACATAAATGCGGATTGCCCTAGTTGTATATCGGCACGGTTGGTGTGATGGAACTCAGCAGGCATTGTAAAGCGGAAACGAGGAAACTAGTGGGCAGTGTTCGTTTTCATTCAGATACAAGTTGCCGGTGTCATTTGCGTCTGCTGAAGCTCGATTCGTGTGTGCGGTCGAAATGGGGCGAAACGGTGAGATCGCACAAGAACTCAACAAATCATTGCATTTTTTGAAAGGATTTGTACCGTCTTTGGCGTGCAGCCTCTTCGACAACTCCGGGAAACCTTGGAATCGCTTGCCGATCGGGACCACTGCATTTTCGCGGCTTCCGATCTCGCCTCTGCCGTTCCCGAGTGTGGACAACTTTCTGTCCTCCTCTCGCGGGCAACCAAAGCCGGCTTTCTTCGGCGTGTGTGCAAGGGAGTTTATCTCTATCCGGTTCGGGATTACCCGGCGGGACATCTGCTTTTTCATGCAGCGGCCCGTCTCAGGGCGGCGGAGTTTAACTACATCAGCCTGGAGACCGTGTTGAGCGACGCCGGTGTCATCCCGCAGGTGCCCATCAACTGGATCAGCCTGATGTCCTCGGGGCGTAGCCATGTTGTGGACTGCGGCGACTTTGGGCACATCGAGTTCGTCCACACCGCCCAGAGGCCAGAAGAAATCAGCGCGGAACTGTCCTACGACCCGGACCGTCACCTTTGGAGGGCTTCGGTAAAGCAGGCGCTTCGGGATATGCGAGCCACGCGACGCAGCATGGAACTTGTAGACGAGGAGGCGCTCTATGAGCTTGTTTGACCAACTCGTAGGAGAGGCATTGAGGTCAAGGGGCGACCTCACGACCCTGCGTCCGGTAGTCGAGAAGGAGTTGCTTCACCACGATATCCTGCGGGAGCTGAGCGGGGCTGGACTACTCACTTCTCTGACCTTTATCGGCGGCACGTGCTTGCGGGCCTGCTACGGGTCGCCACGCCTCAGCGAGGACCTTGATTTCACCGGCGGCAGTGGTTTCAAAAAGGAGGATCTCTCCGCTCTTGCGGTTGTGCTCACTGAGCGCCTGCAAACCCGTTATGGACTGCCTGTTCGCATCAGCGAACCGGTGAAAACCGGGGGCAATGTCTCCACTTGGAAGCTCACCATCGAGACCCGCCCGGGGCAGCGGCATCTGCCGGCGCAGCGGATACATTTGGATATTTGCGCAATTCCCAGTCATGCCCCGCGCCCGATGATGCTGCGCAACCTCTACGGAATCGACCTCGGAACCTCGGGACTGATCCTGCAAGCACAGAGCCGTGAGGAGATTTTGGCCGACAAAATGGTCGCCCTTGCCTTCCGAGAGAACCGCATCAAAAACCGTGACCTATGGGACATCGCGTGGCTGGTCCAGCAAGGTGTTGCGTTGCCCGCAGCGCTTATCCCCGTAAAGGTCAGGGACCATCGGCGGGAAGAGGACGAGTTTGTATTCCTGCTTCAAAGCCGTTCCGCAGCCCTCAAAGCAGAGCCGCAGTTGCGCGAAGATTTTCTAAAGGAAATGCGCCGTTTTCTCCCTGCCACCACGGTGCGGGACACTCTGGAAAATCCAGCCTGGTGGGCTTACCTCACGCAGGTCATCGAAGAACAAGTGAGGCTTGCTTTGGCTCAACTCTGATTTCCTGACCGGGAATCCAGCGAACCGCCTCCCGATGGATGCGCAATGGAATTTCTCCAGTGGCGCCGTCGAGATTCGTAAAATTCGTACATTTCCACTCTGCGATTTCATCGAGTTTGCCTCAGGGCGTCTCTGGAATAACACGCTGGCGGGTGCGAGGACAGGGATCGTCACCCAGATTTGGCGGCGGTGATATCAGTCCGTACTGACTCGACGCTGGGGAGTTCTTTCCTCGACAGCAGCGCTCCTCGGTGCGCACGCGCGCACGAATCCTGAAAATCGGGGAACTAGGAACTAGGGGTCAGTGTTCATGTTCTTTCATTTTCTCATAAACAAACCGCCTTAGCGCGCCCCGCGACGATACCGTCGCGCGCGAGCTGCGGTGGGGGGCAAAAGCAAAGTCTTTTCAACTGAGCTGAATCTGTGTCTTGCCCGACAACCAGAGAAGACAACCCGCAATGGTCATTTCATTGGCGGCAAAGGTGGCGAGCGCTCTCTCGCATGAGCAATAAACGCTCCATTTATTGCTCACAATCCACCGCATAGGTGATGTATAATCCGGAAGCCTTTGCACCATGATTAACCGCCCCCTCTGGAATTGGCAGCAAACGGATTGGCCCACGTTCCGTTTCGAACGGAGCAGGCTGGATGCAATGGAGGCTGAGTTCCTGCGGCAGTCAGGGGTATTCTCGGGTTGCATGCGCCACATCACTGAAGGCGACAGGGAGCAGATCACGGTCGATCTCATCAGCGAGGAAGCCCTCAATACCTCCGAAATCGAGGGCGAGATTTTGAATCGCGACAGTCTGCAGTCCTCCATC
>CAMCIN010000292.1 GCA_945874745.1 Akkermansia muciniphila | reverse complement strand
AACGCGCCTCCAAAAGGCGCACGGTGGCAATTTGGACGCCCTGATTGAAGAGGCCTTCCTCTCCTGCCTCAGCCGCTCTCCGGACGCGCGCGAACGCGAAATCGTCCAGGGCCTCTACACCGACCAGCTCGCGTATTTCCGCGCCCATCCGCAGGAGGCCTCCGCCTTGCTCAAGGTGGGACAGGCTCCCGCCGAGCCCGCGGTGCCCGCCCCGGAAGCCGCCGCCGCCACCGTGCTCGCCCAAGCCCTCCTCAACCACGACGCCTCCGTCGTCAAACAATAGACGCCATGCTGGACTCCCTCTCTCTTCCGGAAAACATGCTGCTGCCCAGACGCCACTTTCTCCAGTCCGCGGGGCTGGGCCTCGGGGGCATCGCGCTTGCGGAAATGCTGGGTGACGGCCGGGCTTCCGCAGGGGCAACGGTAGCGGAGCCCCCTGCCGGCGGGGAGCCCGTGCTGGCGCGGTTGCCGCACTTCGCTCCGAAGGCCAAGCGGGTCATCTACCTGTTCATGTCGGGCGGTCCCTCGCAACTGGACCTGTTTGACTACAAGCCAGCCCTTGTGCAACGCAACGGCGAGCAGCTCCCCGATTCTGTGCGGGGCGGCCAGCGGCTCACGGGGATGTCGGGAAACCAGTCCTCAATCCCGATGGTCGGCTCGCCCTTTCAGTTTGCGCAGCACGGTCCCGGCGGCGCCTGGATCAGCGAACTGCTGCCCAACACCGCCGAGGTGGCCGGGGAACTGTGCGTGATCCGCTCGATGTTCACCGAGTCCATCAACCACGGGCCGGGCGTGACCTTCTTGCAAACCGGCTCCCAGATCCCCGGCCGCCCGAGCATGGGCGCCTGGCTGCAGTACGGGTTGGGCAATGAAAACAGCAATCTTCCCGGCTTTGTGGTGCTCATCACCAAGGGCAAGGGCGGCCAGCCGCTGGGCGCCCACCTGTGGGGCGCCGGCTTTCTCCCAGCCGAATATCAGGGGCTCCAATTCCGGCCCGCAAAGGATCCCGTTCTGTATTTGAACAACCCCGACGGGGTCTCGAGTGAAAGCCGGCGGCTCATGCTGGACCGGTTTTCCGCCCTGCACGCGCACGCCCTGGCTCAGGCCCCGGAACCCGGCATTCAGGCGCGCATCAGCAACTACGAAATGGCGTTCCGCATGCAGAGCAGCATTCCGGAGGTCACCGACCTTTCTGCCGAAACGGAGGCCACCTTCGAGCTCTACGGTCCCGACTCCCGGACCCCCGGCACCTTCGCTGCCAACTGCCTACAGGCACGGCGCCTCGCTGAAAAGGGCGTGCGTTTCATCCAGCTCTACCACCAGGACTGGGACCACCACGGAGGCCTGCCCGGAGCCATCCCCAAGCTGTGCAAGGAGACCGACCGGGGCTGCGCCGCACTGCTGCAGGACCTCAAACAGCGCGGGATGCTGGACGAAACCCTGGTGGTGTGGGGCGGCGAATTCGGCCGGACCAACTATTGCCAGGGCAAGCTCAGCAAGAACTTCGGCCGCGACCATCATCCGCGCTGCTACAGCGTGTGGCTGGCGGGGGGCGGGAT
Source organism: Akkermansia muciniphila (assembly GCA_945874745.1). Lineage (GTDB taxonomy): Bacteria > Verrucomicrobiota > Verrucomicrobiia > Chthoniobacterales > Chthoniobacteraceae > Chth-196. The sequence continues at coordinate 3,312 of CAMCIN010000292.1, read as the reverse complement.
TCGGGGCGGCATGGTGTACGGCGAGACGGACGAGTTGGGGTACAACGTGGCCGCCGACGGGGTGCATGTGCACGATTTGCAGGCGACGATCCTCAACCAGATGGGTCTGGACCACGAGGCGCTCACCTACAAGTTCGCAGGGCGCCGCTACCGGCTCACCGACGTGCATGGTAAAGTAGTGAAGGCCGTGCTTGCCTGAGGCGCCGCCTCAATCTTGCAGGAGGACAGTTCCTGTTTTAGGCTTGGGGCATGTGTTTACGCCTCCACCGCCCTCGGTTGCTGGGAGCGGTGCTGGCCACGCTGGCGTTGCTTCCGGCTCTGGAGCCCTGCCGCGCGCAGACTCCCAGCGCCGCCCCCGGGGAGGAGGCCGCCCAGAGCATCCGGAAACCAGACGCGGCGGCCACCCGCAGAAATGGCGCCTTGGTGCCCCCCTTTCCGGGCCAGCTTACGAACAGCCAGCCCTCGAAAAGCGGCGATGAGCGGCGCCGGCGGATTCCGCCCATCCTCATTGCCTTTGTTTTGTTGTTCCTCATTACCTGGGTGCGTGCGTATCTGGAGCGCCGCCGGCTCCGCGCCGGTTTTCGGCAGTCATGCGAATTCCCCCCTCAATAGCATCTTTGAAGCGCCGCTCCTGTCTGAAGGCGCTCCTGCTGTTGCTTGGCTTCGGGGGCTCTTTTTTCCCATCCACTCCCAGTGGCGCAGCCGCGCCCGCGCTCCGCATTGACCTGAATCAGGCCATTCAAGCGGTCAGCCAGAGCTTCGATCCCAGAAGTGACAGCCAATGGGGCGCGCGAAACAAGCCCATGCCCGGGGGGGAGCAGGCGTGGATGGCACGCCACGCCTTCAATGCCGAACGAATCCGTTCCATTTTGACGGAGGTTTATTACAGGGGTCCGCAACGGCTGGGCAACAGCGGGGCGGCGGTTTTGGTCATCGAAGCCGGCCGCGCCAAGGGCGTCGCCGAACTCGATCTACTGGTTTCAAAAACCGCCTTTGTCGAACTCCAGCGCACGCTCCAGGCCCCACCCGGAGTGCGCCTCCTCTTCCCGGAGCCGCAGGACTTCAAGGAAGAGTTCCGGGTCAACGTGCGCTACGAAAACAGGTAGTTGGTCTGTTGGCTTTGGCTGGTTTGACTGGTTTGGCTTATCGAAGCCTTGCGAACGCGAGGCGCCGGCTCCGCCGAACTCCTCCCGTCAAGGCAGTGCCACCCGGACCGGTTCGAGCGTCTCGTTAAAGTTGCCCGCGCCCAGCTGGCCGTCCCTGTTCTCGCCCCACGCCCAAAGCGAGCCGTCCGAGCGGAGGCCGAGCGTGAAGTGCTCCGAGGCGTACACCCCCGCCCAGCTGCGGCGCGGGAGGATCAGCGTGGGCGCTTCCTTCTGAATGGAGCCAGAAAGCCCCAGAGAACCGTTGGTGTTTTCGCCCCACGCAAACAAATCGCCCTCGCGCGTCAAACCGAAGGAACGCTGTCCGACCGCCTCCACTGCCTGCCAGTCGCGTCCGCTTCCAGACTGGGCTACCGTGCGCCGGTTACGCCGGCCGCCATCGCCCAACTGACCTTTGCTGTTGTCGCCCAGAGCCCAAAGCGTGCCGTCTGCGCGCAGCGCCAGAGCGTGGGTATCCCCACCGCTCAAAACCGCCCAATCAGAATCGGAATCCAACCGTGCAGGCCGGGACTTGTCCCGCCGGGGCAGCACCTCCGAACGGCCGAATTCACCGTCGCCCCAAACCCAGACAGAATGGTCTGTGCCGACGGCAAAAACGTTGTTCCTGCGCGGTTGCACCGAGACGACCGGCCAGGGCACCGGCACCCGCTTGGGTTCCAAATGTTCGTACCGGTTGCCCAGTCCGATTTGGGCGCGCGTATTGTTGCCCCAGCCCCAGAGCGTGCCGTCTCCAAGGATCGCAAACGTCACATCCGGTCCGCAGGCCAGGGCGACCGCCGCTCCGGGAAGGGAGACTTTGCGCGGCTTGAGATTGAGCGCCAAGGGAGCAGTGGCGCCCTTGCCCAACTCGACACTGCCCCAAGTCCAGACGGAGCCGTCGCTGCGAAGTGCGGCTGAGTGTGAGTCTCCCGCGGCGGCGGCGACCCAGTACATGTTTTTGAGTAATCCGGAAAGCACCTGCACGGGGAAGGAGCTCCCAAGCGTCGAGCCATCGCCCAACTGCCCACGATCATTTGCCCCCCAAGCCCAGAGTGTGCCGTCGGGCTTCACCAACAGAACGTGCCGTGCACCGACGCTCGGTCTGGGCCGTTCGGGCATGCGGAGGGCCTCGGCCAGAGCGATTTCGGCAGGCCCCATTTTGGTGGGGGCGACCTTTGCGGCGGCATCAGGCTTCGGTGCGGGAGTTGGCGCAGATTTGGGTTCCTCGGGCTTTGCGGGAGGAACGGGCACCGGCTTAAGCGCGGGGACCGCTGGCTTAGGAACGGGAGTCGGCGCGGGCTTGGGTTCCTCGGGCTTCGCAGGAGGAACGGGCACCGGCGTTGGCACCGGGGCCGCTGGCTTAGGAACAGAGGTCGGCGCGGGCTTGGGTTCCTCGGGCTTTGCAGGAGGAACGGGCACCGGCATTGGCGCGGGGGCCGCTGGCTTCGGAACGGGAGTCGGTGCGGGCTTGGGCTCCTCGGGCTTTGCAGGAGGAGCGGGCGCCGGCGTTGGCGCGGGGGCCGCTGGCTTCGGAACGGGAGACGGCGCGGGCTTGGGCTCCTCGGGCTTCGCAGGAGGAACGGGCACCGGCGTTGGCGCGGGGGCCGCTGGCTTAGGAACGGGCGCGGGTGCGGGCTTGGGCTCCTCGGGCTTTGCAGGAGGAACGGGCACCGGCGTTGGCGCGGGGGCCGCCGGCTTCGGAACAGGCGCGGGTGCGGGCTTGGGCTCCTCGGGCTTCGCAGGAGGAACGGGCACCGGCGTTGGCACGGGGGCCGCTGGCTTAGGAACAGGGGTCGGTGCGGGCTTGGGTTCCTCGGGCTTCGCAGGAGGAGCGGGCACCGGCGTTGGCACGGGGGCCGCTGGCTTAGGAACAGGGGTCGGCGTGGGCTTGGGCTCCTCAGGCTTTGCCGGAGGAACGGGCACCGGCGTTGGCGCGGGGGCCGCCGGCTTCGGAACAGGCGCGGGTGCGGGCTTGGGCTCCTCGGGCTTTGCAGGAGGAGCGGGCGCCGCCGTTGGCACGGGGGCCGCTGGCTTAGGAACAGGGGTCGGCGCGGGCTTGGGTTCCTCGGGCTTTGCCGGAGGAACGGGCACCGGCATTGGCGCGGGGGCCGCTGGCTTCGGAACGGGAGTCGGTGCGGGCTTGGGCTCCTCGGGCTTTGCAGGAGGAGCG
>CAMCIN010000291.1 GCA_945874745.1 Akkermansia muciniphila | reverse complement strand
GTCGTTTCGTTGGGCCCCCAGTTGGGCTCACGCGGAGGAGTTTCTTCCGTAAGTTTGGTGAGAACGGGTCTCCTCTAGCTAATGTTTCAAATCGTCTTCAACGAGATAAGTGCGGCCGAGATGGCAGCGCTTCCTACCTCCCTCCAACTAGACCTCCTTGCGGATTTTGAGGTCCTACCCGAGGAGGGAGACAAGTCTGACCCGGAGCGGTTTGGGGTCATTGAACGCGACGGCAAGAAGCTCTTGCGCTACCGCGTGCTTGACTACCGGATTTACTTCGAGCGCGCTGCCGAGGGAATCACGGTGCACCGAGTGCTCCATCGGAACACGATCCGGGATTTCTTATTCCGCGCAGCGCTTCCGATGCCCGCCGAGGACGGCGAGTTGGCGCGTGAGCGTCGGTTCTGGGAGCTGATCGAAGCCGGTAGAGAGGCGCGCAAACGTTGAGCTCCTTGAGTGCGCCGGTGGATTTGTCTCAGGAGGAACGCGCCCGTCGCGCCGCCTTTCCGGTTTGTGAGGGCTCTGTGTTTCTTGCGCACGCCGCCGTGACCGCATTGCCCAGAGCGGTGGGAGAGGCGATGGCAGAGTATGCGCTGGCCTCCTGTCGCCAGCAGCAGGAGTTTGCCGCGGTACTACGTGACATCCGAACCACGCGCCAGCTGGCGGCCCGCCTGATCGGGGCGCGCTGGGAGGAAATCGCGCTTCTGGGGCCCACTTCGCTGGGGCTCAGCCTTTTTGCCAACGGGATTGATTGGCGCGCGGGCGACGAGCTTGTGTGCTATGCGGACGACTACCCGGCCAATGTTTACCCTTGGCTGGAGCTCGAGCGACGCGGGGTGGTCGTGCGCCGGTTGCGCGCCGAGTCTCCGGGAGAGGTCACGCCGGAGTTGGTAAAAAGCGCGCTCTCGGACCGGACCAGACTGGTGGCCTTGGCAAGTTGCCATTTTTTTAGTGGCTACCGTCTTGACGTGGAGGCGATCGGAGCCCTGCTGAGCGCGAGGGGAATTCTTTTTGCACTGGATGCGATCCAGACCTTGGGTGCGTTTCCCCTGGATGTGGTCAGAGCACACGTGGACCTGCTGAGCGCGGACGCCCACAAGTGGTTGCTCGGTCCGATGGCGATGGGGATTGTCTATGTCGCCGAGCGCCACTTCGAAACGGTGCGGCCCACCCTTTTGGGGGCTTGGAATGTGCAGTGTCCCAAGTATCTGACTCAAGACACGATCGAGTTTGTGTCCACCGCCCAGCGCTACGAACCCGGGGTGCTCAACACCAGCGGGGTTTACGGCATGAAGGCCTCGCTTGAGTTGCTTTTGGAGCAGGGGGGGGACCGGATCGCTGCCCGCTTGTTGGAGCTCAAGGCGGTTCTTCTGGGAGCGCTAAAGCCGATGGGCTTCGAGGTTCTCGGGCCCGTTCTCGGCCCGAACGCAAGCGGCATCACAACCGTGTGGCATCCGCACCGGCAGGCTTCCTCTTTGTTTCAGGCGCTGGAAGCGGGGGGCGTAGTGGCCTCCCTCCGGCACGACCGCGCCGGAAAAGAGTACCTGCGTTTCAGCCCCCATTTTTACAACACGGAGGCGGAACTCCTTCGGGTGGCTGAAGTCTTGCGCGGGGCGCTCGCCCATTCGTAGGCAATCGCCCCGCGGAGACCTCGAATCCTTCCGCCTCTACTTGGTGTGGCTCTTCGCGTAGTGCTCCTTGAGCAAATCCGCGCCGAAATCGCGGCTGCGGTCCCGCCAGACGGCGTGCGGGTGGTTGGCCCCGTTTTGGGTGTTGTCGTACTCCACGACAAAGTTCTTCCCCTGTAGCCTGTAATAGTGGCCCACACCGGGTTCTGTACCGCCCATCCAGGCAAATCGGGCGCTTTCCCAGCCTTCGGCCTGAATACGGTTCCACTCCGCAGCTTCCACCTCGGCGGGATGATTGCCCAGATACTCCCGTACGATATGCTCGGCCAGCTTCTTCTGGTCCGCCGTCAGAGAGGAAACCGGGACGCCCTCGGCCGGGGTGAGGTCTTCCCGTTTGGGGTCGTTGAGGATGTCCTTGGGCGCCTCAGCGGAAAGGACCGCCTGCTGGCGCTGCTCGGCGTTGAGCGACTGGACCAGCTTGCGTCCGAGGTCCTCTTCGCGCGCAAGGAGGCGCAAGCCGGCACGCGGGCCCTGTTTTACTTCGCCGGGGTTTGTGCCGTAAAAAGCAGGGGTTGAGGCCGGCCCCTTTCCTGAGCAGGTAAAGTTGAGCGCCAGGTGGTGGCCTTCCAACCGCCAGCCCCAGGGCTGGGTATCGGAGGGGGTGCCAAAGATGGAAAAGAAGTACATTTCCGGATCGCGCACCGGCTTGTTGGGCTGGCCCTTTTCTAACTCCGCAAGAATCGCGTCCAAGCTCATCACGCCTAAAGCCTTTCCATAGCCCCTTGAGCTCAAGCCGGAGGCCAGCAGCGCCTGGGCCATGAGCCGCTGCTCAGGCTGCATTTCCTTGAGGGTAAGGCCCAGCCTCGGGCGGGGGATGAAATGCCAGTTTTTGCGTTCGGCGTCTTCAAACTTAAAGGAAGCCTTGGCGGTCTGCTCGGGCGATAGGGTCGACAGAAAGCCGCGTGCCGCCGCCGCCATGTCTGCTTCCAGTGTGTGTGCGCGTACCGTGGCCGGGACGAGAATGCTGAGGGCAAAGGCGGGAACGAGGAGGTGTGCTGGTTTCATAGGGGAAGGTAGACGATTTGACAGGAGCCCGTCCGAGAAGGCGAGCATGGGTTTCCCCGAAGGCGCGCCCGCCATTGGAGCAGGTGTGAACCATGGCTAGCCGTTTTCATGCGCTTTCCTTAGGTGCCGAGACAAACGAACCAAACCATGCCCAGCCTGTGCGCACCCAATCGCGTGGCAAGCCGACGCCCTCGGCCTGTCTCTGCTACTGGAGTTTGTGTACGTAGCCCATGGTCCCTGCCACCGAGGTCCAGCCCGTGGGACCTATGTCAAAGCTGGTGTCAAACTGGGGGTCCACGCCTGGCTTCTCACGCAGAATCATCGGGCCGCCGATGCTCGGGGAGGCGGGCTGTTGGGGGAAATTGGCGGGCAACAGGCTGTAGCGCGCCAGCGAAGCGGGATCCGTCGAGGTGGGAAAATAAGGGGTGAGCTGGCTTACGGAAAGGGGCGGCTGGCCGCCATTCGCCTGGGCATATGCGGCCAGTGCCTGCATTGCAATCGGAGCAAAGCGGTCTTTGGCACGTTGGCGCAGGTCGGAAAGGGCCTTACGCACTCCCGCCTCCGAGTCCAGGTCCGCTTCCTTGGCAAAGTGGATCCAGTCTCCCTCGTCAAGATACTGGAGTTCGGGAATATCCAGCTCCGGGTGCTGCTGGATCTGGGCGTTCAATCGGCCGGCCTTTACCGCGAGCTCGAGGACCGATTTTGCGAAGGGCGCTTCAGCCGGGGAGTCAGCAGGGGAAGCCGAGCCACCGGCAGCCCCCTGTCGCACGGCCGGTTGCCGCCGTGGCGCCTGCTCTGCTGAGCCTTTTGTGCCGATCGCGAGTGCACCCTTGAGCTGGCGTACCTCCGCCTCCAGAGCGGCCACCTTTGTAGAGGCCGCCTGCCTTTCGGTCTGGAGCGACTCAATCTGTGCAACCAGTTCCGCGGGGGCAAGGGCCGCAGCGGGGCTGGCCAGGAAAACCGGCGTGCGCGGTTCCACCGCAGGGCGGCTCAATTCAAATACCAGCGCAGCAACCCCTCCCAGCAGAGAGCAGAGCAACAGCAGCGGTTTTTGGAGCAACTTCATGGGCTTGCAGGAAGGGAACGCTTTCAAACCTACACAGATCCCAGGCCGCGGCCAAGGCGACAGAGCCTCTCGAGGTGCAAAGATTGCTGGGTGGACGCGCGGTGAGTTTGTGCTGGCAATGCCCGCCACACGGTTCACCTTGCGGACGTTAGTCAGATTAACCCAGCCCCCCCCTATGCTGACTCTGAACGGTTTCCCCAAAACCAACTGCTCCGGCGTTTCACGCAGGGAGTTGCTCCAACTCGGGGGCGCAGGTCTCCTTGGCTTGAGCCTGCCAAAAGTCTTCGCCGCGCAGGATGCCGGCAGTCCCTTCCGCGGCGGGCGTGCCAAGTCGGTGGTTTTTCTCCACCTTTTCGGAGGCCCAAGCCAGCTGGAGACCTTCGATCTGAAGCCCGACGCGCCCCGTGAAATCCGGGGTCCGTTTTCTCCCATCGCCTCCCGCACTCCCGACCTGCGGATCAGCGAACATCTGGGGCGGTTGGCGCGCATCTCCAACAAGTTTGGCGTCATCCGCACGATGACGCATTCCTACAACGACCACAGCGGCGCGGGGCACTACATCCAGACTGGCCGCCGCTGGCATTTGCCGGTGGGAGGGGGCTTTTCGGCGACTCCGGAGGACTGGCCTTCCATGGGTTCGATGTTGGAATATCTCAGCCAGCAGGCCTCCGGCGGGATGGAGCGGGACACGCCTTCCTATGCGGTGGTGCCCAACTGGCTGGGCCGGTTGCAGGACGTCGGGCAGTACCGGCGCCCAGGACAGTATGCGGGCTGGTTGGGCAACGGATACAACCCGATGACGACCCGCATCGACAAGCGGGACAAGACCGACAACCCCTACTGGAGGGAGTGCGCCGACGCCGAGCTCAACTACTCCATCGAGGGTTTGGAGCCCTTGGTCCCCATCAGGCGGATCCGCGAGCGGGACACCCTGCTCGGCCAGTTTGAAAGCGTTCGCCAGCGGCTCGACTCCGGGGAGGCCGATGCCCTCGACCGCCACCGCAAAAGGGCGCTCGCCCTCATCGCCTCCGACAAGATGGCCGGAGCCCTCGACATCCGGCGCGAGCCCGAAGCCATGCGGGACCGCTACGGCCGTCATCTGTTCGGCCAGTCCTGCCTCATGGCCAGACGCTTTG
>CAMCIN010000290.1 GCA_945874745.1 Akkermansia muciniphila | reverse complement strand
ACGACCCTCGCATCCAAGCTTCCAGCCACGGGCACTCCAGCCACGGGCCGTCCAACTACTACGTGCCGGTGGTAGTGGAACAGACCGGCAGGGGAGAGCGCTCCTATGACATTTACTCGAGGCTGCTGAAGGACCGGATCGTATTTCTGGGCACGGGAGTCAACGACGAGGTGGCCAACTCGATCATCGCACAGTTGTTGTTTTTGCAGATGGAGGACCCCAAGAAGGACATCCACCTCTACATCAACTCCCCGGGGGGGTCTGTGACGGCCGGCTTGGCGATCTATGACACCATGCAGTTCATGACTTGCGATGTGAACACCTACTGCATCGGGATGGCGGCCAGCATGGGCGCCGTCCTACTGGCTGCCGGCACGCGGGGCAAGCGGTTTGCCCTTCCGAATTCCGATATCATGATCCATCAGGTGTCGGGTGGCGCCCAAGGGACCGCCAGCGACGTCGAGCGGACGGTGGAATTCATGTACAAGCTTAAGAAGCGCCTCACCCGCATTCTTGCCGAGCACACCTCCAAGTCCGAGGAGCAGGTAAAGGCCGACTCCGACCGTGATTACTACATGAGCGCCCAGGAGGCCAAGGATTACGGCTTGGTCGACGAGGTGGTGAAGAGCCGCAAGGAAATCCCCGGACCGATTCGTTCCGAAAAGGTTGCTGAAAAAATGTTCGAAAAGGGCGACAAGCCCGAGCCGGCTGCCGAGTAGGCAAGCGAAGGCACGCGCGCTCTGTTGGGCTTCATCCGCCCGACCGGGGTGGTGTGCCCGGCTGGCGGCCGTCTCCCCCGGGAAGTAAAGGGTGGAGTCCGAGCGGGCCTTCGTTAGTGTATTTTAACAGAGTAAAACAAACTTTATGGCACGCGCATCCAATCTAACCATGTGCAGTTTTTGCGGCAAGAGCCACGCCGAGGTGCGCAAGCTCATCGCCGGCCCCGGCGTGTACATCTGCGACAGCTGTATCAACGTGTGCAAGGGGATCCTGGACAAGGAGCTCAGCGAAGAGAAACGCAAGCAGTCCACCAACCTGCGGGTGCCCAAACCGGTGGAAATCCGGCGGGCGTTGGACCAGTACGTGATCGGCCAAGACCGCGCAAAGAAGGTGCTTTCTGTGGCGGTCCACAACCATTACAAGCGGATCCTCCACAACACGGGGGGGAGTGTCGCCGGGGCTTCAGGCACGGAGGGGGCCGGGGGGGCCTCCCAAATGGATCCTTTGGCTGACGTGGAAATCGACAAGAGCAACATCCTGCTCCTGGGGCCGACAGGTTCGGGCAAGACGCTGATGGCCCGCACCCTGGCCCGCACGCTGGACGTGCCCTTCTGCATTGCTGACGCAACCACTCTCACAGAGGCCGGGTATGTCGGAGAGGATGTTGAAAACATCATCCTTCGACTCCTGCAGGCTGCCGAATATGACGTGAAACGGGCTGAGATCGGAATCGTCTACATTGACGAAATCGACAAGATCGGGAGGAAGACGGAGAACGTTTCCATCACCCGGGACGTCAGTGGCGAGGGCGTCCAACAGGCGCTGCTTAAGATTTTGGAGGGGACGGTCTGCAACGTTCCGCCGCAAGGCGGGCGCAAGCATCCCAATCAGGAGTACATTCAGGTAAGCACCGACAAGATTCTCTTCATTTGTGGGGGCGCCTTTGTTGGGTTGGAAAAAATTGTGGAGAAGCGTCGGGGACGCAACACGCTTGGATTCGGCGCGGCACGGATGGCTGCAGCGGAGGGCGTGGAGGTGCCGGCCAGCGAGTTGTTGCGGCATGTGGAACCTGAGGACCTGTTGAGTTTTGGGATGATTCCGGAGTTTATCGGCCGTCTTCCGGTGGCCGCCGCCTTGGATCCGCTCACGGAGGATGAGTTGATGCTGATCCTGACGGACACGAAGAACGCCCTGATCAAACAGTACCAGAAGCTTCTGGCAATTGAGGGGGTCAACCTGAACGTGACCAAGGACGCCCTCCGCGCGCTTGCAGAGCAGGCTTCTAAAAAGGGGACTGGTGCGAGGGCGCTGCGTTCAATGCTCGAGAGGATCATGCTGGAGGTCATGTATGACATTCCAAGCCGCGACGACGTGGCAGAGGTGACCATCAACCGCGGTGTGGTGGAGGGCAAACGCCAGCCGACACTCCGTCGGAAGCAGGACAAAGATGCGGCCTGATCCGTTGGGCACCTCTTTCTGGGCGCCGATTTGTTTGGAAGCATTCCAGATTTTTCAGCCATGAATCCGCGGAGAGGTGGCACGACAAGCGTGGATTTCATTGGAGGAAGACTCCGGAGGGTTTAAATCAGAGAGCCATGAACCCCAGCCCCGATTCAAAACAACGTAAGGATCTTGGATCCTCGAAGGGACTGGGGGCGTGGCGTACTGCGAGTCTGTCCTGCCTCAAGCCGTCCGCCTGGTTCGGGTGTGCGCTTGTGTTGGCTGGTGTGGGAGAGTGCGGGTCTCTGGCGGCGGCAGAAGGGGAGGCTCAGGGAAAAGAGCCCGCGGCTTATGCACCTTTGGCGATCTTCGCCAAGGTGTTGCAATTGGTCCGTCAGGATTACGTGGACGAGGCAAAGTCAGCGTATCCGGCGCTGATTTCAGCGGCACTCAAGGGAATGCTTTCCAGCTTGGACCCGCATTCCCAGTTTTTGGAGGCTCGCGACTACAAGGCCGTGCAAGATGACACGCGGAGTCGATTTAGCGGCGTTGGGGTGGTACTCACCCTGAAAGACGGGAGGCTCGTGGTGGTGAGCACCATGGAGGGCGGGCCTGCCGTGCGTGCGGGGATTTTGGCGGGCGATCAAGTGCTTCGGATCGACGGACAACTTGCTGAAAAGTTGGGGGTGACGGAAGCGGCCAGCCTCCTGCGCGGCGAGTCGGGAGCCGCCGTGGGGATGACGATTTACCGACCGTCCACCCGGGACACTTTGGAAGTGGAATTACAGCGGGAGGCCATCAGCGTTCCCAGTGTCCGAGATGCAAAGCTGCTGCCACGGGAGGGTGCTGGGGAGTCCAACGTGGGATACGTGCGCATCACCCAGTTCAACACGACCACAGCCGCGGAACTGCAAAAGGTTTTGGAGGAACTTGAGAAGAAGGGGATGCAGGGCTTGATTCTCGATTTGAGGGGCAATCCGGGCGGGCTCTTGGAGGCTGCGATAGAAGTGGCCGCGCATTTTCTGCCGGCAGGTTCTCTCGTGGTGTCGACCGAGGGGCGGGTCAATTCGCAGAACAAATTCTACCGGACTCCGGCCAATTCGAGCCCGCGCGCCAACTACCCGGTCGCCTTGTTGGTCAACGGGGGGAGTGCGAGTGCTGCCGAGATTCTCGCGGGGGCGCTGAAGGATTTGAGGCGGGCGGTGCTTGTTGGGGAAACCACTTTTGGCAAGGGCTCCGTGCAGAGTGTGATCCCCCTCGCTGACGGTTCGGCGATTCGATTGACCACAGCAAAATACTATACGCCGGGCAAACAGGTCATCCACGAGCAGGGGATCCAGCCGACCATTCGGGCTACTTTTACAGCGGAGCAGGAGCGGTTGCTGGCACTGCAGCGGCGTGAGGGACCGCTGGAGGCGAGGGAGAAGTCCGAGCTGGCTGGGTTTCTGGACTCTCAACTGGAGCGGGCTTCCGAGACCCTTCGGGCCGTCTTGCTGTACTCAGCGCGCTCTGTTGCGAATCCCCCTGGCGGCGGCTCGGGCAAATGAGCGAGGCGGCTCATCTGTCTGCGAATCCTTCGCCCACGGCTCAACCGCCGCTTCAAGCGGGTCTGACGGGGGCCCTGCTTCTTGCTCTTGAGACCTCTTGTGACGAGAGTGCCGCCGCTTTGATACAGGGGCGGCGGTTGGTTGCCGCCGAGGTTTTTTCGCAGGTCGCGATTCACGGGGAATACGGGGGAGTGGTGCCGGAAGTGGCTTCGCGCAATCACCTGCGTGCATTGCGCCCGGTGTTGGATGCGGTGTTGCGTGCCGGTGGGGTAAGCCTGTCAAATGTGGACGCTGTGGCGGCAACAGCGGGTCCCGGCTTGGCGACCTCCTTGATGCTGGGGCTTTCTTTAGCCAAAGGAATCGCCGTTGCCTTAAGGAAACCGTTTTTGGCGGTCAACCACATCGAGGGCCACCTACTTTCTCCCTTTTTACACGAGCCTGCCGGTCCCTCCGATTCCGTGGGGTTGGTGGTCAGCGGAGGGCACACGTTGCTGGTCCGGATTCATGGAATAGGGCGTTACAGCCTCCTGGGGCGCACCCTGGATGATGCCGCCGGAGAAGCCTTTGACAAGGTGGGGAAGCTTCTGGGGTTGCCTTACCCGGGCGGGCCGAATGTAAATCGCCTGGCTGCCTCAGGCGACCCGAAGCGGTTTCGCTTTCCCCGGAGCATGCTGGCTTCGGGAGACTTTAACTTCTCCTTCAGCGGACTGAAAACAGCCGTCCGCTATCTGCTGCCGGACCTTGAGTCGGTGCCGGTCGCCGACGTCTGTGCCTCCTTTCAAGAGGCGGCCGTGGATGTCCTCGTACACAAGGCGCTTCGGGCGGTGCGGGAGGCCAAAGTCGACACCCTTGCCATCAGCGGTGGAGTCAGTGGCAACACGCGTTTGCGGGAGCGCTTTACTGCTGAGTGTGCGGCCTCGGGCGTGCGGCTTCTGTTGTCGCCCCCGCAGCTCTGTACCGATAACGCCGCGATGATCGCTTATGTGGCCGCACTTCGACTTGAGGCCGGCTTTGTGACGCAGTTAAACGCCGAAATATTCCCAAGTCTCTCCGTTACAAACGGTTTTTGATTCTGCGTTGGGTGTCTTTTAACCCACTCCGGATGGGACGGGCAAGTCATCCACAGATGGCGCAGATTCCGCAGATGTTTTTTAGGGTATCTGTTCACCTGTAAAATGTGGGGAATTTGTGGG
>CAMCIN010000289.1 GCA_945874745.1 Akkermansia muciniphila | reverse complement strand
TGGCAGAGGTTTGCCATCGTTGTCACGAGCCTGAAACGAGTCTTCGGTGCGCCAGAGTCCGACAGCATCGAAGTTCTCCAGGCCGAACCCGATTGGATCGATCTTACGATGGCAACTCGCACATTGAGCATCCTCCTGATGCGCCGAATTCCGTTCGCGTGTAGTGAGTACTTTGCCCGCCAGACGGGTCAACGCGGGCACGTTGGCCGGAGCCGGAGGCGGTGGTTCGTTGAGGACTTTGCGAAGGACCCAGGCGCCGCGTTCCACAGGACTGGTGTGTTCCCCGTTGCTGCCCATGGCGAGCACAGCCGCCATTCCCAGCAACCCGCCCCTGGGCGAATCCTTGGGAAGAGGCACTTTCCGGAAAACATCCCCTTTAACGCCCTCGATCCAGTAGTAATTCGCAAGCAGGCTGTTGATGACGACATAGTCCGCTTTGAGAAGATCCCGCACACTGGCATTTTCGCGGAGCAGATACGCCAGCGTTTCGTAGATTTCCTGACGGGCCGCCCACTTCGTTCCAAAATCAAACTTGGGATAAAGCTCGGCACTAAACTGGAAGAAATCCAGACGGTCCATATTCAGCCACTGCCGGCTGAAGGCTTTCACAAACTCCATAGACCGCAAGTCATTGACCAGCCTGTCGGTTTGTTGCGCCAAAACATTCGGTTGCAACAATTCATCGCTTTCCCCAAGCGCCCGCAGCTCGGCGTCCGGAGGCGCGCCCCAGATGAAATAGGACAGCCGTGTAGCCATTTCATTCCCGCGAAGTTTGCGACGCTCCTCCGTCGGGGAGGGTTCGGCCCGGTAAAGAAACTTGGGCGACGCCATCACTACGGACAGCGTTTCCTTGAGCGCCACACTGTGTTTGGTCTTATCGGCCCGAGCGGCTTCGTAAAGACCAACGATCCGGTCCATGTACCTCTCTGTGGGCTTTTTGCCGCGGAAAGCCTCGATCACAAAACGTTCCAAAGCGGCCCGCAATTCGGGAGGCTTCGGTGCAGGCGTTTTGTCATCCAGGGCGATATTCAGCGCCCGGATTCCCGGCGGCGTGGTTGCTTCCGATTCCGGAACCCGCTCGATCTCAATCCAGTCGACCCAAATCGCAAAGTCCGGCCCGACTCCATTCAGCTTTTTGCCCTTATCCAGCTTCTGTTTGATTTGCTCGTTACTGTCGGCCGTCCCTTTTTCCCGCACATACAAGCGGTACGCGTTTTGATCCCGCTGGACCATGGTTCGATGGAATGGAATCTCGATAATTTCAGGAGCCTCCATTGTGCCTTTGACCTCGTGCGTGCTCAGCACCGGACGACTCCGTCCCTTGAACCCAAAGTCTAAAAAGCGGCGTTCCGGAGTCGCCTGGGGAGTCACCCCGGCCCGGACTCGGATTAGATAATCCCCCGGGGGGAAATCGCCCGGGATAGTCAAAAAAAGCGCTGAATTGAGGCCGCCGTCCTGGTCACTAATGGTCAGATAAGCGCCGGTGTCCAAAGCCGGCTGCTCCAAATAACGCATCTGATACGCAAAAGTAGAAGGCCCCCGGGCAAAAGCACGGTTGGCCTGGTCCGTATTGTTTTCAGGGGTGGTAAATCCGAACTCCTCTGGAGCCGGCGCTCCCGGGACTTTGCTCCACGACCGGCGGAAGACGCCGTCGTTTTTGGAGCTTCTCCGTAATTCGGCCACAATCTCCGCGTTTTCGGGATTGCTGGCGGCCTCGTCCACGGCCTTGACCCAGCGGGACGCCCGCTCGTGTTTTTCGAGCTCCGTGTCGATGGTCTCCTTCAACTTTTGGTTGGTCTCTTCCACCTCGTATCGGAACTTTTTCTGAACGCCCGCAGCCGCACGCAGTGCAAAAGCTTCGTCCAGAGCCTTCATAGCGATGGACTCATATTGTTCCACCTGATTGCCCGACATGAAAAGCCCCGCGCCCACCGTGTCGAAACGCGCGGTATCGATGTCTGAGGGCAATTCGCTCACATCCACATCGGCCCCGAGCAAAACGCGGAGCGTGTTTTTGTATTCCCGCTGGTTGAGACGGCGCAGGGTGATGACCCCATTCTGGTCGCTCAGACTCCTGCGGGCCGCCACCATCACATGGGCCAGATCCTCCAGAAAATCGGCTTTTTCCCTCGCCCCAGGCTGCTTCTCCTTCTCCGGCGGCATTTCACCGGAATTGAGTGCATCGAGAATTTTCTGCCAGCGCTCTGCCGTTTGAAGGTCCTTCGGCGCGAACGAGAGGTCATCTACTCGGAACTCTCCCTTTTGTTTTTCGGCCCCATGACACCCTTCGCAGTTCTCTTTCAGAAGGGCCCGGTGCCGTTCACTCATCACAGCCGTGGGCTCTTTTTCCGCTCCCTGAACGGCGAATGCAGTCAGGAACACTAGCGTCAATAGAGAGACAGAGAACTTCATTTGGGGGGGCAGAAGGTCGATATCCATAAGGGGAACTATTCGGATTCACCTGCTAGCTGCCGCAGTTCCCCGGATTTAACGAATTTTCTTCCAGAAAATCCGATTTCGCCACGCCTACTGTCCCAGGGCGTTCCATCGGAGGGTTTAGCTGTTCTGGCAACAATGCGCGAAGACTGCGGCCGGGAACTCTGGAACAACAACAGCGCCGAACTCGCGGTGATCCCAATCACCAGTCTGGAAATCCCACGATAGAAACGCCCTCGCTCTCAGGCGCATCGTCCGCATCACCGGGGAAATGAGAGAAAGTCGCCTTTCGCGGACTTGTAAGAAGGCTACCTGCTTCCGACGAAGCAGGCGCCAAAAACGCGAGCGACTGCTGGGCCTATCGGCCTCATCCGCACTTCATCACCCCTTTGCCAATGCCTCGGACAGTGCGGCGAAACTCGTCTTCGCCGCGGCCACAGGATCATAGCCCGGCTTGTTAAAAACGTGACCGCTCACCTCCACGCAGACCGGTCCGGTGTAGCCGAACTTGCGCAGCAGCGCGAAATACTTGCGGTAGTCCGTGCGCCCCTTCCCGGGAAGCAGGAACTGGAACTTGCCCACCGCACCCTCCGAGTCCTTCACGTGAATGAACCGGGTGCGCGGTAACAGCGCGGCCATACTTTCCTCCATATCGAGGCCCTGCACCTCAAAGTGACTGTAATCGTAAGCAGCGACAATGGCTGGCGACTTCACCTGATCCATCAGCCACAGCAGACGCTCCGGGGAGTTTACCGCGCTGCTCACGTGCGCTTTCAGCGCGATCTGGATCCGCGCCTTATCCGCCGCAGCGGCCCACCCGTGCAACCGCTCCAGCATACCCGCCTTTTGTGCCTCCCAACTGTCGGGCTTACCGCCCAGCACCGTCTCCAACAGCGGCGGTGACGCAGGAACCAAATCATAGGCCATCTGCCCGGCCTCGGCGATATGCGCAAGCGCCGCCGCATGAGCCGTATCAGTAGCGGTGAGGCTGATGCCGGTCATCAGACAGGGCAGGCCAAGCTTCAACGCCTCCAGCCTGCTGGCCGTCGCCTTCCTCGCCTCGCCATTGAAAAGCTTCGGCTCCGTCGGATAACCCGCATTGAGCGTCAGCTCCACGTGCGAATATCCGATCTCCGCGCAGGTCTGCAGCGCTGCGTCCAACGCCAGCGTCTTCATTCCATAAAGACTAAAGCCGAGGCTCGGGGTTGTCGGCTGAGCGCTGCGTCCGAGGACGGGAAGCGCAAGCGCGCCAACGACGGTTTGGAGAAAATGACGCCGTGTGTACATGGGGTAGGATATGGATGATTGGGGGATGCTGTTGGTTCTTGGTTCTTGGTTCTTGGTTCCTGGTTCCTGGTTCTGAGTGGGTTGACGCTGAGCCAGGCGCGCATCAAGCCATGATGCCTTTGATGATATTCCCGGCGACTCCGGTGAGCCGAACGTCGAGGCCCTGGAATTTTGTATTGAGGCGATGATGATCCACTCCCATCAGCGCGAGCATGGTCGCGTGCAGATCGTGTACGTTGACGACATTCTCGACCGCGCGGTAGCCGAGTTCATCGGTCTGGCCATACGTGGTGCCAGCCTTCACGCCGCCACCCGCCATGAAAACGCTGAAGCCCATGATGTGATGATCTCGGCCAGTGCCCTGACCCATCGGCGTGCGCCCAAACTCTCCCCCCCAAAGAATCAGCGTGTCTTCAAGCATTCCACGCTGCTTGAGATCAGCAATGAGCGCGGCGCTCGCCTTGTCCACATCCGCCGCACTCGTCTTCATACCCTCGGCGAGGTCGCTATGGTGATCCCAAGCGCGGTGATAGAGCTGAATCATACGCACGCCACGTTCTGCGAGACGACGGGCGAGCAGACAGTTGGACGCAAAGCTGCCGTCACCGGGATGCTTGATCCCATACAGATCCAGCATGGCTTGCGGCTCGCTCTTGAAGTCCGTGAGGTTCGGCACGCTTGATTGCATTTTGAAGGCCATTTCGTATTGCGCGATCCGCGTGGCGATCTCGGGGTCGACCTGTTCCTCAGCGAGCCAGCCATTCATCCTCCGGATCTCTTCGACCACTTGCCGCTGCATACTTTGGCAAACGCCGTCGGGATTGCCGATGTAATGCACAGCATCCCCGCGTGACTGCAATTGAATGCCTTGAAAACGGCTGGGCAACACGCCGCTCGACCACTGCCGGGAGGAGACCGGCTGCACGCCGTGGCGTCCTTTCGATGCGAGCACCACGAATCCGGGCAGTTCATCCGTCTGCGCACCGAGTCCGTACTGAAGCCAGGAACCCATGCTGGGCCGTCCTTTGATGATGGATCCCGTGTTCATGAACGCATGCGCCGTGTCGTGATTGATCTGTTCGGTCTGCATGGACCGGATAACGCACAAATCATCCGCAACGCCGGCGATGTGCGGGAAAAGATCACTGATCTCGGTACCCGCCTTGCCATACTTTTTGAAGGTGGTAATCGAGCCGCGGGCTTTGAGTTGTTGCCCCTGCAACTGCGCGATTT
>CAMCIN010000288.1 GCA_945874745.1 Akkermansia muciniphila | reverse complement strand
TCAAGTCCACTGTAAATAACAGTTCGTCGTCAAATCATTCGCTCTTACGATTTGACTCTGATGGAAATTTCCTGGGCCGGGTTTCTGTTCCTGCGTCAACAAATTATAGGATGTATGCAACACCTGTCCGGTTTTCTCCCCTTACTCGTTATGCTTCTGGTCCGAGCTTAATCCACGCCCTGACTCCAGAGGGCCAGCTGATTATCGGCGATAATGAGTTTGGGATCTTTGGTTATGATTCGAAAACGCTCACCAGGATGTTCAATGCGCAGGAAAGAAAAACCGCTGGCTTGACGTCTGACGTTTCCAACGTGGGGAGCGCCGCGTGTGATGCGCAGGGGAACCTTTGGATGATCCGGGCGGATGGCGTTAAATGTCTCGAGCGTCAGATGCGTTTTGATGTCCACAAGCCGTCCAAGGCGGTGCCCCTCCCATCCGTGCTGAATGTCTCGCAGGCATCCGGATCGAAGGTCGTGGACATTGACTTCAACGTTTTGGATTCCGATTCCCCTACGGTGGACATCGGCCTTGTCGCGCTCGTGGGAGGCACCCGCTCTTGGTCGAGTCTGGTGGTGCCCAAGAAGTTTTCCGCGATGACCCCTGCCTCGGGATCGCTTAGTTTCAGCGGAACCCTGCGTTCTGGGACGCTGGCGTCCGGGTCTCTCGCCGGATCTGTGAGCACAGGGAAGCCGTACCGGGTCAGCTGGAACGCTGCCGCGGACATGCCTGGAACCAATTTCGCGAGTCTTTCTTTTGGGATTATTGCCCGGGATGGCCGCCCGGAAATCGGTGTCCACTATGTGACTATTCCAGCCGAATCCGGCGCGGCGGCCTTCAAAATCAGTAGCAAACCGGTTCAAGAAAAAGACCTCTCCGATCTTTGGATGTGGCTTGTGGCGCGGGGGGACTCACGCGTGGCGGTTTCTGGGAACAAGGTTGTTTTGACGGCCGCAGGACAATCTTACATCAGCGGGGCTCCGCTTCCAAATGCGACTCCAACCCCAAGTTCGTTTCGCTACGACATAAATGGAGAAACAACCGTCGGAACACCTTTCATTACCGGGGTGGCGCACGACGGAACCAGCACCACCGTGCAAGGCAGGGCTTTCGCATACAAGCTGATCAACTGCAGACCCGTGAGCGCTGCGGAAAAGGCTCGCGCTCAAGCCGGGCGCTTCAACTTGACCTCGGTCAACGACAACTCCGTTGTCAGTCTCGTTCCTTAATCCGGAAGTCGAGTCCGTTCCACCGGCCTTGCATCTCATGCGCCCCTTTTCCGCCAGTTTATGGAGGTACCTGCTCTTGTGGGTGCTCCTTTCTGGATTTCAGGCGGGGGCCGGCGCGGCGGTACTCACCATCCTTGAACGCTCGGAGCCGGAGGGATATGTTTCAGGCAGTGCCGTTCAAAACTCCGGAGTGACACGTACCTCGTCGACGGCCCCGGGGACAGTTGATGCATACAGCTTTTCCTTTTGGAGGCTCAATGGAGTGAGGCAGGCGGATGCGGCGGGACGCGCCCTCAATCCCGTGATCTTCGTGCCAACGGAGAATACAACGATTGT
The DNA here is from genome assembly GCA_945874745.1 of Akkermansia muciniphila. GTDB lineage: Bacteria > Verrucomicrobiota > Verrucomicrobiia > Chthoniobacterales > Chthoniobacteraceae > Chth-196. Next base: position 3,397 of record CAMCIN010000288.1, on the reverse strand, counting down.
CGCGGTCTACACACTCACCGCGGCCGATGCTGACAACGACGGCTTGCTCGATGCGTTCGAATTGGAATTTTTTGGCGACCTCTCCAAAACAACTGACGCTGATCCAGATGCTGACGGCCTTGGCAATGTGCTGGAAAAATTGTTGGCCTACCACCCCGGCTTACCGGACAGCGTGTCCGAGGGCGGTTTCTCGACGCGCTTTTCCCCCGTGACCCTCCTGCCTTTTTCGAACAGTTATTACGCAGTCCAAACCGTCAGCGATCCGCCCGGTTTTATGGACGCAACCATCCAATACACGACGGAAGCAACCACTGTCACCCTGCCTGTTGCTCCGGATTCGGTGAATGGCTGCCGGTTTGTGGGATGGTATCACGGCACCGCTCGCGCCGATTCACCTACTGCGATCCAACCTGCGAATTTGTCGGTCAGTGAAGGAACGGTTTTGACAGCAAAATATGTGCTCGAATCGGCAGACGATGACGGAGATGGAATTCCCGACTGGTGCGAATGGTTTGCCTTTTCAGAACTCTCTTACTCAGCGGCTTCTGACTCTGATTCCGATGGAATGGATTTGGCGACTGAGCAAATTTTGGGTTTTGCCCCGTATTTAACGGACACGGTGTCCGAGGGCGGGCTGGCCATGCGGTTTGCCCCCCCAAGCGAGCTGAACCTTGCCGGCTATCGCTCGCTTCGTGTCACGAGTGATCCGCTTGGGCTGCAAGGTGAGTCCCTACAATGGGGGGAGCCGGGAGCCACGCTGCAAACGCCGGATCTGTTCGCGTCGACTGTGAATGGTCACCGTTTTGTGGGGTGGTTTGTGGATGAGGCGCTGGTGAAGGACGTCACCACGGCCGCCGCGGGAAGCGCTTCCATTCTGATGATTTCCGACCGGATCGCCGTTGCAAAGTATGTTCTTGAAACAGAGGACGCCGACGCCGACGGAATTCCCGACTGGCGGGAGATGCTTTATACCGGCTCCCTGGGATCTTCCGGGACTACCGATGCTGATGGGGACGGCATGGAGCAGTCCTTGGAGTTTCTGCTGGGGTACCATCCCGGTTTGCTGGATGTGGTTTCCGAGGGTGGGCTAAGTATGCGTTTCTCACCGGTTACGAATGCGGTCTTCGAGTGGAGGCCGGTCATCATGCGGCAACCGCTCGCACAGGCGTTGAGGGGAGGGGAGTCTGGTAGCTTGAGCGTCGCAGTGGAAAGTTCCCTTAGCTTGTCCTACCAGTGGCGCAAGGATGGCGTAAACGTCGAGGGAGGCACCAGCGCCACATTCACGATCGCCTCTGCACAGACGAGCGATGCTGGGCACTACAGCGTGGTGATAAGCAGCCCTACAGGGAGTGTGACCAGTGGGAGCGCGCGAGTGACTGTGTTGGTCACGGCTGGGGTTTTGAACGCAAAGCTACCGGCTGTGGTCTCTGGCCCCATAAGCCAGAAAGCTCTGACTCCCACGGATCCTCTCGGCTACAGTGCTTCCAACTTGCCTCGTGGGGTTGCGTTCAACTCCTTAACCGGCTTACTCAGCGGTTCTCCCATTCTGGCGGGTACTTACGCCGTGAGCATTGCAGGGAAGAGTCCAGGCGCGGTTGCCTTGAAATTTGAAATGATCGTCGCGAGCCTGGACCCAAGCCTTGTCGGGACGTTCCACGGTTGGATTGAACGTAATCAGACACTCAATAAAAACCTTGGTTCGGTCATTCAGATCACCACCACCGCAAGCGGCACATACAGCGGGAAGCTGATCACCGGTACGACTGCGACTGCCTTGCGCGGGAGTTTGATTGCCTCGCCCGCCGACTCAACGCAGGCGACGCAAACAGCGCGGATCTTGTGTGTGCTTCCGAAAACGAACGTAACCTTGGACGTTTCTTTGGATAGCACAGGAAATGTTCTGTCGGGGACTTTGAGTGACGGATTGGCCAATAACGTTGGCGTTAATGGGTGGCGCAATGTCTGGCCTACGACACCCGGCAACGCCGTTGCCTTCACGGGATTGCACACATTTCACCTCCAGCACACCAACGCTACCGATGAAAACCTGCCTCAGGGTAGCGGGTTCGGTTCGCTACTGGTGAGCGCAAAGTCGGGGCTCTCCATCATCACGGCATCTCTTTCAGATGGGACCAAAATGAGTGGCTCCACTTTTGTAGGCCCCAATGGCGAAGGGTTCCTTTACGGTTCGCTTTACAAAAATTTGGGGTCCGTTGTGGGGCGACTGGATATCGACTCAGACAACAACGTAACGGGCAACCCCACTTGGATGCGGCCGGATCTCAGTACAAAACCTGCACTCGCGTACCAGTCTGGGTTTGCCCCCATTGAGCTGATTGTAAACGGCGGCTTGTATGTGCCACCCAATCGAGGTGCGTTGATTTTGGGGCTAAGCCCTGGGGCGGGAAATGCGAAGGTGGTTCTCAGTAGTGGCGGCTTGAGCAGCGACATTATTCAGCCGGTTACTGTGACCTCGCTAGGAAGCTCTAGTGCTATAAACCGCATTGCGATTACTTTAAACATCAATCAACTGCGTGTCAGTAATTTGAGCGTTTCAAATGGGCTGTTTAGTGGGAGTTTTGTCGTCCCGGGCGCCACCTTTGCGGATGCTGCACGAAGGGCTAACTTCTATGGTCAGCTTGTGCACACGCCAGGCGGGGGCGTCAACGGGTACGGCTACTTCCTGTTGCCAAAGCCTCCAGAGGCGGGGCAAACAATGACGACAGCACCAAAGTTGTCGGGGAATCTGCTTCTGAGCGCGCCGTAATTTTAGAAGGGAGGCGCTGCTGCCGGGCCGGGACACTGTTTGGGATGGAGTACTGTGGCCAAACAGCAGCGTCGAAAAACACGCATACTTGGAGTGTTAACTACCCTCGATGTACCGAGAAAACTTTGGGTCTCAGAACGCCCAGACACAGTCTGGGTTGCATTGCCGAAACTGCACTTCGCACTTGGAGATCAGACCTTGTTGGCCTCCGTCAAAAAGGAGTTGGTAGAAATTCGAAAAGCGAAGGGGCTCCCGCATCCTCCACCATCGAAGGGAGCTCGGAGGCGCCCGTTGAGTTGGCAGCCGCTAGAGCTGTTGGACCAAAAGAGGTACCTCGGCTTGGTGTTCAACGACAGCGAGAGAAATGGCTCCTCGCTACTTTCGGTGGGTGCGCGCGTCCGGGAAGCGAGACAGGATACTTCGGGCACTGGCATGAGCCTTGAATGGCTGTTGCTCTGGAGGAAGTTTTGGAAGCACACGCATCCCTGCCTGGTTGAAAGTGGGGCAGGCATCCTGCCTGCCTGCCTCCCGCGCCCAAGCAGGCAAGATGCCTGCTCCACTCTCGTCGGGCCTATCATTTAGACAATTAGCCCTACTTCGCGGACTGGAGAGGTCAAAAATAGCTAAACC
>CAMCIN010000287.1 GCA_945874745.1 Akkermansia muciniphila | reverse complement strand
CTCCGGCACGGCAATTCCGGCACGCTGGCAGGCGTCGAGCAGACGTACGCCGAGCTGATCGTTGGCGGCAAAAATACCAATGGGCTTGGGCAACTCAGCCAGCCAGGCGATGAGCCGGTTCTGGCTGTGCTCCCAATCATCCACGCTGTCTGACGAGTTCTCGGGGAGCTGTGAGCACTGACAGCCATAGCCCTCGACGGTGCTGGCGAAATTACGAACCCGCTCGATGAAAAAACGCTCGGTCTGCAGGCTGTACGCGGCGAACTGCCGATACCCTCGCTCAAAGAAATGCTCCGCCACCGCATGGCCGATGCCCGCGTTATCCATGCCGACAAAACGGTGTCCGCCCGAGAGGTTGGTGGCGCGAAGTTCCACGGTGGGCAGGCCGGTGGCGGCGATCAAATCGGCCATCTCTTGCGTGAAGGTGCGGGTGAGAATGCCGTCGCCGTCCCAGTGCCGTAGCCAGGCGGGGGGCGAGGAGTCGAGGGCACGGAGTTCGAGAAAGGTGGACCATGGCCCGTGCGCCGCAATGTAGTGCCGCACACCGGCGAGAAGTTCGCGTGTGTAGGTGCGCGTCGTTTCGACGAGTACGGCGACCCGGGGGATGCTGCGGCGTTTGCGAGCGCTCATGAAGGAGATTGGGGAGTGACGAAAAACCTGAGGTTCTGTGCACCATAGCCGCATTGTGGCAAACCGTCGATGTGGCAAGATGGCTCCCGTGAATCGACGCGCTTTCATCACCACCAGCTTTGCTGCTGCAGGAACGATCGGTCTCAGTGCAGCTCAACCATTTCACCAAACCCAGACACCCTCCTCAGTTATGAACAAACCCAAAGTCCTTGTTGTCATCGGCGATGCCACAGAAACCGTGGATACGCTTTATCCCTTCTATCGCATCATTGAAGCGGGCTTTCAGCCTGTGGTCGCAGCACCCGAGAAGCGCAAATACCAGATGGTGATGCACGAGAACAAACCCGGCTGGACGATCACCAAGGAGTGGGAAGGCTACACGATCGATGCCGACATCGCCTTCAAAGACATTAAGCCCGAGGAATACGCCGGTATCTTCTTCAGCGGCGGTCGGGCGCCGGAATACATCCGCGAAGACGAGGATTTGCTGCGGATCACGCGCTGGTTCTGGGAAAACAAAACGCCGATGGCCAGCGTGTGCCATGGCGTCGAGATTCCCGCTCGGGCAGGCATCGTCAAGGGGCTGCGTATGGCGACGGTGGCGAAGTGCAAGTTCGACCTCGAAGTCTGTGGCGGCATCTACGTAAACGAACCCTGCGTGATTGATCGGCACATGTTCAGCGGTCGCACCTATCATGACAGCGGTCATTTCGTGGGACCGTGGATCAAGGCAATGGAGGCCGCGCGCGGAAAGTAACGAGAGCGGTATTCGATCAGAGTTTTTTTCCACGTTGCTCCCGCTATGAAGGCATGTTTTGCGACTCTTTGGGTTCTCTCGCTGGGTGGGAGCGTGGCGACTGCAACGGAGGAACGGGTCGTCTTCAATCGTGATGTCCGACCCATTCTTTCGGACACCTGTTTTCATTGTCATGGCTTCGATCCCAAATCGCGGAAAGCCGGTTTGCGGCTCGATTTGCGCGAGGAGGCGATCAAGGAGACAGAGAATGGGATCATCCCGATAGTGCCTGGAAATCCTGCCGCCAGTGCCTTCATCGAACGTGTCTTTTCATCGGACCCGGAAGATGTAATGCCGCCGGTAAAGGCGCACAAAGAACTGACTGCGGCGCAGAAGGAGACTCTGCGGCGTTGGGTCGCCCAGGGCGCGGTGTATGAGCCGCATTGGGCCTATGCACCGTTGGTGAAGCCTGCGGTGCCGCAGAACGGGAATGCAAATCCGGTGGATGCCTTCATTCGTGAAAAGCTGGCATCACGGCGTATCACTCCATCGGTGGAGGCTCCGAGAGCGAAACTGTTGCGCCGCCTTTCGCTCGATCTCATTGGATTACCACCGACGCCGGAGGAGGTGGCGGCATTCACCGCGGATTTGAGCCCCGGTGCCTACGAGCGGCAAGTGGACCGCCTCCTAAAGTCGCCGCATTTTGGGGAACGGATGGCGGTGTGGTGGCTCGATATTGCGCGTTTTGCCGACACGGTGGGATACCACGGCGACCAGAACCAGCGGATATTCCCGTATCGCGATTACGTCATCGAGTCGTTCAATACAAACAAGCGCTTCGACCAGTTCACGATCGAACAGCTTGCCGGAGATCTGCTTCCGAACCCAACGACAGAGCAGCTCATCGCCACAGGCTACAACCGGCTCACCATGATGACGCGGGAGGGCGGGGCGCAACCGAAGGAGTATCTCGCCAAATATGGAGCGGAGCGGGTGCGGGCGGTGGGGGCTGCATGGTTCGGCAGCACCTTTGGGTGCGCCGAGTGTCACGATCACAAGTTTGATCCGATCAAGACCCGCGACTTCTACGAGTTGCAGTCCTTCTTCGCCGATGTGAAGCAGTGGGGCTCCTATTATTACGGTTACACCGCGGACCCGGAACTGCTGGGGCTCAGCGTGCATCACCCGTTCCCGCCCGAGCTCGAGGTGGACAGTCCGTATTTGATGACGCGCAAGAACAAGGCCGAGCGTGAGTTGGAGGCGCATCTTGCCGCATCGCGGGCAAAGCTGGCCACGGAGGCTGGGATGAGCAGGGCGTTCGAGCAATGGATTGCCGAGTCCCGCGACTTTCTTAAAAAGGAGCCGAGCGGGTGGTCGCAACCACCGTTGAGTGCCGCGATTTTTAAGGGTGGTAAACCGGTCCAGGGAGGAGAGGTGGCCATTGGAAAAGAGGGGGCCGTGGAACTCAGAAGAACAATCGCTTCGACCGAGCAATTGAGAGTGGCGCTCCAGCCCGAACGGGGGCGTGTTGCAGCGCTGCGTGTGGAAATTGTTTCGGACGGCCGCACTCCGGAAAAACGAATAGCGGCCAGAAAGCAGGAGGGTATACGGCTCGCCGCCTTGGCGCGCGGCGCAGACGGCAAGGAGCGCAAGCTGGCGGTCTATTTTGCCGAAGCCGACGCGAAGGAACTCCGGTTTGTCAACGGGGCGGAAGTGAATGGCGTGGCTGACGGGTGGAAGCTCCCACCCGAGCCGACCGACCGCATGCCAGCCTCTGTCTGGTTGCTCGATCCTCCGGTGACGCTGAGTACAGACGAAACGCTTGTCGTCACCCTCTCTGGGGATCCGGTGTTGCCGGTGCGGATCTCGGTTTCACCTTTCGCCGCATACGATCCTTTGCGCGTGGCGGAACCTCAGTGGCAAGAGGCGCTGTTTGCAGAGAAGAGATCGGAGCAACAGAAGTCGGTGCTTGCTGACTCGTGGCTGATCAGCACAGCGGGGGAGCCTGCTGCATTCCAGCAGTTTAAGAAACTCGCGGCCGCCGTGCGCGACTTCCATGGCGGGCGCGCGTGGACCATGGTGACCAAGGCCACAACGCCGCTGACAGTCCGGGTTCTACCGCGCGGCAACTGGCTCGATGAAACTGGGCCTGTGGTGCAACCCTCTACGCCATCCTTCCTGCCGGGCCGGCTGGAAAGCGTGGACCAGAAGCGGCTTACCCGTCTGGACCTCGCGAAGTACATCGTTTCAGATGCAAACCCGCTCACAGCGCGAGCGGTGATGAACCGGCTATGGGCACAGTTCTTTGGCACGGGACTCAGTGCCACGCTGGATGATCTCGGTTCGCAAGGCGAACTCCCATCGCATCCGGAGCTGCTCGATTTCATCGCGGCCGAGTTCCGGGAAGGCGGTTGGGATTTCAAGCACATGATTCGGCTTCTCGTGACCAGCGCCACCTACCGGCAGAGCAGTAGCCTGAGGTCTGAATTGCGCGACATTGATCCGGCCAACCGGTTGCTGGCGTCCCAAAATCCGCGCCGGCTCGAGGCCGAGTTTGTCCGTGACAATGCGCTGTTCATCGCCGGCCTGCTCAATACCAGCGATTTCGGCGGGCCCAGCGTTCAGCCCTATCAGCCCGGGGGGTACTACGAGTCGCTGACCGTTCCCGAACGGGTCTATGTGAACAGCCCTGGCCCGGAACAATGGCGCCGTGGCGTCTACATGCATTGGCAGCGTACCTTCCTGCATCCAATGTTGGCGAACTTCGACGCCCCTGCACGGGATGAGTGCGCCGCCCAGCGTACTGCCAGTAATACCCCGCAGCAGGCACTCACACTTCTCAACGATCCCACCTTCGTCGAGGCCGCCAGGCTGTTCGCCGCAAGACTTCTGACCGGTAGGCAGGATGCGTCTGATGAGGAGCGTATTGAGCATGCCTTCCAGCTCGCCGTAGCGCGCAGTCCGAAGCCGAAGGAGGCGCAGTCGTTAAAGGTCTTTCTTAACTCCCAACGCGAACAGTTCGCGGCGGATCCTTCCTCCGCGCTCAAACTGCTCAAGATCGGACAAGCGCCGCCATCGAGCGGTAATGCTCCCGAACTCGCCGCCTGGACCAGTCTCTGCCGCGTCGTGCTCAATTTTCAGGAAGTCATCACTCGTTACTGACATGAACACTTACGACCAATCCGCTCACGCACTCGGTGTCAGCCGCCGCGCCTTTCTCAGCCAGAGCGCCTATGGCCTTGGAGGAATTGCCGTCGCGCTCCTGCAGAACAAGCTCTCTGCAGCCCCCGCTTTGCCAAAACCAGACAGTTGGAATGGCGTATTGAAGGAGGCGCACTTTCCGGTGAAGGCCAAGCGTATCATTTTCCTGTGTATGGCAGGCGGGCCCTCGCAGTTTGAGACCTTCGACTGGAAGCCGCAACTGACGGCGCTCGATGGGAAAGCGTTCCCCGAATCCTTCACCAAAGGCCAGCAAATCGCGCAGTTGCAAGGGCAACAACTCAAAGCCCGCGGCTCGATTACCACCTTCAAGAAATATGGCGAGTCGGGCACTGAGGTCAGTGATCTTTTCCCGCACATCGCTAGCGTTGCGGATGATTTGTGCGTGATCCGTTCCATGCAGACCGAGCAGAT
>CAMCIN010000286.1 GCA_945874745.1 Akkermansia muciniphila | reverse complement strand
CACCATACATGTTACTTCGCCCGCCGCCCGCATCGCCGGAATACGCGCAGTACGGGAAAACCAACCGGTCTTCGTGCACAACCAACACCCCAGTGGTTGTGTGCAGATAGCCGCGGTCCCAGGCACCCGCCGTACGCTCGCCACGGATGAACCCTCTGCGGTCGGGACGGTCCCAGTGGAAACCGTCACGGCTGAAACCCAACTCAAGATCGGTCAGTTTGGGGAAGCCTCCCTTTGCGCAGACCCCGTTATCCGGTCCTCGGTGGATCTGGTGCATTCCAATCATCACGCTTTCGTATGCCACGGCAGCCAGACTGTAGAGCTGCGGCGTATCACCCTCGCCGGCATTGCCGGCATAGCCGTTGGGAGGCTCGGGGCGGTCGAGGCTGTCCGCGTTGGTCCAGTAAACCGATTTTGACCAGTCCGCCCCATCCAGAAAGCGGTCGCTCTCGAGGTAGTACCTGCAGCGCCCGCGCGGGCCGTCCCGCTTGATGCTTTGTACCCATTTGTTTCGGAAAGGGTTGAAGAAAATAGAGCCGTAGTCGCTGGCGGCCGAATTGCAGGCCACGGGCTTGGACCAATGCACTCCGTCTGAAACCTGCAGGCTGTGGGTGAGGCCCGGCACGGTCTGCGCCTTCGGCACATGCATCCAGCAGGTCAGGTATTTGATGCGCTCGCTGGGATCGGCGGCATGGATGTCGTACCAAAGCGCATTGTCCGTGCCGGCGGTGGTTCCCGCACCCGCGCTCCAGGCCGCTCCCTCTGGCAGAAGAATATTGCCCCCATGCAGGCCAAGCTCAGGCCGGTTCCAGTTCTTCAAATCCGGACTCGTCGCCATCGCGAGGGGACCGCGCCAACCCGCTGTGTAGAACATCTTAAACAGCTTCTCCGAAGGCTCGTAAAAGACTCCGCCCTGCCCGAGATAAACAACCCCGTTTCGTTTTTTCTCCACCTCCGTCTCCGGCTTGAAGACGGGGTTGCCAGCAAACTTCTCGGCTTGATGAAACACCCTTTTTAGGTCGGTGGACTCGATCAAAAAATTGTCCACGAAGAGTTGGCGACCGATGTCGATCGGAGTGACCTTCGGCCGTTGGGCAAGGTAAGGAATGGTCATGGGCGCCGCCGATGCCGGATCACCAAAGCGGGGCGGCCACACGTCGGGCAGTTCGATCCCGTTGTAGAGTTTTTCGGGCTTCGGCCCGGTCGCCTTGTTTGCGGGCAGGAGCAGCTTGGCGTCGTTTGAGACAACCTTGCCGGCTAGGACGTCCTCCTCGCGGAATTTTGCCAGAAGGATCTCTGCATCGGTGTGCCGGTTCCAGTCGTAGAGGATGTGGATGAGGCCGTCGGGGGCCTCGAAGCCGTCGGGATACGACACCGCGTTGCGCTCATCGAGCAGCAGTCCGCCCTTCCAGGTCTGGCCCTCGTCCTCTGAAAGCCAGGCGCTCATATGGGTGCGCTTTTGCAGGCGCTCGGCGGGGGAGCCGTTCTTGACCAGCAGGATGCGGCCCGACTGGAGCCTGCGCAGGAAGAACCGCGCGTTGATGTTCTGCACCGTTGCGGCCTGCATTGGTGGACTCCATGTCCTACCGCCGTCGGTAGAAAAGCTCTCATGCGGCTGGTCTTTTGTGCGTGCCAGCATCCAGAGGCGTCCGTCCTTGAGCTCGACGGTCATGTGCTCGTCATACTCCCAGCTCGGAAACGCCAGGTGGCCACGTTCGCGCCATGTCGCGCCAGCGTCGGTCGAGGCGAACACACGAGCCGTCTTTTGGTGCCAGTCCGAAACAGGCAGCAGCCAGTCACCATTCTTTAGCACCGTGGGCTTGTTGAGGGTGCAGCCCTCTGAGAACTGTACCGGCTCGCCCCAGACGGGCTCGGCGGCATCGGGCGCATCGCAGCGCATATACCAGTTGGTGATGCGCTTCTGTGGATCCCCGAGCTGCTGGTCGAAGAAAAGCCAGAGGCGGCCCTTCGGGTCGGTCCACAGGTTTCCCACCAGGGCGCCGCTGATTTTCTGGTGATGATCGGTGCGCGCACCGACCGCCAGTCGTGGTTTTGACCAGTTGGCTCCGCTGTCCTCGCTCGTGGCGAGTAGGAAGTAGCCGTCCCGCTTGTCGCCCGTTCCCGTCCAGCAGCCCCAGAGGCGGCCCTTCGGTGTGCGGTCCATGCCGATGATCATGGCCCCGGGCCGTGCCTCGTCCTGAAACTGTTCGCCCGGGTGGTGAATCACAACCGGCGAGAGGCCGTTCTCCTCACGCAGGGCGGCGCCCTCCGCGGCCACCAGCACGACCATCTTTCTAAAATGGAACCGCTCCCCCTGTTTGACGGTTTTGCGGTAAAGGCTCACGCGGTTGATTTCACCGGGGAACAGTTGCGTTTCGGCGGCTTCGACTTTCGTAAAGCCCACCTTCAACAAAGCCTGTTCCTGGCTGGCGGCGGTGGGTCGGGGCGTCGGCGTGAGGGCGAACAGCGCGCCCGGTTTTGTCACAACAACCTCCAGATGCTCGATGCCGGTGCGGTGGAAGGGCAGGTCGCGCACCGCCTCGGGAAAGTCTTGGATAACGTACTCGCGGTCGGTGAAGAGCGGCACGCCGCGTTTCATGAAAGCGGGCTCCGGCGGAGGGGGCGCGGGCCATTCGATGCGCTTTCTTCCCTCCTGTGATTCAAACTTTCCGGTGGGCTCCAGTTTGCCAAACATGATCCGGTCGGTGGTGCCCTTGTGGTCGCTCTGCGAGACTGCGAGCCACACTTCACCTTGGTGTTCGTGAAAGGTCGGGTACTGGAACGAATGGGGCGATTCGAACCGGTATTTGCGCTCCCATGTCTTTCCATCGCGGGAGATGTCCACGTTAAAGACGCTGCGGCTACAGTCCTGGATGCGCGTGGTTTCCTGCCAGCCGAGGTAGTAGACGCCCCCGAAATTGTCGAAGGTGGGCTTCGAATTGAGGCCGTTCGGGACAAAGGCCTCCGGCTTGCCGACGGTCCACGTCCTGCCGTCTTTGCTTGTGGTGAAATGGTAGTTGCCCCCGTCGTTGCGGCAGATGGCCATCCAGGTGCCGTCGGGCAACCGGTTGACGGCGGACTCGCTCAGTTGCTCGGACTGCGGCTCGTTGTAGTGGCCGATGACCTCAAACGTTTCGAAGTCATCGTGCAGCACGGCGAGGGCGTTCTGTTTCCCAGGAAAGTTGTTGAGAGCCACGTAGCGCCTCCCGTCGAACTCTTTGAAGGAGTCAAAGATGTAGAGCCCCTCCCGGACCGCCCGTCGGCTGAAGCCCTGTGCCTTCGCGTCTGCGTGGAAGTGTTGGGGTTCCATGTCAAACACCCCTGCGGCGGTCTTGAGTTTGGCTTTGTGGATGGCGGTCTCGAAGGTTTGGGTGCGGAGGTCAAAGTCGCGGTACCAGGTGACCGCCTGTTCCTTGGGCGGTTCGGTGCAAAAATAGGTGCGTAGCGTGTGCGCGTCCTTGCGGAGGATGCGCGGTACAAACACACGCGCCTCCGGCAGGGTGGTGTCTGCAAAGGACTCACCTGCCTTGCCCAGCGGATGGGTCTTTTCGACTTGAAGGGTCTTGAGGTTGAGAACGGTCAGGACGCAATACATGGCCGCGCCCGCCCCATGGCCCGGTTGCCGGTCGTTGTCGTGCTCGACGATGTAGGCGCGGTCGTCCACACACACGAACTCCGCGTCGTGCGCTCCCTTGACCTGCGGTGCGCTCACCCGCACGAGGCGCTGTATCACGAGGTCCCCCGCCAGCGCCGGATCCCAGTCTCGGGGCAGCAGGCTGGCTGCCGGGGCGCGCGTCTTTTCCTGTGTCACGAGGGCGTCCGTCTCCGCCAGTTTGAAGCGCGAGCTGACGACACTGTGCTTTTCGGGGCCGGCGTTGAGTTTGACGTAGGAGGTCGCCACGATGGTGCCGTCCTTAAGGAGCTCAAGGTCGGAGTACCCGCAGTCTGTATTCCCTTTGCCGGGTTGGTCCTCTGCGGTGCGGGCGGCGTTGTGAAGCAGTTTGATGCGGTACTGGCCCTCCTCCCGGTGGAGGATGTTCTCGAAGGTGCCGACCCAGGCGACGTAGTGGCCGTAGGTTGGGCTCGTGGCCGCCATGTCGCGGAAGGCGATCACCAACCGCCCGTCCGGGGCACGCTTGATGACGTGCCGGTCGCCCGTGAGTGCGGCGGGTAGTTCTTTTGGTTCGCTCCAAGTGCGAGCCTCGTCTTCGCTCACGGAGTAAAGGGAATGGTGCTTGCGTGTGTTCTCACGCATGAGCATCAGCAGCTTTTTGCCATCAGCAGACCGGATGACGCTGGGTTGCGCCCACTGCCCGGGAACCACCAGGATGACGCGTTCTGGGCTCCAGGTCAGACCGCCGTCGAGGGATTCACTTTGCCACACCACGGGGTGTGGATCCTTGGCGTTCTTGGGATCGCGCCGGTCGGACCACATCACGAGACGCTTGCCCGAGTCAAAGGGGACGATGCTCTTGGGGGCTACCTCCCCGACGAGGCCCGTGACTGACATAGCCGACCACGTTTTTCCTCCGTCCTCAGAAAACGCCCGCCGGATGTTGCCCGGAAAATCGCACCCCCCAAATAGAAAAAGCCGTTCAACGCCCTTAGGATCGGTGAGTCGGTGGAGGACGGGGGTTGTGGTTTTGACCTCCCTCCAGTCGGGCGGCGTGGGCAGGGGGGCGCTCCAGGTGAGGCCGCCGTCTTCGCTGCGGGCGAATGGGCCGAGGTACCCCGCATGGTTGACGCTCCACGCAGCAAACATGGTTTTGCCGTCGGCCAGTAAGGCGGTGTCGCAGTGACCCTGATAGGCGGTTTCCGTGCCGCGGGCGATGACGACCTGGCGGGTTGGATCCCGAGAAATGTCGACCGTCGGGAGGGTGACGGCTCGCTGAGTACCCGGTGTGGGCCCCTGAAATGTGGGTGGGTCTGCGGCCAGTGCCAGAGGCAGGGCGGTGAGGGTGCCGACGGCAACGGAGCGGAGGAAAGAGCGCAAGATCATG
>CAMCIN010000285.1 GCA_945874745.1 Akkermansia muciniphila | reverse complement strand
CGGAGTTTGTCCCTGTCCTTGAATAGACAGCCGTGCCATGGCTGCTGGCCACACTGCTGGATGTGGAGACCGATCCATAAGTGTCGTCGGTTGTGGACATCAGGAGCCGGAACGAGCCGTAGGAAGCAAATGGACCATTCCCTCCTGTGATGGTCATTTCAGCGGCCCGACCTGCCGCGGAGGCCGGGGCCTGAGCCTTTACTGCTGGCGCGACCAGCCAGACAAGGGCGAAAAGCCAGACCACCGGACGCAGGAAAGGGGGGGACATATGCAGAATAGCACCACAACAAGTTACAGCGGTCCAAACTAAACAAACTCCGCCCCACTGAAATGTGGAAACAACATATATTTGTACAGTTTTGGTTGCTTGCCGCAGTTTGTTTGCGGGCGCATCCAGGCGGCGCCAGAGGGCCCACCCTTGGGTTGACGCTGGCGAAGGCTCTGACAATCTGATGGCAGCCATGTTTTCGTTCCTTGCTCGCAGCGCAGAATTCCGCAAAGCGGATTCTTGCAGCCTCAATTCGGTTGCCGGAGGAGGTATTTATGGAGTTTGAGGAGGCTTTGGCGGCTGTAAACGCCGGCGAAGGCGCCCACCGGGAACTCAGGGACGACGACTACTGGCGGCAGATCCCAGGGTTTGGGAAGGTCGACCGGGCCGAATTTGAAACCCACCTGTTCCAGCAGCGGGCGAGCGTCACGAGCGTCGCCCAGTTGCGGGAAGTGTTGGGGGATCTGGCCGGGGAGAGCTTTTACGCAGACCTGGCCGAGGGCATCCGCAACGCGCCGATGTCGCTGCGCATCTCCCCGCACCTGCTCAGCTTGATTGACTGGAACGAGCCTGTAACCGATCCGATTCGCTCCCAGTTCCTGCCTTTGCGTTCCTGTCAGCAACCGGACCATCCGATGCTGCGGCTTGATTCGCTGGCCGAGCGCAAGGACTCGCCGGTGCCGGGGCTGACGCACCGGTACCCGGACAAGGCGCTGTTTCTGCCGGTGGACACGTGTCCGGTGTACTGCCGCTTTTGCACGCGCTCCTATGCGGTGGGCGCGGATACGGAGCGGGTGGGGGAGAAAGCGAAGCTGCACGCCAATCTGGCCCGCTGGGAAGAGGCCTTCGCTTATATTAGCGCGCACCCGGGTTTGGAGGACGTGGTCATTAGCGGCGGGGACTCTTACAATTTGCGCCCCGACCACCTGGAGCTGATCGGCCGGCGGCTGCTTTCCATTCCGCACGTGCGCCGGATCCGGTATGCGACTAAGGGGCTTTGCGTGCTGCCCCAGAAGATTCTCTCCGACCAGCGGTGGACGGACGCTTTGACCCGCGTGGTGGAGGAGGCGAGGCGTCTGCATAAGACGGCCGTGGTGCATACGCATTTCAACTCGGCGCAGGAGATCGTGGGGGTGACCCGCAGGGCGATGAATCTTTTGGTGGAGCGGGGAATCACGGTGCGTTGCCAAACGGTGCTCCAGCGAGGCGTGAACGACACCCCCGAGTCGATGCAGTTGCTGGTGAAGCGACTGGGCTTCATCAATATTCAACCTTACTACGTTTATTTTCACGACATGGTCCCCGGGGTGGAAGACCTGCGCACCTCCCTGCGCGAGGGGCTGGAGGTGGAAAAGAGGGTGCGCGGCGTGACCGCTGGGTTTCACACCCCCGCTTTTGTGGTCGACACCATGGGGGGCGGAGGAAAGCGCGACGCGCATTCCTATGAGTATTACGACCGTGAAAACGGCGTCGCCGTCTTCACGAGTCCGGCGGTGAAGCCGGGGCAGCAGTTCCTGTATTTTGACCCGCTGGCAAGCCTCGATCCGGAAGTGCGCCGCCGCTGGCTCACAGACGGCGAGCCGCAGCAAGTCGTCAACGAGGCGCTACGGCAGGCGGATTTGGACGTGCGTGACCCGGCGGGCTGCCTGTCGCATGCCACACCAGCACCCCGATTCAGTTGAAGTTTCAGGTGCGTTGCTGGAGCGTGTGCACAGTCAATTAAGCCAAGGTTCGGGAAGGCAAACCCGGGGGCCATTCAGCGAGAAGCCCACAAAACCCTGTTTGCCTGAATAGCCGCAGCTGTGACAGATTTCAGGCTCCTCGCTACGTTCAGTGGGTGAGAGTTTCTGGGAAGCGAGACGTGACCATTCGGGAGCCGGCAGGAGCCAGGAACTGCTCTCGACTTGGATGGCGCAGTGTCCGACGCCCTCGGGCCTCCTCAACAGGGCCAGTGGGCCTCTTATTTAGACAATTAGCCCCCAAAAGCAGTCCAATGTTCGGCTCCCTTTCTCTGGAAAACTGGCCCTGCCGACCGGGCCCTGCGGGCCTGCCCCACTGTGGGCGCGCGCAAAGCCTCACTGCCGCCCGGCTCACTCTCTCCGCTCCCTCCGGGAGCAAGAGCGCCCCTCGCGCTATGCGAAACTTTGGCAGCTTTGGGTGACGAGCCGCAGATCTCCTAGCGCGCCCGCTGACAGCGGAGTGAAAACCCTAAAAACATCTGCGGCAATCTGAGCCATCTGTGGATGCCTATCCTCTCTCCGGAGCGAGTGAAAAGGCACCCACCGAAAACAGCGGGGAACCAAAGAAAAAGGCGGCCCCCAGATGGAGGCCGCCTTGGTCGTGAGGGCTTGAGGGATCTGGCCTACTTGCCGTGTGCCTTTACCAGGTCGACGTAGGTGATCACGTCCGCGAGGTTATCCTTCCAGTTGTTTTCGTGCTCGATGGAGATGGGGCCGTCAAAACCCACCTCTTTGAGGGCTTTGAGCGCCTCGGGCAGGTTGGCGCGGCCGGTCCCGGCGGGTACGACGGAGGTGCCGCCCATGGCGATGTCCTTGATGTGGCTGGACACGACGCGCCCCTTGAGGAGACGGATGCTCTCGGCGGCCGACAGCCCCGAGTTGGTCCAGTGGCCCATGTCCGCGCAGGAACCGATCCGGGCATCGCGGCCCTTGGTCAGCTCCAGGATGTAGTTGGGATCCCAGACCTTATAGTTTTCATCATTTGGCCGGCGCGGATGGTTGTGGTAGCCGACCTTGATGTCGAACTCCTTGACCATTTTTTCAATGGTGTCGATCGCATTGGTGCTTTCGGTGTTGATCACCCCGATGCCCAGTTCCTTGGCGAAGGAGAACACTTTGCGTGCGGCCTCCTCGTCGATAGGAATCCCGATCACTCCGATGGCAACGGCCTGTATGTTGTTCTTTTTGAGGATGTCCTTGATGGCGGCCAGGCCTTCCGGAGAGACGCCTGGGCCCGTCTTCTGGTCAGGAAGGGCGGCGGAGACCTTCTGGCCGGGGAACATTTCCGTTGTGTGGAGGCCGGCGGCGGCGGTCTTGGCGCAGGCGTCCTCAAAGGTGAACTCCTTGAAGGTGTAGGACTGGGTGCCAAGGGCGAAGCCGTTGGTGCGGGCCTCGGAGGGGATCAGCGTGGCGGCGATGGCCGCAACGTTGAGCACGATGGCGGCGGCGGTGAGAGTGGGGAACCATTTCATAGTTAGGGAGGAGGTGAATAGGGAAGCGCTTGGGAGTCAAGCGTGAGAAAGCCCCCCCGGTGGCGAACGCCAAAACGCGGGGTGCTTCCGGACGCAGGAGGGCGGGCCGCAAAAGGGTTGATTCCACGGGGTGGAGCGAAAACAAGTCGCCTTTTGGCGACGCTCTCTTGCAAGCTCACCGCCCAACATGAACCACGTCACTTCCCTTCAAACCCTGACATCCCATGTCCGTCCCGCAGTGGAGGCGCAACTGGAGGCCACCGGCGGGCTGCTCCGTCTGGCCCCCTGCTGGGTGCCCCGCTCCTTCCTCCAACCCGGCAAGCGCCTCAAACTGCACCCGGACGACCTTTACGCCTTCGGCTTGAACCGCGGCGGCATTGACGAGCGTTGGTTTGCCTCGACCACCCCCGCCGCCAACGACAACCGCACCCCGGACGAAGGCCTCTCCTACGTGGTCGCCGGCCACACCCGCTTCACCCTGCAGGAGGCAGTTGCCGAATGCGGCGCCGAACTCATCGGTGCCTCTATCTGGAATAAGTACGGCAAGTGGCCCGTCTACTCGAAGTTCTTCGACAACATGGGGCCGATCCCGCACCACATGCACCAGAGTGCGGCGCAGGCCAAGCTCGTCGGTCAGGAGGGCAAGCCGGAGTCCTACTACTTCCCGCCCCAGCACAACAACGTGGGCAACAACTTCCCCTACACCTTCATGGGACTAGAGCCCGGCACCACCAAGGACCAGGTGCGCCGCTGCATCGCCGACTGGAACAAGGGGGACAATGGCATCCTCGACTTGTCCCGCGCCTACCGGCTCAAGCCCGGCACCGGCTGGTTGATCCCGCCCTGTGTTTTGCACGCGCCCGGCTCGCTTTGCACCTACGAGCCCCAGTGGGGCAGTGACGTGTTCGGGATGTACCAGAACCTCGTCGAAGGCCGGTACGTGCCGTGGGATCTCTTGGTCAAGGACATGCCCAAGGAGCACCACCAGGACATCGACTTCATCGTCGACCAGCTCGACTGGGAGGGCAACCTGGACCCGAACTTCAAGGACAACCACTACCTCGAACCTGTCCCCGTGGCCGACACGCGCGCGGAGGGTTATGTCGACCGCTGGATCGTCTACGGACGCATCAAGGCCGAGCAGCTCTTCACCGCCAAGGAGCTCACCGTCGAACCCGGCCACAGCTGCACCATCCGCGACAACGGGGCCTACGGCCTCATCTGCGTCCAGGGTGTGGGCAAGATCAACGGCCATCCGCTCAACAGCCCGAAGCTGATCCGCTTCACCGAGCTCACCGAGGACGAGTATTTCTGCACCGAAGCCGGGGCCAAGGCGGGGGTGAAGTTTGAAAACCTCAGCGAAACAGAGCCTCTGGTGATCCTGCGTTACTTCGGGCCCGAGGTGAACCCGGACGCCCCTGCAATGGGCGCCTACCGTCAGAACAAGTTCTAAACCGGCAGACATACCGGCGGCGAATACAAGGGGCACGGCCAACGGAGGTCGTGCCCTTTTTTTGGCTCCTCGCTACTTTCAG
>CAMCIN010000284.1 GCA_945874745.1 Akkermansia muciniphila | reverse complement strand
TGGTGCACGAGGCGGCTCCGGTAAAGTTGCTCCGCTCCCCAGACGGGACGCCGGTTCCGTTTTATTCGAAAACTCCCGCGACTGATCCTGGAGAAGTGGTGATGTGGCAGGCCTTCCAGTTCTGGAATCCGCACGAGCTCTCGGGTGCGATGCTGGCGCAGGAGCGCCCGAAGGAGTTTCGTCTGAGCGTTGAAGCCACCAGCGGGTTTGGGTTGCAACTCGCACAAAAAGCGGCGGCGCCGATTCACGCTGGAACCCTGATTCCCGGAGTGGGACCTGCGGATCCGAGCCCTAGTCCGAAGGTTTCCGGCGAACAAATTCGATTCGATTTGCCGCCGGAGGCGGTGGCGGCGTTCTATCAACCCCAGTGGCTGCTTTCGGCCGTCAGTCCCGGGGGGCTCAATGCCCGCTTGGGCGGGGGCAACTTTCTGCCCCCGACAGGTCTGCCGGATCTCACAAAACAGCCGATTTTCGGAGTCGGACTTGCCCGCGGCACCCAGGTTTTTAAGGCCGGCACTGCGCCGAATCTCTATACGGTTTTGCCCTCGGTTTTCCTTCCAACACCGGCTCCGCAGTGCTTTTACCGCCTCGCCTATAACTCGAGCGAACCCGGCAAAACGCCGCGCTGGGTAGTTTATGACGAAAAGATGGGCTCCCCTATTGGCGGGGTGACGCCTGCGGGGGAGGCTCCCTTTGAGTGTTGGCCTGATCCGCGAACCGGCAGGTTTGGGGCGTTTGGAAGCGAGCAAGACCAAGTCCAAGGGCAGGTGCGGGAGCGCTTTTTTTTCAACACAGGAGCGTTTCCGGGGGATTATACCGACGCTGACGGAGTGCGCAGGCGGGGCACCGGTGCAACCGGTAATGCGGCCTCTCCACTGGCGAACGGGGCGCGTCCACAGCGGCTTGACCGGCCCTTTCGCTCTGTGGGCGAACTTGCCTTTGTTTTTGCGGGGGCCCCTTGGCGGCAACTGGATTTTGGAACGCCCGAAAGCGGTTTCTCTGGTTTGCTGGAAACGTTTTGCGTTGGGGAGAACCTCCATCCGGATGCGTTGGAGGCGGGGAGGGTGAATCTCAACACGAGGCAGGCGCCCGTTTTGCAGGCGGTTCTTGCAGGCGCTGATCTGGGGACGGGAGCCCCCAAGCCGCTGCCGCTGCCCTCTGTTGGTGGTCTTTCCGCTCAGGCCGTTGCCCAAGCCCTTGTCGCCCGCACAAGCAGCGAGGCCCCGGGAGCGGGCCCCTTGCAAAGCCTCAGCGAGTTGGTTGGCCGGCGGGGGGCCGACGGCAAGTACACGGGGATTTCCACTGATTTGAAGGCGCTTTTTGCTAACGCCCCCGACGGGGGAACCTCGCTGGAACGTCATGCCGTTGCGCGTACCCTCGGTGCTTGCGGGGACACCCGTGTTTGGAACCTGCTTTTCGACATTATTGCCCAGGCGGGCCGCTTTCCTCCAGGCTCGGAAAAGCAGGGGGATCTGAGAAATTTTGTGGTCGAAGCGGAGCACAGAATTTGGGTGCACATCGCGCTCGACCGCCTGACAGGAGAGGTGCTGGACCTTCAGACGGAGGAAGTTTCCGAATGAGCCGCCCCGCCGGCGGCAGCGGCCGAATTTGGTGGCGAGTCCCGGCGTTCCGGTTGCACACTTAGGCAAGAACATGAACCAGCCGCAACAGGATGCAGTGGACCGGGCTTTTGAGATTTTGAGCGAGCACTTCGACCACGTGGTGCTGGCGGTCGGAGCCTATGATGAGGACCGCCAGTACACCACGGCGGCAAGTTTTACGGGGGGAGTGGCGCCAGCGCTTGGGTTGTGCCAGCTCTACACCACTAAGTGGACTCGAGAACACCTCTGGGGCGATTCCCCAGCAGAGGAGGAGGACGACCTCTAGTCTGGCCGGTTGAGCAATCCCGCCTGTTTCATGAGTGCCGAAATACTGCGCAGCTGGGTGGAAGTTAATGTGGAGGCACTGCGACAGAACGCCTTCGCGCTTCGCTCTCTGTGTGCTAGCGGGACGGCTTTCATGGCGGTGGTCAAGGCGGACGCCTATGGCCACGGAATCGAGCAGGTCGTGCCTACCCTTGCTCCGCTGGTGGACTGGTTTGGCGTGGCCAACCTTGCTGAGGCGCGGCAGGTCCGTGCTTTGGCGGGGCAGAAACCCGTCCTGATTCTAGGCACGGCTTTGCCCTCTGAGTGGAGAGGGATTCGGGAGGGAGGTTTTGTGCCGGTGATTTCCTCAATGGCAGAAGCTTGTGGGTTTGCCTCGCCGCCAGGTGCTCCCCCCTTCGGTGTACACCTGGCCGTGGACACGGGGATGGGGCGTATTGGGGTGTGGGAGGCCGAGGCGATGGCTTTGGCTAGGGAGATCCGTGCGCTGCCCGGGCTCGAGTTGTTGGGCGTGGGCTCTCACTTTCCTTCGGCCGACGAGGACGAAGCCTTCACTGCGGCTCAGACGGAACGGTTCGTGGCGCTGGCCGGGGCTTTGCGGGCGGAGGGTTTGGTGCGGGGGCCCGCGCATATCGCCAACAGCGCGGGCCTCATTGCCCAGCCCGGGGCCGGAGTGGATTTGTGCCGGGTCGGACTTGCGTTGTATGGGGTGTCGCCTGTCACAGGTTTCCGCGAGCACCTGCGGCCCGTGCTCACTTGGAAGACCCGCATCAGCTTGGTGCGCGAGGTGGGGGAGGGACGCGGGATTTCCTACGGCCGCACCTTTATCGCGCCGCGTGCCATGCGGGTGGCCACGCTCTCGGCCGGGTACGCCGACGGTTACCAGCGGCACCTCTCCAATCGGGGAGCCGGGGTGCTGATTGACGGTAGGCGGTGTCCGCTTCTTGGCAGGGTGACCATGGACCAGATTCTGGTGGATGTGAGCGCTTGTGTGGGCGCGGTTCCTGGCGGGGAGGCGACGCTGCTCGGGGCACAAGGGAGCGAGGTGATTTCCGCTGCCGACCTGGCGCATTGGGCCGGAACCATTCCTTGGGAGATTTTTACTGGAATCGGACGCCGTGTCGGGCGGGTGGCAGTGCGGGACGCCTCGTTGTTGTGAAGGGGAGCTGGGTGCCGCTAGGCTGGGTTTTACTCCTGCGCCGGCTGTGCGCTACACTCAAACGACCCGTGCACCCACCCAAACCTCCACTCAGGCGTCCCCGGACCCCCGCGCCAGCAAAGCCCCTACGGGCCGGTTCTGGGCGGCTGAAGGCAAGCCTGCTGCGGCTTGGTTTGTTTGCTCTAGCGTGGGGCAGCCTTCTCGGTGCGGTGCTCGGCGGCGTGTATTCAGTGTGGGCCAGCCGTCTGGACATGGCGCGCGTGCAGCAAATCCGCGAGCGCTCCACCGTGTTTGATCGGGACGGCAAGCCGTATGGCCGTCTTGCTGGGGACGAAAACCGCTTGGTAGTCCCTTTGTCCAAGGTGTCACCACTTTTCATCAATGCGCTGCTGGCCCGCGAGGATTCGCGGTTTTACAAACATCTCGGGGTGGACCCGGTCGGAATTTTGAGGGCCGTGTTGCGCAATGTAGTTTCGCGCTCCGCCGCGCAAGGGGCGAGTACGTTGACCCAGCAGCTGGCGCGCAACTCCTTTCCCTTGGGTGGGAAAAACCTGCACAGAAAGGCGCTGGAGGCCTTTGTCGCCGTCCGTATGGAGCGGTATTTTTCCAAGAAGGAGATCCTCGAACACTACATGAACCGGATTTATCTGGGGGCCGGTGTGTATGGGATCGAAACAGCCAGTCAGGCCTATTTTAACAAACACGCTTTTGAGTTGTCCCTTGGCGAGGCTGCCTTGTTGGCGGGTATCATCCGGGGGCCTTCCCGGTTTTCACCCTACGCCAACTACGAGGGTTCGCTAAGAGAGCGCGATACGGTGCTCGAGCGGATGACCAAGCTCGAGTTTATCACCGCGGCTGAGGCTGCAACGGCTCGGGAGACCCCGATCGTCCTGAACGCCAAGCGGCGGCTGACGGTGCAGGAAAACTACGCGATGGACGCGGTCGTCCGGGAATTGGGGCGGGTGTTGAGTGAGGACCAACTCGGCGAAAGCGGGCTGCGGATCTACACGGCGTTGGATCCGGTTTTGCAGGATGCGGCTCAAAACGGGCTCAACGCGCACCTGACCAAAATTGAAGCGTTGCCCAAATACAATCATCCGAGAAAGGCGGACTTCACCAAGGAGGCACGGGAAGCGGAATTGGAACCGGCCTACCTTCAGGGTGCCGTGGTGGTCTTGGACAATCGGAACGCGGCGATACGCGCTTTGGTGGGGGGGCGAGAGTACTTGGACAGCCGCTTTAATCGGGCGCTCCTGGCGGAGCGCCCCGTCGGTTCAACCTTCAAGCCGTTTGTGTATCTCGCAGCCTTTGGGCGGGGGATGTCTCCCCAAAACATGCTCAGCGACGGTCCGATCCAGAAGGGGGAGGTCCGTAGCAATCCAAACTGGTCGCCCCAGAATTCCGACGGCACTTTCAAGGGCGCCATGAGCGCCGAGGAAGGGCTCATCCAGTCGCGCAACACGGTAACGGTGCGTGTGGGGGAGGCGGCCGGCTTGCAGGAGGTCTGGCGGGTGGCAGCTGCGGTGGGGCTGGAAAAGATGCCCAAAAAGCCTTCCGCTTATCTGGGGGCTTTTGAAGCCTCGCTTTTGCGGGTGACCACCGCCTACACGGTGCTCGCCAGCGGAGGGAGGCTCCGCCAGCCCTTTCTCATTGAAAAAGTGGTCGATTCCGACGGGGCGATTCTTTATCGCGCGCCGTCTGCCTCAAAGACGGTGCTGCAGCCGGGAGCTTGCGCGCTGTTGACCAACGTGCTGAGCAAGGTGCTCGACAGAGGCACGGCTGCGTCAGCCCGGAGTACGGGCTTCCGAAAGCCGGCGGCGGGCAAGACCGGGACGACAGACGACTACAAGGACGCTTGGTTTGTCGGTTACACCAGTACCCTCACCGCTGGGGTTTGGGTGGGTTTCGACAAGCCCCAGCGGACCATCGCGCAAGGCTACGGCGCGACGATGGCTTTGCCCGTATGGACCGAGGTGATGAACGCTGC
>CAMCIN010000283.1 GCA_945874745.1 Akkermansia muciniphila | reverse complement strand
AAGGGGCTGGTACATTGTACCTGAGTTACTCCGGGCTGCCGATTCCTCTCACCCAGGTGGAAGCGGGCAGCTTGCTGCTCTCGACAACCGATGTGCTTGCGACGAGCGGAACCCTGTTGGTGAAAGGGGCAGCCACGTTCGGGGTGATCACCGGCGGATCTCAGACACTCCAAAAAGTGGTGATTGAGAACGGTGCTACGATTGGCATCGAGGGCTACACGGGCGAATTGAGGGCGTATGAGATGACGCTAGGATCGGGCACTTACCTGATGACGCCTGTCCGCCTGCGCGCTGGGGCGACTCCTGTTGGCGCAGCAGATAATTTTGGAATTGAAGGAATGACATTTGGGGAGAGCAAGGTGCTTCAAGGGCTTGGGCGTGAGATGGGTGCCAGCCGAGGCAATTCTTTTGATAAATTCACGTTCAATCTTGATGGGCAGTCGACGGGAATGGTCGCAATGTTGGGAGGGGCCGCCTACACTGACGGCCTTGTTCTGAGTTCAACTTCGGGTGGAACTCTGCGTCTTCAGAGCGACGCAAACATCAGCCGCATTTCGACCCTTGTTGTGGGTGACGCGAGCAGCTCTCGCGTTAAGCTCGAAGTGGGTGCCTACAACGGAGGGACATTGAAGATTGGTGGCGACTCCATTCTGGCACCTGTGGCACAGGTGCTCAAAGGCAATGGGACAGTCATTGGGGATATCATCATTGGTGCTGGAGCAGTCGTGAAGCCGGGAAACTCGCCCGGGCCACTGAGCTTTTTAGGCAATGTGCTCGCGATGCCGGGTAGCGAACTCCAGTTTGAATATACTGCGAATACGTTGACGATTGCCGGCTCCGGGCCGAATGACACCATCGCGATCACAGGATCGCTGCGCGCCCAAGGGGGCATTGTTGCTGTTGCCTATGATCCCAATGGACGGCCGCGGGTGACTGACTTTGAGAAGCACACGTTTGATATCATGACCTACACGGTTGGGACCGTGTCGAACGTTGACGGAAGTGTTCCCAGTTACATGAACGTCGGGGGCACGCTGCGGCAGAGTCCAATGATTCTCGCTTCCGTGAGCAGCGGGACGGTGGGCCTCATT
Source organism: Akkermansia muciniphila (assembly GCA_945874745.1). GTDB lineage: Bacteria > Verrucomicrobiota > Verrucomicrobiia > Chthoniobacterales > Chthoniobacteraceae > Chth-196. Next base: position 3,973 of record CAMCIN010000283.1, on the reverse strand, counting down.
CAGATGTCGGTCCAGCGCTTGCGGTTTGCTTCGCTGGGAGATGGCAACATTAAGACAATCGGGGGAGTTTTGGATTCGAAGTTGAGTCTAAGCAGTGGCGAGATTTCCAATTTCATCGATACGCTGGATAGCCAAAGCTCGCTGGGTGCGGTGCGTGCACTTCTCGAAGGTGTCAGCCCGGGACCTTATTCTGAATTGCCGAACGTTGTATTCGGCCGATTAAAGGGTCTACAGATCGGGTTGAACGGGCGTTTGAGTACACTCGCCTTGGGATCACTCTACGGGCCCGAGCCCTCGGAACGGGGGCTGAATTTATGGTCAACAACCTACGGCACCTTGCAGCAGCTGAATGCGGACCGTGAGGTAGGGGCTCCCGGGTACTCCGGCAATCACTATGGAAACGTTTCTGGCGTTGAGCGCAAGACGGGCGTGCTCACGCTTGGAGTGAGCGCAGCACTGGGTGGCAGCAACGTCAGTTTTGGAGAAGGCCTCGGGTCGTTAATCGCTGAAACTTGGCATGGCGGAGCGTACGCAAGCGTTCTGATTGGAGACGTGGCTTTCGATGCATCCGCCTCCTTTGGTGCCGCGGAAAACACGTTGAAGCGGGCTTCAGCATTGAATTCTCAACCGGTAAAATTCCGGAACACAGAATGGCTTACTCAAGTGGGCTTGTCTTTGGCGCTGAATCCCGGCCCTTTCATTCTGACCCCCTCCGTACACTTCGTTTCTTGCGGGTACAATCAGAGCGAGTTCTCTGAATCTGGTGGTGGCCTGCTGGAAACCAAAGTTATTGGAAATTCATTAATCAGAAACGCGCTTCAAACCGGCCTTCAGGCTGCGCGACTTTTTACGATCAAAGGTCATGCAGTGCGTCTGAGCACCTCAGCGAATTGGATGCAGTATCTCGATACCAGGCGCCACGCTACCGACGCCATGCTCAGTGGAATGGCGGATTCCTCTTTCACCATGCAGAGCTCCAGAGTGGGGGCCGATTCGATGCAATTTGGCGTTGCCGCGGAAATGGCGCTGACGCGGCGGGCAACCCTACGCTTGAACGCGCAGAGTGAGATCCAAAGCAATCAGAAGACGACAACCGGGAACGCTACGTTCAGTTGGGAGTTTTAAGCTGCTCTAGGGTAGGTTGAAGAGTCCCCGAAAGTGTCGACGCAACTCGGGCGACCGGTGCAAAAAACCTGCGCTCTCAGGGCTCTGCAAATTGACCCGCTGTTCTCAGGCAGAGCCGCTCCACACGCATGCGTCTCCGGTGGGCCCCGCTCAAAGGAGTTCCATGGAAAAATCAACCGCCTTGGCGGAGTGGGTCAGTGCGCCCGCGGAAATGAAATCCACCCCGGTGGCGGCGATTGCAGCGACCGTTTCCAGCGTGACTCCACCCGAGGCTTCCAGAGGGATACGCCCCGCGCTCAGCCCAACTGCGGTCCGGAGTTCAGCAAGGCTCATGTTGTCCAGCAGGATGACGTCGACGCCGGAAAGGGTGAGGAACGCTTCGACCTGGGCGAGGGTGTCCGCTTCGACTTCGACACGGACGGCGGGATGGGCCGCTTTGAGCTTGGAGATGGACTCCTGCAGCGCGCTGAGCGAGGTGCCTGTGGCAAGGTGGTTGTCTTTGACCATGACCATGTCGTAAAGCCCCATCCGGTGGTTGGAGCCTCCGCCTGCGAGTACCGCAGCCTTCTCCAAGGCGCGGAGCCCGGGGATGGTCTTGCGCGTGTCCATAATCCGGGTGTGGGTGCCGGAGACGGCATCCACAAAGCGCCGGGTGAGGGTGGCAATCCCGGAGAGATGCTGGAGAAAGTTCAGCGCGACGCGCTCCGCCGTCAGGAGGGAGGGCAGTGGTCCTTCAATCTGGAGCACCGAGTCACCAGGGGCGACCGGGGAGCCGCTAGCTCGCAGGACTTGGACCCGGGCTGTGGGGACAACGCGGCGAAACACCTCCGCCGCCGTCTCGACGCCCGCGGCGATGGCCGGCTCCTTTGCAAACAGGCGGGCGCTGCCCGGGCGCTGCTCTACAAAAAACTGTGCGGTCAGGTCCCCGGAGCCGACGTCTTCGGCAAGGGCGATGGCGATAGGGTCGTGTGCGGAAGGATGCATCGGAAAACGCGGGGCGTAGGCTAGTTGGGGAGGCCTTGGGCGTAGGCCCGCAGGTCGGGGTTGGCAGAGCGGCGGGTGGTCTCGAGGAGTTTTCGGTAGGCGGCCCTGGCATCTGGGTGGGTGAAGGAAGGAAGCACAACCAGCATCTGGCGCTGTACCTGTGGCGCCCGGTCGTTGGAGAGCGCCAGAAGACGCAGCGCGAGTTCTGGATCGCCGCTGGAAAGCGGTGCACCGAGACGCACCATGGCAGCGCGGATGGCGGGGGAGGTGTCTGTGATGGAGCGGAGGATCTGGGCGGCTTCCAGCGGGCCGCTTTTTTCCAGCTGCCTCAGGGCGTCAAGCCTTTTGGCTTCCGAGGAATCGGAGTTGAGGGCGCGTAACAGTGCCTGCGTGGAATCTGCGCCGGGGCAGGGGAGGAGTCCGGCGAAAAGAAAAGAGGCGAGAAAAAGCAAATGAAGGCGCACGGGGATAGCATGCCAGAAAATCGTGTTCTGGAAACCACACAGGGCCGATTTTCAGGAGGCTTGCAGGCCGCCCCCACGGTTGATTTCTGCGTGTCGTCCCCTAGGGTGGGGGGATGTCCTGCACCAAGATTGACCCCGCCTTGCATCAAGCCCGGAAGCCGGACTGGATCCGCGTACGGTTGCCGTCGAATCCGGTATTTTTCTCCACCAAGGCGCTCGTCTCGGATTTGAAGCTGCACACGGTCTGCGAGGAGGCTCAGTGCCCCAACCGGTGGGAATGCTGGAGCCAGGGCACCGCCACTTTTATGATTGCGGGAGACCGCTGCACGCGCGCCTGCGGCTTTTGCGCGGTAACGACGGCCAAGCCCTTTCCCTTGGAGGCCGACGAACCACAGCGGGTGGCCGAGGCGGTGAGGCGGATGCGGCTCAAGCACGTCGTGGTGACGGCCGTCGCGCGGGACGACCTGAAAGACGGCGGGGCCGAACACTTTGCCCGTACCATCCGGGCCATCCGCGAGGTGGGGGCGGAGATCAACATCGAGGTGCTCACCCCCGACTTCCACGCCAAGGACGACTGTCTGGAGGTGGTGATTGCCGCCGGGCCGCAGATCTTCAACCACAACTTGGAGACGGTGGAGCGGCTGACTCCCGTGGTGCGGTCCCGGGCCAAATACAGGCGTTCGCTGGAAGTGTTGGCTCGGGTCAAACAGCTCGCGCCCGCGATGGTCACCAAGAGCGGGCTGATGCTGGGGCTGGGAGAAACGGAGCCAGAACTGTTTGAAGCGATGGACGACCTGCGTGAGGCGGGGGTGCAGGTGCTCACCCTTGGACAATACCTGCGGCCCAGTCCGCAACATCTCCCAGTGGTGGAGTACATTCACCCGGAGGTTTTTGAGCGGCACAAGGAGCTGGCCTACGCGAAGGGCTTTGATTTTGTGACCTCCGGTCCGCTTGTCCGCAGCTCCTACCACGCCGCCGATTTTGATCCGCGGGCACTGAGCCGGAAAACCGCACTGGGGAGTGTTCACGGGGAATGACTTTTCGCTGAATCTGCAGGGAGGGGGAAGTCATCCGCAGATGACACAGAGATTCACAGATGTTGACTGCAGTTTTTCCTCAAAAGTGAAATGCTTCATAGCTGCGGATATGTCTCTGCATCAGTTGTTTGAGGAGTTTTAGTTGGCTCTTCGCTGCTTTCATTGGGTGAGAGCTTTTGGGAAGTGAGACATGACAATTAGGGAACCGGCATGAGCCTTGAATGGCTGTTGCTGTGGAGGAAATTTTGGAAGCACACGCATCCCTGCCTGCCTCCCGCGCCCAAGCAGGCAAGGTGCCTGCTCCACTCTCGTCGGGCCTCCTAAAGAGGGCCAGTGGGCCTCTTGTTTAGGCAACTGGCCCCC
>CAMCIN010000282.1 GCA_945874745.1 Akkermansia muciniphila | reverse complement strand
GCCTCCCGCTGCCAGAGGCCGACAAGTCCGAGCTCCGCCGCAGGCTGGCTCCGATTCGCGCCAAATAGCGCCTACGCCGTTTTCTGCCCATGTCTCCACGTCTTTTACTCCTGCTTAGTGCCGCCTCAACGGCGCTCGGGTTTCAGCTTGCGGGCGGGTTTTCTCGAACGCAACTGCCGACACCGGCTCCCGTGCTCCAGCCCGGGAGCACGACCGCTGACACGCCGGCGGCCCCGCCTGCCGTAACAGCGAAGGCTGCGCCGCGTGACACTCAGGATTTGGGCGTCATTCCAAAGGGGTCGCTCCGGGAAATGGCGGCCGCTTGTGAAAAGGCCGGCTCTCCGGCGGAGACCCGGCTCGCTCTGATGGAAGCCATCAGCCTCCTGAAACCCGACGAGTTGCAGGCCATGCTCACGAAGGAAACCGCGGGGACGGACTTTTACCGCTCCAGTCGGTTTGACTTTCAGTTTGCCGCCAAACGCCTCTCCGAGATTGCTCCGGAAAAAGCCGCGGCGCTTTGGCTTAACGCGCGGGCGACCCATTTCAATATCGACGTCCTGCTGGGGCCGTGGGCCAAGAGGGACCCCCACGCTTTTGCCTCCTGGGGCGCAGGTCTTGCGCCGGATGCGCAAAAGGCCGTGGGCCAAACCTTGGCCAAGAGCGCGGCAGAGCAGCCCGAGCAGTTTCTGGAAATCGCCCCGCAGCTCGCGCAAGGTCCGGCTGGAGTTCTCGGCGCGCGCGGTGCCATATCAGGCTTCATCGCGAAGGCCACCAAGGGCGAGGACCCGGCAGCCGCAATCGCGTACGCGCAGTCCCTGCCGGCTGGCCCGGCACGTGCAGCAGCGCTGGCCGAACTGGCCCGCTGGCCCGGAATGAACCTGGCGGCATATCCGGAAGTCACGGCCGCGCTTGCCCAACTGAGTCCCTCGGAGGCGCGTCGCTACGCTCAACAGGTCAACCCCGAGGCGCTACCGCCCAGCCCCCTGCGGGAGAGCGCCTATGCAAACCAGCTGACCAAGGCCGCGCAGAAGGATCCGCAGGCGGCAGCCAAAAAGGTCGATGCGCTTTCCAAAACGGCGGATTATCCGGCGGCGGTCCGTGGCTTTGTCGAGGCGATTGCTGCAAAGGATCCCGTCGCCGCCGTCGAATGGGCCCTCACGATAGGAGTGACGGGCGCCCAGCGTTCCGCTGCCCTGGAAAAGGCAGCGACCGAATACGTCCGGCTCAAGCGCGATGACGCCCTCAAGTGGGTGGAGAAGGCACCCCTTACCGCCGAGGAGTATCAGCTGCTCACCGGGCGCACCCGTTAGGTCTCTGCTTCCATTCTCATTCTCGACGCCCTCATGAAGCATACGCCCCTCCCATTCCTTTCCGACTCCCAACGGCTGCCTCAGCCGGCAGCCCGCCCCGCCCGTTACCGGCTGGACGCGCTCGGATGTGTTTCTGCGCTGTCGCTCTTTTGGGCGCCCTCCCATTCCGTCCACGCCGCGGTGACACTGCCTGGAATCCTAGGCAGTGACATGGCGGTTCAGAGCGGCGAACCCCTGCAGTTTTGGGGTTGGGCCGATGCGGGGGAGAAGGTGGCCGTGAAGATGGGCGGCGCGGTGGTCGCGGAGACCCAGGGCGCCGGGAAGGCCGCCCCTTGGAACGTGCAGCTGCCTGCGCAAAAGGCCGGCCCGGTGCCGGACATCGAGGTCTCCGGCTCCACCAACACGCTCACGCTCACCAACGTACTCGCAGGCGAAGTCTGGCTTTGCTCCGGTCAGTCCAACATGGTCCAGACGCTCCAGAAGGGGGCTTGGTGCGGTTACGGCGGGGTGCTCAACGTTGACACTGAAGTCGCCTCCGCCGTCGACAGCCAGATCCGGGTTTATCAGGCGGGCAAGGGCTGGCGCGTTTGCAGCCCCCAGACCGCCCCCGAGTTTTCCGCGACCGCCTTCTTCTTTGCGCGGCAACTGCGCGAGCGGCTCAAAACGCCGGTCGGCCTGCTCGTTGCTGCAGGGGGAGGGACCGCCGCCGAACCTTGGACGCCCTTGCGCACGCTCGAGGCCGAGCCGGTGTTTGCGGGATTGAAGGCAAAGGCCCAGGCCCTCAACGCGGAGTTCGGGCCGCGGCTGGCGGAGGATCAGGCGGCTTTGGCCGCGTGGAAAAAGCAGGTGGAGGAGGCCAAGGCAGCCGGAGGGACGCCGCCGCTTGCGCCCAAGCCGCAGCTCACCCCCGAGCAGTCCTTTGCCCTCTCAGACAGTGCGCCGGTACTGAGGGCCGGTGGTTTGTACGAAAACAACATCCGGCCCCTGGTGCCCTTCAACATCAAGGGGGCCCTCTGGTACCAAGGGGAATCCAACGCCCGGCGCGGGGAGTTGTACGCTCCGGTCATGAAGCGTTTGATCGAGGGCTGGCGGGAGGACTGGGGGAAGCCGTTTCCCTTTGTATTGGTGACGCTTGCAGGCTTTGGGAAGCCCGAGACCTGGACTCCGACGCAGGGCTCCTACCCCCTCGTGCGGGAGGCACAGATTCGCGTGGCCCGGGAGGTTCCGGGCGCGGGGGTGGTGTGTGCTGCGGATGTGGGGGACGCCACCAACATTCATCCGCCCAACAAGCAGGCCGTCGGCCGCAGGGCTGCCCTGTGGGTGCTGCAGAACGTATACGCCCAGACTTTGGTTTCGGCGGGCCCCGTTTTTGGTGAGGTGGTTTTCTCCGCCGAAAAGGCGGAAGTGCCTGTTCGCGAAAATGCGGAGGGGCTGATGCTCAAGGGCCCGGAAGGCTTCGAACTCGCCGGGGCAGACGGGAAATTTCATCCGGCACAGGCCGTCCTGCGTGGAAGCTGGATTGTCGTGACAGCGGACGGGGTCAACCGCCCGACCGCGCTGCGGTACGCCTTTCAAAACATGCCCGCCTGCACCGTCTACAACGGGGCCGGTCTTCCCGCGCTCCCGTTCCGCACCGACCGCTGGAGTGTCGGTCCGGCTGCGGAGTAGCCCCACAGCCTCGCGCTGCGCCGCCCCCTCCCCGGGTTTTTGTGCAGTGGAGGGGCACCCGTTCTGCGCCGATGCGCATGGCTGATTTCTCCCAAAAGTTGACCGAACCAAACCTTCTCAACCGCGGTAGAGTACAGAAATGAAGACCTCCAGACGTTTGTTTTTCACCGCACTGGGCCTGCTCGCCCTTTTCCAATTTGCGCCGGCGGCCTCCGCGGAGCCCAGCAAGTTGCGGGTGCTTTTCCTCGGCCACAACAGCCAGCACCACAACAGTAACCTTTACAGTCCGATCCTGAAGGAGGCCCTAGCGCCCCAGCACATCCAGCTTGATTACGTGACGACCGTGGACGTCTTGAATGCGGAAAACCTCAAGCAGTACGACGCCGTGCTGCTTTACGCCAACCATCCGCGCATCACCCCCGAGCAGTTCAATGCCCTGTCCGATTTTGTCGAAAGCGGCCACGGCTTTGTGCCGGTCCACTGCGCCAGCGCCTGCTTTGGCCATTCGCTGGATTTCGTCAAACTCGTGGGCGGCCGTTTCAAGAGCCACAAAAGCGGCGTATTCAAGGCGAGCGTCGTCAATCCGTCCCATCTCGCGATGAAGGGGTTTGCGGAGTTTGAAGCGTGGGATGAGACCTACGTGCATGCGGACCACAACCCAGAGGCCAGAACCATCCTGATGGAGCGAGTGGAGGGCGAGGCGCGCGAGCCCTGGACCTGGGTCAGGGAGCAGGGGAAGGGCCGTGTGTTCTACACCGCCTCGGGTCACGACGAGCGCACCTGGAAGGACGCGAGCTTTCAAAAGCTGCTCTTCAACGGGATTGTGTGGGCCGTCGGCGACCACCGCCGTTTGGAGTGGGAAAGTCACCTTCCGAAGTAGCGCCCGCCGCCAGCAGCGGGCCGCAAGTCGGCCGCGAAGGCAGGGGTGAGGTGCAGGTCCGGGCAAATATTTGTTTGCCGGCTGGAACGGCTCGGGCCGAGGGCTTTCTGAATGCAATGTAAGTCTTTCGGCTTATTTCTCTATTGCGAAAGGACCGTGGGCAAAGTGAGCTGTCTGGAGGGGCATCGTCCTCGATTTAGAACCTGCAGCTCTCACTCAACTATGCTCAAAAGAACCCGCGCAAAAGCCACCAAAGCAGCGCGCCCGTCAGCACCCGCGCGCGAGTTAAAGACGCTGGCCATTGACATCGGCGGAACCGGTTTGAAGGCCTCGGTGCTCGACGGCGAAGGCGTCATGCTTACCGAGAGGGTCCGTGTGGCCACCCCCCCGGAGTGTCCGCCGGAGTTGATGGTGGAGACGCTGGCCCAGCTTGTCGCCCCGCTCCCGGAATACCACCGGGTATCAGTGGGCTTTCCGGGCGTGGTCCGGCGGGGGATCATCATCACAGCCCACAACCTCGGAACCGAGGCGTGGCGCGGTTTTGCCCTCGACCGCGCTTTGAGCGCGAAACTAGGCAAACCGGTGCGCGTGCTCAATGATGCCGACATTCAGGGCTTGGGCGCGATCAAGGGAGAAGGGGTCGAGGTGGTGATCACCCTCGGCACGGGTCTGGGCTCCAGCATTTTTGAAGACGGCCGTCTTTCGACCCATCTGGAGCTGGCACACCATCCGTTCCGCAAGGGCGATACGTACGAGGAGCAGCTTGGAAATGCCGCCCTCGAGTCTGTCGGCAAGCGGAGGTGGAAGAAGCGGGTGGCCCTAGCGCTCGAAACCCTGCGTGCGCTGACCACGTTCGACCATCTTCACATCGGAGGAGGTAACGCCAGACACCTGGGCGAAGGCCTCCCGCCTGATGTCAGCACGGTCTCCAATGATCTTGGGATGCGCGGCGGAATCTGGCTCTGGCGTGAGCGCAGTCCCGGCAACACCGATATTTTTTGATTGCCCGCTCCTTTCGGTGGCTAAAAAGCTGATTCAGAGTTTTATCCGCAGATTTCTCAGATAGCACAGAGGTGAAAAGGGTATTTGAAGCATCTGTGAAAATCTGGGTCATCTGTGGATTACTCCTTTTTCATCGGAACCCGGTTTAGCGTGTAGTAGGCCTCTGCGTGGTCCAGCTTGAGGCCCCCTGCGGACCGCACGCCGGGGGCGTGCAACTCGTGGACAAAGAGCGCCCGGAGACCCTCCACCCGCAGTTGCACA
>CAMCIN010000281.1 GCA_945874745.1 Akkermansia muciniphila | reverse complement strand
GGATTTTCATGAGAGGAGGGTTGGAACCACAGCAGAGCCAAGAGCTGCTTGGTCCGCAAGAAATTGCTGTGGGAGCAGGGGGCTACACAAGAAACCGGCCGCCCTTTTTACGGAGCGGCCGGTGATTTGATTCAGATCGTTCTGCCGGTTAGGGCTGGGTCGCGATCACCTTTTCGGAGATCACGGTCTCCGAGCTGGCCACCGGCTTGGACTCCGAGGGCTTTGCCGCCGGCGGGCGGGGTTGCACTGCCCAGAAGGCTTTCGAGAAGGTCGGCCAGTCCGCGAGGATTTCGCTGCCGCGCGCACTGCCTGTGTTTGCGACGTGCTTGGCAACAAGCTCGTGCAGGATCACTTCCGTGGTCGCGTCGAGCCGCTCGATGACGATCAAGCCCGGATTGTACAGGTCGGCAAAGCGCTCGCTGGTATCCAGTACGAAAGCCATGCCGCCGGTCATGCCCGCGCCGAAGTTTTTGCCGGTGTCCCCGAGCACGACGATGGTGCCGCCTGTCATGTACTCGCACCCGTGGTCGCCGATGCCCTCGATGACAGCAACCGCGCCGGAGTTGCGCACAGCAAAGCGCTCTCCCCCTCTTCCGTTGGAGAAGAGGCGGCCGCCCGTGGCACCGTAGAGGCAGGTGTTGCCTACGATGGAGTTGAGGTGGGGCTGGAAACGGTGCTTGAGCGGCGGGCGCACGACGATCTCGCCGCCACTCATGCCCTTGCCCACGTAGTCGTTGGCTTCGCCGGTGAGCACGAGCCGCACGCCGGGCGCGAGGAAGGCTCCGAAGCTCTGGCCCGCGCTGCCTTCGAGGAGGAGCTCGAGGGTGCCTTCCGGCAGACCTGCGTCCCCCCACTGGTAGCCGATTTCGCCGGAAACCTTCGTTCCGACGGAGCGGTTGGTGTTGTGCACCTTGTACTTGAGCGAGATCGGCATCTGCTCGGTGATGGCGTCCTTGGCGTCTTGGAGGACGGTGTCGTCCAGGGGCGCTTCGTGGACCCCGTTGTTGCGCGAGCGGGTGCAGTAGCGGGGTTGCGTGGGATCCGAGGCAGCCACGTCCACCAACAGGCGGGAAAGGTCCAGCAGGTTGGCCTTCGGATGGTCCGCGACATGGCGCTGGCGCAGGAATTCAGTGCGGCCGATGATCTCCCTGAGGGAGCGGACGCCAAGGCTGGCGAGGATCCCGCGCACCTCCTCAGCGACGCTATTGAAGAAGTTGACGATCATGTCGGGCGAGCCCTTGAACTTCGCGCGGAGACGCTCGTCCTGGCTGGCGATGCCGACGGGGCAGGTATTGAGGTGGCACTGGCGCACGTAGACGCAACCGAGTGCGATGAGTGCGGCGGTGCCGAAGTTGAACTCCTCTGCGCCCAGGATTGCCGCCTGCACGATGTCGAGCCCGGTGCGCATGCCACCGTCGGTGCGAAGCACGATGCGGTTGCGGAGGTTGTTCATCATGAGGACCTGCTGGGCCTCGGCGACGCCCAGTTCCCACGGCGTGCCCGCGTGCTTGACCGACGAAAGAGGCGAGGCGCCCGTGCCGCCGTCGTGGCCCGAGATGAGGATGATGTCGGCGTGCGCCTTTGCCACGCCGGCGGCGACAGTGCCCACGCCGGATTCAGCGACGAGCTTGACGCAGACCTTGGCACGCGGGTTGACCTCCTTCAGGTCGTGAATGAGCTGGGCCAGATCCTCGATCGAATAGATGTCGTGGTGCGGCGGGGGCGAGATGAGCATCACCCCAGGCACGGTGTGGCGCAAACGGGCGATCAAGGCGGTGACCTTGTGGCCGGGCAGCTGGCCGCCCTCGCCGGGCTTGGCTCCTTGGGCCATCTTGATTTCGATCTCCTTCGCACTGGCCAAATAGGCCGCGGTCACTCCGAAGCGGCCGCTGGCCACCTGCTTGATCGCAGAATTTGCCAGGTCGCCGTTTTCGCGGCGCTTGAAGCGTTCGGGATCCTCTCCGCCTTCTCCGGAGTTGGACTTTCCTCCAATCCGGTTCATCGCGATGGCGAGGGCTTCGTGGGCCTCGGGGCTGAGGGCGCCCAGCGACATGCCCGCGGAGGTGAAGCGCTGGCGGATGTCCTCAACGGACTCCACCTCCTCAACCGGCACCGGCTGCGCCTTGGGCACCAGCTCGAGCATGTCCTTGAAGGAGATGGGCTGCTGGGCTTTGACGGCCTCAACGTACTTTTTGTAGTCGTCGGGGTTGTTGGTTTTGACGAAGGAATGGAACGATTGGATGACGGGAGGCGTCACCGCGTGGCGCTCCCCGGCGCGGCGGAAGCGGTAGTAGCCGGGATCCTCCAGCTGTGCTTCCTTGCCTTCGGTTGGGACGCCCGCAAAGCCCTTGGCGTGGCGGGCGAGCGATTCGGCGGCGATTTCTGCAAAGCCGATGCCCGCGACCTGCGAGGGGGTGCCGTTGAAGCAACGGTCCACCACAGCGGTGTTGATTCCAATGGCCTCGAAGATCTGCGCGCCGTGGTAGCTGGCGAGCACCGAGATGCCCATCTTGGACATGATTTTCAGGAGGCCGTCCTCCAGAGCTTTGCGCACGTTTTCGAGCGCCTTCTGGTAGGTGATGGAATCGGTCTCCGCCTTTAGTGCATGAGCCTTGGCCAGCTTGTCGGCGTCCGCTCCGGCCTTGGTGACGCCGGCGTTTGCGGAGACGCGCAGCTGGTCGAGCAGTTCGCGCGAGGTTTCCAGCGCGAGGTAGGGACAAACGGCGCTGGCGCCGTAGCCGATGAGGCAGGCGAGTTGGTGGGTGTCGCGGGCCTCGCCTGTTTCACAAACGATGCTGGCCTTCATCCGGCGGCCCGTGTGGATGAGGTGGTGGTGCACCGCGCCGGTGGCAAGCAGCATGGGGACGGCCACCTGTGCGTGGTCCATCCGGCGGTCCGAGAGAATTAGAATGCGGGCGCCGGCCTGCACGGCGGCTTCGGCCTGCTGGCAGAGCCGGCCGATGGCCTTTTCCAATCCGGCGTTGCCTTCCGCCAGCGGCCAGGTGGCATCCAGCGTGGCGTGCGGATGGTCCTCTCCCTCGAGGTGGCGCAGGGCTTCGAGCTCGTGCTCGAGTAGCACAGGTGAATCGAGCTGGACGAGCCTCGCGTGCTCGGGAGACTCGGCAAGGAGGTTGCGCCTCCAGCCCAGGTGGACGGTAAGCGACATGACCAGTTTCTCGCGAATCGGATCAATCGGCGGGTTGGTGACCTGGGCGAAGAGCTGCTTGAAATAGGTGTAGAGGAGGCGCGGCTGGAGCGAGAGCACCGCCAGAGGGGTGTCGTCGCCCATGGAACCGACGGCTTCGGCCGCGCTCTGGACCATCGGCTTGAGGATCATCTCCAGTTCCTCGCTGCTGTAGCCGAACCCAAGCTGGCGCTGGGTGAGGGACAGGATGTCGAGGGGGGCGGTGGGCTCTGCCGGGACGGCGCCCGCACGCTTCGAAAGGGAGATGAGGTGCCTTTGGAGCCACTCGCCGTAGGGATGCTTGCCGGCGAGCTCTTCCTTGATCTCGGTGTCGTGCAGCAGCCTGCCGGAAACCGTGTCGATGGCGATCATTTCACCCGGTCCGATGCGGCCCTTTTCAACGACCTTCGCATCGTCGAACTCGATGGTGCCCACTTCCGAGCCGAGGGAGAAGATACCGTCCTCAGTGAGTTTGTAGCGGGAGGGGCGCAGCCCGTTGCGGTCCAGGCAGGCGCCCACGGTGGAGCCGTCGGTAAAGACAAGGCAGGCGGGGCCGTCCCAGGGTTCGTTGAGGCAAGCGTGGAACTCGTAGAAGTCTTTGAGCTGCTGTGACATGCGCTTGTCGCTCTTCCAGGCGGGCGGCACGAGCATGGTCATTGCCCCCAGCAGGTTGCGGCCCGAGAGCACCAGCGCCTCGAGCGCGTTGTCCAGTTCGGCCGAGTCCGAGCCGCCGGGCTGGATGATGGGCTTGAGCAGGTCGATGTCATCGCCCCATTCGTTGGCTTCGAGCTCCGCCTCGCGGGCGGCCATCCAGTTGACGTTGCCGCGCCGGGTGTTGATCTCGCCGTTGTGGCAGAGCATCCGGAAGGGCTGCGCCAGGGGCCAGGTCGGGAACGTATTGGTCGAATAGCGCTGGTGGTAGGTCGCGATCGCCGTTTCAAAGTCGGGGTTCTGCAGATCCCGGTAAAACTTCTGGAGTGAAGGCGAGATCAGCAGCCCCTTGTAATTGATGACCTTGCTGGAAAAGGAGGGGATGTAGAAGTGCTTGATCTTGTCCTCTGCTGCGCTTTTCTCGATCTCGTTGCGACACAAAAAGAGGCGGCGTTCAAACTCCTCCGCCCCGATGCCCTCGGGCTTTCCAATCAGCACCTGCTCCATGCGGGGCAGGGTGGAGGCGGCCTTGTCGCCCAGCACCCGAATATTGACCGGGACCTCGCGCCAGCCGAAGAGGAAGAGACCGCGCGCCCCGAGGACCTCTTCGATGATGGCCTTGGCCCGGGCTTGGGCGTAGGCGTTGTCGTGGGGCAGGAAAATCATCCCAACCCCCAGGTCGCCATCGTTGTAGAGATTGTGGCCGAGTTTCTGGACCTCGGTTTTGAAGAGCTTGTAGGGGATCTGCGTGACCACTCCGGCGCCATCGCCTGTTTTGGCATCGGCGTCCACGGCTCCCCGGTGGGCGAGGGCGCACAGCGACTGGAGCGCATACTGCAGGACCTGGTTGGAGCGTTTTCCGCTGACCTGGGCGATAAAACCGACGCCGCAGGCGTCGTGCTCATTGGCGGGCGAGTACAGGGAACGGAGGCCCTGTGTGGCGTCGAGGATGACTTGATTCATGGGAGCAGGATAGATTGCGGCCCCGGGGGTGGATCCAACAGGTTAGAAAAAACGGGGGCAGATTCAAGACATTTTTGTGCGATCCTTGGGGGGTATTCGGACAGGCTAAATGGGGTTTTGAGGTGGAAAAGGGACACAAATGTACGTTTTTATACAGGAAAGTGACACTTTTGCATTGAGCTTTGCGCCTCCCCCTCCACCCTTGGAAGATGCACGACTCCGAAAGTTCTGCCGCCAAAGTGCACACCCTCGACGAGCAGGAGAGGAAAATCGTGCGTGCCCTGATTCGGGATCCGCGCCAGTCGGACAATGCGATCGGAGAAAGT
>CAMCIN010000280.1 GCA_945874745.1 Akkermansia muciniphila | reverse complement strand
TAACTAATTAGATTGCAAAATTAGGTTCTTCGCTGTTTTCGGTCGGTACCTTTTCCTCTCGCTCCGGAGCGGGCAGTCATCCACAGATTGCTCAGATTTCCGCAGATGTTTTTCTGGTTTCCACTCCGCTGCTCGTGCTGAGAAATCTGCGGCTCGTAATCCCAAGCTGCCCAAGCTGCCAAAGCTGCCAAAGTTTCACATAGCGCGAGGGGCGCTCGCGCTCCCGGAGGGAGTGGAGATAGTTAGCCGGGCGGCAGCGAGGCTTTGCGAGCGCCCCCGGTCCCTTCCAACGAGAGTGACGGCCCCGGCGGGGCCGGAGAACCAGGGCGCGCCCACAGCGGGGCGGTCTTACGCCCCTGCCGGGGCGGGCCGCTGTTTTTGGCGAGACCGGTGGCGGCGCTGGCATGGCTCGCTTGCCGACCGGCTAGCTATCGGCGGGCCCGCAGGGCCCCAAGGCCAGTGCCCGAAGTGTCCTGTCTCGCTTCCCAGATGCGCGCACCCACTGAAAGTAGCGAGGAGCCTGTTAAATATGCGGATACATTTCTGAACAGGCGACTTATGGACACTGGCACCTCAGGCAACCCATCCTCCATCTTGCAGATCACCGCCGCCCGTGGTTGAAGTCGACGCCCTTGGTGGCGGTGCTTGCACCCTGGTTGTTTTCGATGAGCGTCCGCTGGCAGCTTGGGTCGACGGCGATGTTTGCACCCTTTCCCATAAAGGTGTTTCCAGTGCACTGAAGGTCGTGGCCGTTGGGTGCGAAGGTCACCACATCCGAAGGGGCAAACGCTCCAACGACAAAGATGTTATCCCGCACAATCACGGGCCCGTAAGCTGCGCCCGGCTCGTATAAAGTGAAGTAAAGCTCTGGAAAAACCCCGGGCCGTCCGGTCTGGTAGGCGATGCGCCCTCGCCGCAGGTCGGTCTCGTTTTTGGTGGTGTTGTTTACAAAAACGTTGCCGGTCAGAATGAAATTCACCGGTTGGTTGATCCACACACCGCGGCCGCCGTTGCGGAAGGTGTTTCCGCTCATGGTGACATCCGTACAGCTCTTCTCCACGCTCACCACGCGGCTGCCGTTGGTGCCGTCCACCAGGTTTCCCGTGACCGAGGCGTTCTGGCAGAATTCGGCGAGAAAGAAGGCGCCCATGCGGCTGCCCAGGATGTGATTCTGGGCGAAGACAATGTTGCGGCACTTCTGGATGTGCATGGTGTCGCCAAGGGCACTCAGCTGGCACCCGGTGACCCGCACGTCGTTTACGCCGGTGAGGTCAAAGGCGCCCTTGCCGGGGCCGCCCCCGGTGGGGGCGTAGGCGGCAAGGTAGGTCGCTTGAAGGTTGTGGGCGAGAGAACCGCTGCCCTCGCCCTCGAATCGAATGGCGGGACCCTGGGGACGCTCGGCGACCTTGATGAATCCGGGGGCGGACTCGACCACAAAGTACTGCCGGCCACGGACGATATTCCGGGGCAGCTTTTCCCCCATGAAGGAGAGCGCCTGATTCGGCTCCTCCCCAAGGCTGAGGGGGATGGGGCTGTTTGCACTGTCAAACCTGACTTGGTCGCCGCTCAGGCTGACCTCGCGGACCAGGTCGTTTCGAAAATACTTCTTTGCCCGCTCAACCTCCCAGGGTTGGTAGCCTTCGGGAAAGGTGAGGATCTGCCAGAGATAGCCGTAATCCCACATGAACTTGCCGCTTCGCAGCAGCGTGCAGCTCTCCAATGCGACCCGTTCCGCGGGTGCGGCGACCTGTCTTTCTCCTTGGGAGAGCCCGTGCACGCCGATGACAGCGGCGGCCATCCCGTCGGACTTGACCTCCCGAAACAGCAGGTCGTGCGTGCCACCAGGCCGTGTCGTCGTAATCTCGATCCCCTTGGTGTTGGCGTGCGGTTCCCAGGTGTTGTGCCTTAGGGACGGGTCAAAGACATGCCCGACAAACTCGCCGCCATGCCAGGAGAAATGGGTGATGTTTTGGCCGGCAAACAGGATCAGGTGAGGCTTTTGCCCCAGCGTCTCTGGCAGAAGGAACCGCGCCCCATGGGCAAAAACGCTCATTTGGGAGTGTAAGGGGATAGGCTGATCCCCGCTCAGATGGTAATCGCCCGCAGGGATCGTCACGACGCCACCCTTTTTGAACCACTCCAAGAGCTTGGCGGTGTCGTCTGCCCGCACTGTTGTAGCAAGCAGCAAGAAACAAAAAAGCGCCCTCATGTTCCGAGACTATAGGCGGCGGACTTCGGTGCCACGGACAAATGCCGGGACGGGCGGAGCTAAACGCCAGCAACGGCCACCGAGGACGGCTGAGGCACCAGGTCGAGTTCCTTGAAGAGCGCCATGTCCGCGTCCACGCCCGGGTTTTCCGCCGTAAGCAGCTTGTCGCCGAAGAAAATGGAATTGGCTCCCGCGAAAAACGCGAGCGCCTGCCCCTCTTTGGTCATGCGAGTTCTTCCAGCGCTCAGACGCACCTTTGCCTTGGGAAGGGCAATCCGGGTGGTGGCGATGAGGCGCACCATTTCAAAGATGTCGACTGGCGGCTGTTCCTCCATCGGTGTGCCGGGCATGGGCATGAGGCAGTTGATTGGTACGCTTTCAGGCGCCGGCTCAAAGGTGGTCAGCACCTGCAACATTTTGAGCCGGTCCAGTTCCGACTCCCCCATCCCGATGATCCCGCCACAGCACACGTCCATGCCGGCGCCCTGCACCGCCTTGATAGTGTTGAGCCGGTCCTCGAAGGTGTGGGTGGTGACGATGTTGGGGTAGTGCTCGGGCGAGGTGTCGATGTTGTGGTTGTAGGCCTTCACCCCGGCGGCCTTCAACTGGCGCGCTTCCGAGTCGGAAAGCTGTCCCAAGGTCACGCACACTTCCATTCCCAGCTTGCTGACCTCCCGCACCGTGCCCAACACCTGTTCGAAGCGCGGGTCCCCCTCCCGCACCCCCTTCCAGGCGGCCCCCATGCAAAAGCGGGTCGAACCGTTCTCGCGCGCACGCCGCGCCACCTCCATCACCTCCTGAGTGGGCAGCAACCGCTCCGCCTTGACCCCGCTGGCGTAGCGTGCGCTTTGTGCGCAATACCCGCAGTCCTCGGAGCACCCCCCGGTCTTGATCGACAACAAGGTGCACAGTTGGACTTCGTTCCCGTGCCAGTGCTCCAGATACACACCGCGCGCCCGGCTGATGAGTTCGAAAAATGGAGTGGCGTAGATGGCTTGGAGGTCTGTGAGCTGCATGACTCCCAAACATGGGACGCCGCCTGAAAACGCGAAAGCAAAAATCCTAAGGGGCGTTCACGGTGGGTGACTTTTCGCTGACTATTCGTGGAGTGGGCAGTGATCCACAGATGACTCAGATTTTCGCAGATGTTTTTAGGGTTTCCACTCCGCTGCCCGTCGTACTGAGAAATCTTCAGCTCGTCACCCAAAGCTGCCAAAGTTTCGCATAGCGCGAGGGGCGCTCTCGCTCCCGGATGGAGCGGAGATAGTGAACCGGGCGGCAGCGAGGCTTTGCGAGCTCCCCCGGTCCCTTGCAACGCAACAGCCGTTCAAGGCTCATGCCAGTGCCCGAAGTGTCCTATCTCGCTTCCAGGAAACGCTCACCCACTGACAGTATCGAGGAACCTTTGGAATCTGAGAATACAGCTCTTCATGAGATCCTAATGGACTCTCCTTAGGTACGACCGCGAGTTGCCCTTCCCACAGTTGGGTTGGCTTGACCGCAAAAACACCCCAGGCAACCGCCTGATTCCCTTCCGAACCGGCGCCCGCGCACCGTCCACTATACAATCAGGGCCCCCTCAGAAAGCAACCGGTCCACCGCGCGACACACGGTGCCGGAGGGAATCTCGCTCATCGGGGCGGGGACGGCCCGCGGACTGAACGCCTCGGTGGGGGCGGAAGGAAAGGCAGCGCAAATAACGAGGGAGTGGAGGTGCCGTGGGCGCCACTCGAAGGGATTGGTCGGGCCAAAGAGGCTCACCTGCGGCCGGCGGAAGGCAGAGGCCATGTGCATGACGGCCGTATCACAACAGACAGCGAGCCGGCTGCGGGCGGTCAGCGCCGTGAGGAGGGTCAAATCCAGCCGGCCGGCAAGCACCACCAGCGGCTGGGGAAGGGGGCCATCCCCGAGCATCGCCAAGGCGGTTTGAATCGCGCGCAGGTGCTCCTGCTCCTCCGGTTCCGCCCCGCCCGTCAGGATGCAGGGCAGTCCGTGTTTGTGCTGCAAGTGAAGGATCACCTCAGCCCAGCGCTCTGGCAGCCAGTATTTTTCGGAGGCGGCCGTCCCAGGGTGGAGCAGCGCAAAGTCGCCCGGCACCCCACATTCTTTCAGGAGGATCTGCACCCGCCGCGCCGCCAGGGGAGGCACGGCAAGCACTGGGAGCAGTTCCCCTTCGGTGGGCTGCAACCCGATGGGACGCAACAGCGCTAACAGATGCTCCACCGTGTGTAGGGAGCTGACCGCCACCCGCACAAAGTTTTGGTAGATCAGCTTGCGCAGGGGCCCCTTGTCCGCCCAGTCGAAGGCAAGTCGCCGGCGCGCTCGGGAGGCGATGGCAAAAAGCGCAGAGCGGTCCGTCCCGGTAAAGTCCAGGCACACGTCGAACGTACCCGTGAGTAGCCTGCGCAGAAGCAGGCCGTTGGCGCGCAGTTTTTTGCGAAAGGCAAGCACCTCGTCTACCTTGGGCAGGGTAGGCACCAGTTCGAGGCAGCTTTCGGCCACGACCAGGGTGATTTTAGCCTCTGGCCAGGTCTCCCGCAGCAATTGGAGCGAAGGGGTGGTGAGCACCAACTCCCCGATGCGCCGCATCTGCAGGACCAAAATCGACGGAGCCGCTCCAAGCGGTTCAGGATTCAGAAGGCTGGACAGAAGGCTTTTCAAGGGTGTGGGTGTGACTGAGACTCAAACAAAGTCGCTCCGGAGGCCAGCGTTTCCACTGGGCTGGGCCCAAAAAGGAGCGCTCCGGACGCACTCCACCCCCTGCGGAACTCAAGTTGGAATCCAAACCTTTGCAGTGTATGCTTTGGACAGACGTTGTTGCAGCTGCCTGCGGGGCGCGGCACTGCGGCCGAAGTGCACTTTTGAACGATTCCGACTGCGTCATGAAACTCTTTTACTTTGGGCATTCCTGCTTCTCGGTCACCCTGCCGCCGTTATGCGGAGGGGTGCGCCTGCTTTTTGATCCCTTTCTGACGAGCAACCCCAAGGCGCAGGAGGCCGGCTTAGACCAGTCGACTCCGGAGGCAGATTACGTGCTCCTTTCCCA
>CAMCIN010000279.1 GCA_945874745.1 Akkermansia muciniphila | reverse complement strand
GAGGCATGAAAAAAAACGCCGTTTCGACACAGTTTTACCCACCAACCGCCCACTTTTGGGCTACCGTTGAAGGGAGCCGCAAGCACCCCACCCCGTGCCCCTTTATCCTGAGGAACTGATTCAACAAATCGCCGCTGCGAGTGACATCGTAGAGGTGATCGGTGGCTACTTCCCGCTCAAACGGGCGGGGCCCGCCTACAAGGCGCTGTGCCCTTTTCATCAAGAGAAAAGCCCCTCCTTCACCGTCAGCCCGTCGCGTCAGATCTTCAAGTGCTTCGGCTGCGGTGCCGGTGGCTCTGTCTTCCGTTTCGTCATGGATTACGAGCACATGGAGTTCACCGGGGCGGTCAGGAAGCTTGCCGAACGCGCAGGAATTCGCATCGAACTGCAAGAACTCACGGGCGACGAGCGGCAACACCAGGACCTCCGGCGCCGCCTGCTGGCGCTCCACGCAGATGCCGCTGGCTTTTTTCACCAGCAACTCCTCCGCGCGCCAGGGGCCAAGGTCGCGAGGGACTATCTCAAAGGAAGAGGGCTTACCGCCGAGGTCGCCAAGGCTTGGAATCTTGGTTACGCCCCCGAGGGCTGGGACCACCTGGTGCACTGGGCCACCGACCGGAACTATTCCAAAGAGGAACTGCTGGCTAGCGGGCTCGTCTCCCAGCGCGACCCGGACAACCAACGGACCGACGTGTACGACAGGTTCCGCGGGCGCGTCATGTTTCCGATCTGCAACGACACAGGCGAGGTGATCGCCTTTTCGGGGCGTATTCTGCAGGCGGATGCAAAGGCCGCAAAATATGTAAACTCCCCGGAAACGCAGCTCTTCACAAAGGGCGCCGTTCTCTTCGGCCTGCACCGGTCCAAGCGAGCTCTCATAGAAAAGAGCTGTGCAATCGTTTGCGAAGGACAGATTGATCTAATCACTGCGTTTGAAGCCGGCGTGCAAAATGTCATCGCCCCGCAGGGCACCGCTTTTACAGCAAGGCAGGCGCGCATCCTCAAGCGTTATGTGGAGGAGGTCATCCTCTGTTTTGATTCCGATGCGGCTGGAGAGAAGGCAGCCGAACGCTCCCTTCCTGCGCTGCTTAGCGAAAATCTAGCGGTGCGCGTTGCGAGCCTTCCCAAGGGGGAGGACCCCGACTCGCTCATCCGCTCGCAGGGTCCGGACGCCTTCCGCTCCCAAATGGAGGGGGCTCGCGACTTTTTTGACGCCCAACTCGACCGGCTTTCGTTGCAACCGGACTTTGACACCCCGCGCGGACGGACAGCTGCAGCGCGGAAATTGGCGGAGTCCCTCGGCTGGTTGCAAGACCCCGTGCTACGCAGCCTCCATGTGCAGAAGCACGCCACCCGCTTGGGATTGGCCGCAGCAGACATGGGAGCGCTGGTCAACGAGGCAGTCGCCCGAAACCGTGCAATGAACGCACAACAAGGCGCAACGCGCTCCGGCTCCGAAGAAGCAGCCTTAGTCTCGAATGCTGCACAGGCTCAAGTTTCCCGCCCCGGCCGCATCGCGCAGTTGGATCCGACACTCGAGTTGCTGGCCGTCGTCCTTTTACAGTCCCCCGAGGCCCGGCAGTGGCTTCTGGAGGAGGACTGGCAGCGCCGTCTGGAGGCCGAGCCAGAGGGAGAAATCATCGAGGCCATTCTCAGAGGAGCGCGCTTTCTGGATGAGTCCGCAGAGGCGCAGTCTTTTTTCATCCAGCTTCCCCCGGAGCAGGAGGCCTTCCTTGCCGCCTTGATGGAAAACAAGAGCCCAGAAAATCCTCTCTGCCGGGCGCAGGAGTGCTGGGACGAAATCGAACGGCGACAACTGCGCCGTCGAATCGAAGGAATCAAAGCCAAACAACGCAACCCGAGCCTCGCCTTGGAGGAGGCTACAGCTTTACACCAACAAATTCTTGACCTTCAGAAGCGCCTCTTTGATATTACGCGGCCTTTTTCCCTTTCGCGCTAGCATTTTGCTGACCGCCGATAGGGGTCGTTTGATGCGCCAACACTAGGGTATGCCCTCCAAAAAACCGCAGCCTGCCTCCACGCAAATCCAAAAAACTGCGCCCCAAAAGATGGGTTCTGACAACAAGGTCAACATTTCCAAGCCCCGCACCAAGGGTTCCCTATCAATGCCTTCCGCTTCCAAAACTGCATCTTCCCCCAAATCTTCAGCCAAGCCGGTGACACCCAAAGCGGCAAAGGTCGCCAAGGAGGCAACCCCGCCCAAGGCAGGTAAACCTGCCGCAGCGTCTGCAAAACAGGTTCCTCCCAGACCTACCTCCATGCCCAAATCCCAGCCCAAACCGGCCCAGCTCAAAACGGCTGGCGAGAAGAAAAGTCCGCCCAAAACGTCTGTTGCGCCTGCTCCCGGGCAGGCCAAAGCCAAGGCTGGGGCCCCTGCGCAGAAGGCTGGAAACGGCGCCCCTGCGAAAGCCTTGCCCAAAGCGGCACCCACTTCTCCAAAGCCACCGGCGTCGAAGGCCGTGGCTACTGCCCCTACCAAGGCTGTACCGCCACCGAAGGCGGTCGCGGCTGCCAAGGCGCCAACCGCTCCGAAAGCACCAACCGCTTCCCCAAGCAAGGCGGCAGCTCCGGCTGCTACAGCGCAAACTCCGTCTCCAAAAAAGACGCAGCCAAAACCGCCAGCGAAAGCGGAGCAGGCGCAGGCCTCCACTCCGGCCCACCTGAGCGCAGAGTTTGACATGACCGAGAAGCTCCGAGAGCTGATTCGGCTCGCCAAGGAGCAGGGCTACCTCACCTTCGATGACCTCAACGAGGCGCTCCCCGACTCCCTGAATGATCCGGAGGAGATGGATGCAATCATGAAGCGACTCCGGGACATGGAGATCGAAGTCATCGAGGCATCTGACGTCGACAGGCTCAAAGACGGCAAGAAAGATACAGACGACGAGGAGGAGGATAAGACCGCCGACCAGCGTGCCGACATTCTGGATGATCCAGTCCGGATGTATCTCAAGCAAATGGGCCAGGTTCCTTTGCTGACACGAGAGCAGGAGGTGGAGATTTCCAAGCGTATTGAGGATGCGGAGCTCAATGTCCTCAAGCACATCAACAAGTACGGCTTCGTCGTAAACCTTTACCTGGATCTCGCAGAGAAGCTGTTGGAGGGCAAAGAGCGCTTCGACCGCGTGATCCAAGACAAAAAAATCGAGAGTAGAGAACGGTACATGAAGCTGCTTCCGAAGATGATCTCCTCCCTCCAGGAAGCGGATCAGGAAGTGGACGTGCTTTTCCGAGACTACCTAAAGGAAGGTGATGCGGATCCAAATTCCAAGGCCGTCCAAGAATTTAGAAAGGCCCATGCGGCCATTCAGAAGCAGTATCCAAAGTTTTTCTTTAAGCAGAAGGTCACAGAGGAGTTTGTCCAGGCCGCGGATGATACCGTCAAGCTGGTGGGAAAACTCCGCGACGAGGCTGCCCGCGGCAGTAAAGACGCGGCAACCAAGCTGCAGGAACAACAGGCTGTTTGTTGGATGACGACCAACGAGTTCCTCACAGACCACCAGGAGCTGCGGAAATGGCTGAGAAAAGCGCTCAAGGCAAAAACTGAGATGGTTGAGGCCAACCTACGCCTCGTTATCTCCATCGCCAAAAAGTACACCAACCGCGGCCTCTCTTTCCTAGACCTCATCCAAGAGGGAAACATGGGCTTGATGAAGGCGGTCGAAAAGTTCGAGTACCGCCGCGGCTATAAGTTCTCGACTTACGCGACTTGGTGGATCCGCCAGGCCATCACCCGCTCCATTGCGGACCAGGCCCGTACCATCCGGATTCCGGTACACATGATTGAGACCATCAACAAGCTGATGCGCGTGCAGAAGCAGTTGGTGCAGGACTTTGGCAGGGAACCGACGCCAGACGAGGTTGCGGAAGAAATCAATCTCCCGGTGGAGCGCGTCCGCGCGGTGCTCAAGATGGCACAGCAGCCTATCTCCCTTCAGTCGCCCGTTGGAGAGAGCGACGACACGAGTTTTGGCGATTTCATCCCGGATACCTCCGCAGAGGATCCCTCCGACGTGACTGCCATCGCGCTGTTGAAGGAAAAGATCCGCGATGTTCTTGAATCCCTTACGGAGCGTGAACGCCAGGTGCTGGAGCAACGGTTTGGATTGGTCGACGGGTACAGCCGCACGCTTGAAGAGGTGGGCCGCCAGTTCCGGGTCACCCGCGAGCGCATCCGTCAGATTGAAGCCAAGGCCCTACGAAAGATGCGCCATCCGACCCGCATTCGCCAGTTGGAGGGATTCTTGGACGCGTCCGAGATGTAGGCCGCTTTGAGAACAGAGCAGGCAGGGCTCCAGCCCTTGTTTTAAAGGTTTTTCAAACACGGGCGCAACCAACGCCCGTGTTTGGTGTTTTCATCCTTGTGAGGCCATTCTCTCCACATCCTGAGGACCCCCTTCCATCCAAGCGCGAAGAATTGGAGCATTTGGCGGGCGCTCCCACGTCGCAGCCTGCCCAGAACCGCCCTTTCCCTAGAGCCATCCCAGAGGCTGAACTGGATCCTGAACTGGATGTTTTGCTTGGCCGCATCGCCCCGACTCTACTGGGAACTGGCTTTGCGGAACGAGTGCTCCAGTCGATTGGCCCCTCCGAGACAGTCCGTGTGCACCGCAAGTCCTCGACCGCTCTTGGCAGTGGCGTGCTTCGGGCTTTCGGAATCGCTGCCTCGTTGGCCTTCTGCTGCGGTCTGGCTTGGTGGAGTGTGTCCTCACCAAGCACACGGCTGGCACTCTCCTCGGCCCGCTCGTTCTCAGCCCCGAGCGAGGAGGAGCTTTTACTCAAAGCACTTGCCACACTCGAGGTCCATTCGGGGGACCTTGCATTAGTGGCGCAACTCGGGGACGTATTAGAAGCGGAACTCACCGAAAGAACCTCATGGTTGGAGAAAGAATAGCCGCATTGCAGTTTTCTTTCCGCACCTGTGTAGGCGTTACCTGGTTCGGGTTGGCCCTTGGGGGCGCCTTCGCCCTAGCGAAGCCGAGCGAGGACAAGACAGAATCCTTGCTCCAGCAAGAACGCAAGCAGCAGGATCCCCTGCTCCAGCTCATCAGAGCGCTCACAACGGAGCAGAAGGCCAAGCTCATGGAGAGCATCAAGACGTGGCAACAGCTCGGTCCGGAGCTCAAAACCGCCTTGCGTGCACGGGACAAGGCCCTACGGAAAACCGTCAATGACGACGTGCAGGCTGCGCTCGAGGGCGCTTCTTTTACCAAAGAGCAGCAGGAGTTCTTTGAAAAACGCTACAGGG
>CAMCIN010000278.1 GCA_945874745.1 Akkermansia muciniphila | reverse complement strand
AACTTTGAGGACGTCCACCCCCAGAAAAAGGGAGTGGAGCGTAAATGTGGCGAACTGTTTGCTGGGCATCATAGGGGAGCGGTAAGATTGAACAATCAGGCCGCGGCCGAAGGGGTTCCTTTGCCGGGATTGAAAGAGGGGTCGAAAGCCCGGATCACGGAGTGGACGTCCAGCAGGTCTGTCACCTGGTCCTGCACCACGATTGAGCCGAGAATGCCGTTGCCATAGGCATGGCGCTTTTCGGTGATTACTTCGCTGACGATGTCGTCGATTTTGCCGACGACCAAGCCCACGCTTTTGCCGTTTTCGGAGTAGACAACCACCTGCATGGGGGCGCCCTCGTCCTCTTCCACCGCTTGAACGGCCCCGGGAAGATACTGGGAAACCTTGATGAGAGGGAGGATCTGACCCCGGTAGCGGACCACTGGGAGACCACCGGAAAGCTCGATTGAGGAGCGTGGAAACTCCTCGAGTCGTGCGACCATCGACAAGGGAATCGCCATGCGCGTGCCTTGGCCTGCGGAGAAAAGCAGCAGCGTCTGTTTTTGGTCCTGCTGTTTGCGGGCCTCGGCGGCGCTGTCCAAATGGCTGTTGCGGTCGTGAATTTCTGCAACCACACGGGACTGTTGGGCGAGCCCCAAGACATCCAGAATCAGGGCCACGCGGCCATCCCCCATGATGGTGGCGCCGGCGAAACAGGTCACTCCCTTGAGCTGTTTCCCAAGCGGCTTGACTACAATTTCCTGGGTGTCGTTGATGTCGTCGACGACGAGGCCGAAGGGGTGTCCGTCGGCCTGAACGACCACGATATTGACTTCGCGCTCCTCCGCGGGAACCGCCCCCGCCTTGTTCAACCTGAGCTCGCGGTTGAGGTAGACGAGGGGCAGTAGTTTTCCACGCAACCGGTACACCGGGGAGCCGTGGATTGATTCGATCTGCTGGCTGGCGTTGGCCGCCTCGAGGCGGAGTAGCTCGAGGAGGCTGATTTGCGGAATCGCAAAACGTTCCTCGCCGCTGGTCACGATGAGTGCGGGAATAATCGCCAGAGTCAGGGGGATCTTGATCTTGAGCGTGGTGCCCTTGCCCAGTTGGCTTTGCAGATCAACCGTGCCACCAATTTTTTCGATGTTGGTTTTGACCACATCCATGCCGACGCCCCGGCCGGACACGTTTGTGATCTTTTCCGCCGTGGAAAAGCCCGGCATGAAAATGAGGTGAAGCCCCTCGTGGTCGCTCATGCGCGTGGCCTGCTCCGCGCTGATGATTCCGCGCTGAATGGCCTTCTGCTTGACCCGATCCAAATCGATTCCGCCGCCGTCATCAATGATCTCGATGTTGACCTGGCCGCCCTCGTGGAAGGCTCGCATTTTGAGGCAGCCCTCGGCTGCCTTGCCCCGTTCCAAACGCACCCCGGGGGTTTCAATTCCATGGTCGACGGAATTGCGCACGATGTGCGTGAGTGGGTCCTTGATCGCCTCGATGATGGTCTTGTCGAGTTCGGTGTCCTTGCCCTCCATCTCCAGGCGAATCTCTTTCCCGCAGCTTGCGGAAAGGTCGCGTACGACGCGTGGGAGTTTGCTCCAGATGTTTCCGATGGGCTGCATGCGCGTCTTCATGGCGCTGCCCTGCAATTCGGTCGTGATGAGGTTGAGTCGCTGGGCCGTGGCGGTAAAGGCGCTGTCGGCGTGCTTGCTCGTAAACTGGAGCACCTGGTTGCGTGCAAGCACGAGCTCGCCGACCAGGTTCATGAGTTTGTCCAGAAGACTGACGTCCACGCGGATTGAACTGTCCGAGGCGGCGGAGGAACGCTGTTCCAAATGCTCGGGAGCGGCCGCCACCGCGACGGGCGGGGCAGCCACTGCGAGGGGCGCAGCGACCACGGCTACGGGCGGGGCCACCACCACCGCCACCGCGAGGGGGGCAGCCACCGCAACGGCTGGGGCAGCGACCACCTCGGCAATAGGGGCAGCAACCGCCGCGACGGGCTCAGGCTCCATTACAAAGGGTTCTTCCTCGACGGCGGGAGGTTCAGGCTCCTCGGCAGTGGCGGTCGCGGGCTCCTCGGCAGGAGCGGTCGCTGGCTCCTCGGTCGGGGCCGCTGCACTTTCCGCGGCAGGACCGTCCTTGAGGCGATCCAAAAGTTGGATCAACTCGGAGTAATCGCGTTCTTCAGGCGCTCCAGTGGATTCAATCTCGCCCAGCATGCGGCGGACCACGTCGACAGTCGACAGCAAGGCGCCCGCGATGTCCGGGTTGATCACGAGCAGGCCGTCCCGCATGCGGCTCAGAAGGTTTTCGCCGACGTGGGACACTGCTTCGAGTTGGCCGTAGCCTAGAAAACCAGCCGAGCCCTTGAGCGTGTGGATTGTGCGAAAGATGCTGCTGAGAGTCTCCTTGTCGTGGGGATCCTTCTCCAGCTCGACTAAGTCGCGTTCGAGCCGGTCAAGGTTTTCGTGGCTTTCGATCAGAAACTCTTTGATGAGGTCGTCCATAGAAAAACGCGGGTTTTGAAGGCTAATGACTTGGTTGGCCTTTGCAATAGAAGTGTTCCCCGAGGCGGGGGCTAGGCAAACCGTTCCGGTGCAAGCTTCCGCCATGTTGGCTAGTGAAGGGTGCGACGAGCATCCGCCCAAGATAGCTGCATTTCGGGGTTTGCTATAAAAAAGAATGATCTTTTTTGAGCCCGAGACTAGTTCACGGGTCGCCAACAATGGGACTTTTATTCGCTCCTGCCACGCTGCCGTTCCGGGGCACGAAATCCCACGGTGTGGCTCCCGGGCAGGGAAGGAGGGCTACGCCTTCGGGCCCCCCGCCCGGCCCGCAGGCGCTTCAGCGGGAGGGGTGCACGCCCAACGCTGCGAGCCGGGGGAGCAGCGTTTCCATGGGCAGTCCAATGACATTGGAAAAGGAGCCCTCGAAGCCGGCGATGAGTTCGCCGTTGTCGTCCTGGGCGGCGTAGGCGCCGGCCTTGTCCAGGGGGTTGATTCTCCTCAAATAGGCAAGACGCTGCGCCGCAGTCAGGTGGAGGAAGCGCACGGAGGTGCGTTCCACAAACACACACTCCGTCCCGGCGTTGCGGTGCGAGAGACACACGCCGGAGTAGACAGCGTGCTCTCGGCCGTTGAGCTCCTCGAGCATCAGGGCGGCTTGCGCCAGGGAGGCCGGCTTGCCGAATATCTTGGAGCCCAGCGCAACCACGGTGTCGGCGCCCAACACGATGCAATCCGGGTGGAGCGCCGCCACGGGGCGGGTTTTAAGGCGGGCGTTACACTCGACGAGGTCGGCAGGATCCATCGAGGCACCCTGTAGTTCCTCGACGTCGGTGGTGTGGACCTGAAAGGAAAAGCCGAACTCTGAAAGGAGGTGGCTCCTGCGCGGGGAGGTGGAGGCGAGGATCAGGCTTGGGGCAGCCATGGGGAGGGGAGGTGAGGGGCGCCGCCTTCCTGGAGCGGTTTGTGGGCTTACTGGCCGGCGAGTTGCTGGGCGTATGCGGCGGGTGGCTTGAGGCTGGAGAGGTCTGCCTCCCCGTCAAGGCGGAGGGTGAAGATCCAGCCCCTGCCGTAGGGCTCGGTATTGAGCAGGGCCGGGTCGGAAGAGAGAGCGTCATTGACGCTTTCAACGGTGCCGGCGGCTGGGGAGTAGATGTCGCTGGCGGCCTTGACGGATTCAACCACGCAAATCTGCTGGCCGGCGGCGACGTGGGTGCCCACGGCGGGGAGTTCCACGTAAACCACATCGGTGAGCTCGTGCTGGGCGTGGTCGGTGATGCCCACGGTTGCCGAGGCGCCGGAGAGGCGGAGCCATTCATGGGTTTTGGCGTAGAGGAGGTCTTGGGGAATGTTCATGCGCAATGGGTGGAGTTGAAGCAGAGGGGCTGTATCAGGCGGTCGGCCGGCGGTAGAGGGGGCGTTTGGAAACGAGGGCGGGAAAGCGACGGCCTCGGATTTCAAGTTCCACCCTGGTTCCCGGGGCGCAGAGCGCGGAGGGCAGGTAGGCCATGGCGATTCCCTGGCCAAGGGTGGGAGAGAGCGAGCCGCTGCAGGTTTCGCCCACGAGAGAGTCGGCGTTGAAAATGGGGTAGTGCGGTCTGGGCGGCGGGGTCTTGCCCTCCAGCACGAGTGCGACAAGGCGGCGGGCCAAGCCCGAGTCGCGTTGGGCGGCAAGCGCGGTCCGGCCGATGAAATCGCCCTTGTCGAGTTTGACAAAGGCGGAGAGTCCGGCCTCGAGGGGCGTGTGCTCGGGGGAGAGGTCCGAACCGTTGAGCGTGAAGCCGGCCTCCAGGCGCAGGGTGTCCCGGGCACCCAGGCCGCAGGGGAGGAGCCCGAGGGGGCGCCCGGCCTCGAGCAGCTTGTCCCACCAAATGGGGGCTGTTTGCGCGGGACAAAACCACTCAAACCCGTCCTCGCCTGTGTAGCCGGTGCGGGCAAGGAGGATGGGCCCGTTGGGAATACCCAGGGTGGCGATCTGGTTGCGGGCGGGCAGGGGAACGTCGGGTCCGAGGAGGGACCTAAGGATGGCCTCGGCGTTTGGCCCTTGGAGGGCGAGGCCCGCCCACAGGTCGCTTTGGTTGTCCACGGCGATCCCGGCGGTGGCGTGGGACTGGAGCCAGAGAAAGTCTTCCTCGATTTTGGAGGCATTGACCAAAAGCAGGTAGTGGTTCTGCTCGAGTCGGTAGCAGAGCAAGTCGTCGATGACTCCGCCCCGCTCGTTGAGCAACAGGGTGTATTGGCCCTGGCCGTTTTCAAGCTGGGTGACGTCGTTTGTGAGCAGCCGGTTGAGGCACGCCTCCGCCCCCGGGCCGGTGACAAAAATCTCGCCCATGTGGGAGATGTCAAACAGCCCCGCCTGGCCGCGGACCGCCCTGTGCTCCTCGAGGATGCCGTGGTACTGGACGGGCATCCACCAGCCGCCAAAATCAATCATGCGGGCGCCAAGCGCTTCGTGAACTGGGGCCAGGGGAGTGCGTTTGGGAGCGGTGTCCATGGAAGAAGAAGGAGGCTAGAGGCTCGGAAGGGGCTGTCAATGCGGGGAAGCTGTAGCCTTGCCCCAGAGCGTGCCCGTGCTGTTGTGTGTGGGGAGGCGCCGCGGCGAAACCCGTTGCGGGCCCTTTGACTGCCCTATGAGCTGGATAGAATTTCTCGAAAAACGGTTTGAGCGCTTTGCCATTCCTCACCTGTTGCGGTATGTGGCTCTTCTGAACGGCTTGGCCTTTGTGCTTTCCAAGCTCAGGCCTGGGTTTCTGAACATGCTCCAGCTGGATGCGTCCGCCGTGCTTCAGGGGGAGGTGTGGCGGCTGGTGTCTCACAT
>CAMCIN010000277.1 GCA_945874745.1 Akkermansia muciniphila | reverse complement strand
CGTCTTCGACAAAGTCCCAAGCATTCGACTTTCCGGAAGCCTTTTCACTTTTGTGGATGGGCAGGTAAAAGGAGCCCAGATTCTCCTGCAGCACCCGCTCCCAGGCCTGCTCGGCTGGGGAGAGTTTGGCAACAGCCGCCTGGTAACGTTCTTCTAGGCGCTGGTCTGCGGCCGCCTTTTTCTCCGCGGCCTCCTTTGCATCGGAGGGCTCACCCTTGGGAGGGTTGGCGGCTTGCTGGGCAAAGGCGGGCGTTGCGAGGAAGGCCAGCAAGAGGGGCAGCAGTGGTTTCATAGGGGGGGAATTGTTCAAGAAGATAGATCCGAATCCAGCGGCTCAGCCTTCCCCTCAGGGGCCGGTACAGACGGCTGCCTTCGGCACCAAAAGGTGGGCGTAACGGCGGCTCCAGTCCGCAGGGAGGCGCACCGGACGGCCCGCGGGCATCTGGACGAGGGCGAGCATCTGCCGGGAGGAGACCATCAGGGCGCCGTCTCCTGCCCTCCGGACTGCGAAGCCACACCAGAAACGAGTCCGGTCCAGAGACTCAAGCCAGCCGTCGATGTGCAACTTGTCCCCGAGGACTGCAGGTCGCTTGTAGTCGATCTCGGTGCGGGCAACGACAGGAAAAAGCTGGGTGCGGGCCATCTCGGCCAGGCCCATTCCCAATTGTTCGGCCAGCAGCGTGCGCGCAGTCTCGATGAAGCGCAGGTAGGAGATGTTGTGCACCACCGCGGCGCAGTCCGTGTCGAAGAACATCACCTGCACCTCTGTGCGGATCCGTGGAGTCAAAGGGTGCTCGGCGGGAGTCATTTTATTGCCGCTCGTATTCGCCCTTGCCGACCTTGTGGAACACGGAAAAACCGGCGTTCTTAGCTTTCGAAACGGAAAGGGGCTTCAGGAGGTTTGGCGTGGAGAAGGAACTGAGCAGCTTTTGCACGGGCTTGCGGCAGAGCGGACACTTTTCAAGGGGCGGCGCGCTCAGGGGGCGGTTCAGCGTGAAGCTCCCCTTGCAGACGCGACAATCGCCCGAACAAGGTGCGTACTCGTAAATAGGCATAGGTGGGCGGGTGCGCGGAGGAGGGCTATTCCGCCCGTTCGAGGTATTTTACCCAGTCCGGGGGCAAATCGGCACGTTCGATGGAATCAGAGATTCGGCCCTCCGCCTCGGGATCAAACACGGTGGTGGTGCCATACACCATGATGGCGTCACCAGAGCCCTCCACTTTGATTGCGTGGGCCACCCCGGGAGGGATCAAGACGCCCGCATGAGCACTGCCGCCGCTATCGTCGCCCTCAATCAAAAACCGCATCACCCGGCGCTCCATTCCCGCACGTTCATCGACCAGAAGCATCTCCACGTTGCCCTGAATAAAGAACATCGCGTCCCACTGCTCCCTGTCGTAAGGGCGCTCGCAGGGGGAAGAACTTGGGGAAAGATAGAGCTGTTGAACCCAGGCGGAAGGGTCGGCCCCCTCGGGAATAAAGGGCGGGTGGATGTGAAAGCCCTTGGAGGTGCCCGCAAACATCCGAGCCGTGGCCCATTGTTTGGGCCAGAACCCCAAATCCCCGGGAACCCCCTGGCCCTCGCGCATGAACTCTCCAAAAAAACCGCGGTGCCTTTGCCGGTGGATTCTGCGCGGGAGCAACTCTACTCCGGGGATCCAAGCCGCTGAGAGCAGCTGCCGGTCAGTGGCGAGCAATTCTGCCACGGTCGCGCCGGAGCTCCGGAGCCGCTCCGCAAGCGAGGCGGTTTCGTAGTTGCGATGCGTCATGGCGCCAAGCGCCGAGGCTCTTAATCCAATCCAACGGTCCATGATTCTTTATTTAGTTTCGCGCCGCTGCGCAGCCTTTTCTATTCTCTGTCCCTAGTGAAGGCAACACGCCTCGATGGCCGCGGCCAACGCCCCCACTGCAGCCTCCATTTCCGCATCGGTCACGCAGTAGGGAAGCATCAACACCAAAGTGTCCAGAACCGGCCGCGTCAGCAATCCGAATTCCCGAGCGGCCAGACACACCTTCGCCCCCATTCGCAAGCCAGCCGCAAAGGGAATCCCCCCTGGTTGCCTCACCTCAATCCCCGCCACAAAACCACATTGTCTGATTTCATAAACGAACGGGCTGGGCCGCAACCGCGTGTCCAGCAGCCCTGCCAGCAGCAGAATCTGCCCCTGCAAGCGTTCCAAAACACGCTCCTCCCTGAATATGGCCAGGTTTTCGAGCGCCACCGCGCACGCCAGGGCGTGCCCGCAGTAGGAGTGTCCGTAGTAGAAAGTACGCTCCGGCCCACCCAAAAACGCGTTGAAAACCCGCCCGGTGGTCAGCGTTGCAGCTAGGGGCATGTACCCGCCGGTGAGCCCCTTGGCCACCGCC
This sequence comes from Akkermansia muciniphila, assembly GCA_945874745.1. Taxonomy (GTDB): domain Bacteria; phylum Verrucomicrobiota; class Verrucomicrobiia; order Chthoniobacterales; family Chthoniobacteraceae; genus Chth-196. Next base: position 2,950 of record CAMCIN010000277.1, on the reverse strand, counting down.
ACAAAATCCGGCACCAACCCCTCCTGCTCGCAGGCAAACATCGTACCCGTCCGCCCAAAACCTGTGAGAACTTCGTCCGCGATCAGGAATGTCCCTGCGCGGTCACACCATGCACGCACCTGCGCGAGCAACCCGGGCGGCCACACTCTAATCTGGTTGGCACCCTGCACCAGCGGTTCAATCACCACGCCGGCAATGCTCTCCGCGGGCAGGTTCTCCAGTGCCTCCGCGCTCTGCACGCGCTCGACTGGAAACTGCCAGTCTGCAAACCGGTCCGTAAACGCCGCCACCCCCCCCAAACTCGCTGCTCCAAGCGTGTCACCATGGTAGGCACCCCCAAACGCCACAAAGGTGCGCCGGTGGGGCTTGCCGTCCAGTTGCCAAAACTGGACTGCCATTTTGAGCGCCACCTCAATGGCCGTGGAGCCGTTGTCGGAGAAAAACACCCGCTCAAGCGTGCCCGGCGGCCAGAGGGCACAGAGTGCGGCGGCAAGCGCAGCCGCAGGCTGATGGGTGAACCCAAGAAACGAAGCGTGGGCAAACCGCCCCAACTGGCGCTGCAAGGCGGCATCCAGGCGCGCATTTCGGTGGCCGTGCAAATTTGTCCAGATGGAGGAGTTTCCGTCCAGGTACCAGCGGCCCTGTTCATCCCGGAGCGACGCCCCGAGGCCCTCCACGAGGACCAGTGGGTCGGAAGCGCACCAGTCCTGCATCTGGGTGAAGGGATGCCAGAGAAACCCACGATCCAGCTCCACCGTTGAGGCTTTCTGGGAAGCCTCCCCAAAGGGTGAGAAAACAGGTTCGCTGGGAAACAAAGCGGGCATCTTGGCTCAGGAAGGAGGTGGGGCTAGAATTGGAAGGGGTGAAGGGGAAACGCAGTCGGCTATCGGTCCAACATCTGCGATTCACAACGTCTTCAGCCTAGACTAAACATTGTCGCTAATGAAGGCACGGCTCATTGATTTCATGGATCCCAACCGCCCCCTTGCCAAGGCCGCGATGGAGTTGGATTGGACCACTGTGGTCGCGCTTTTCCCGGATGCCGGCAGAGACGGCCACGATGCCGCCCGGACTTGGGTTTTGGCTTCCATCCTGATTTTGGGGGAAATCTCCGGCCTCTCGGAGGGGGAAGTCCTGAGCCGCTGGCCCGAAAACCCTTACTGGCAGGCATTCTCCGGCTTCGCCCAGTTTCAGTGGAAGGCCCCCGTCACTCAGGCCGACTGTCTCGCGTTCCGCCGCTACGTGGACGCCCCTCGGGCTACACGTCTTTCAGCAATTGCCCAGTCCATTCTTCAGGCAAAACCCGTCGAGGCCAATTCGCTGGAAGCCGTAGCGCCCACCTCGCGCACCTCGGTCGATGACGCGCTCGCCCTCCGCCAGCTTCATTTCCTCCAACCCCAGCCCCCCCAGCCATACAAGGCCCCGCCGCGCGCCGGCTTACAAAGCGGGATCAAACAGGCCTACGCGCGTGCTGCCGCCCCAGTCCCCACAGCCGCTGCCTCTGCGCCTGCTGTGCCGACACCAGAAGGGACGGTTCCGGACACTGCCTTGGTCCCCCACGTCAATCCAGCGCCTGGAGACGCCACCCCTCCGCTATCGACCGCAGCGGCTTCTACAGCACAAGCGACCCCAGTTGCCGACCTCCCAATCCCTGCGATTCCCGAAAAGCCATTGGTTCCCCAGTTCGCGCAAACCTACACAATGCTGGTAAAGAAAGCGGCCCCGCTCGGTGGCCGCGTGCAGTTTCCAGTCATGGACGGCCTCGCCTCGCCGGAACCCGCACTGCTTCCCTCTAGCCTCCCCCCCTCCCCGGTCCTGCCTTCACACACACCTGCGCCCGCTCCCCCTCCCCCCACGGCATCGCCTCTCTTTTCTCCCGCTTTCCGTGCCGCGCCCGCTGCCGCTCCTGGCCCCGCCCGCCAGACCACACCCGCGGGTACTCCCCAGTTTGACACCACCGCTCCCTTCATGAGGCGCGCCGCCCCCGAAGAACCCGTCACCATGGAGGTAGTTGCCACTGGAGAGGCGCCGCTGCACTACCAGTGGGAAACCTTTGATGACATCAAGGGTACAGCGACTCCAATTGAGGGCTGCAACGATCCCGCTCTTACGGTGGCGCTGGAGGCCAGCGACACGATGCTCGCCTTTCAGTGCCGGGTCAGCAACGGCCCCTGCCCCCAGGGCACAGTCAGCCGAACGTTCTTTCTCAAAAAGGCGGCGCCCACGCCCGTGCGTCCCAATTCCTTCGGGGAAAACATCACCCAGCAGCCCTCAAAGCCCGCCACCCCTGCCCCAAGACAGCGGTAGAACCTTGGGGTCCACCCCACTCTGATCTCCCCCGCTCGTGTGGCTACTTCACAGAGATCAGTTCCACCTCAAAAATAAGCGCCTCATCCGGACCGATGTTCGCCCCCGCTCCCTTCGAGCCGTAGGCAAGATTTGAGGGAATGTAGAGCTCCGCCTTGCCACCTTCCTTGAGAAGCTGGATTCCTTCGGTCCACCCCTTGATCACCTGGTTGAGTCGGAATGTCGTTGGTTCGCCCCGCCTGTGGGAGCTGTCAAATTCGGTCCCCGTAATAAGCTTCCCCCGATAGTGCACCACGACTGTGTCAGTACTCTTGGGCTGGCGGCCATGCCCCGCCGCTATCATCTTAATTTGGAGCCCGCTTGGCAGCGTTTTAACGCCCTCCGCCTTTGCGTTCTGCTTCAGAAACACCTCCCCCCGAATCAATCCGGACTGGGCCAGCCCAGAAAGGGGAGCGAAAACAACAGTCAAACCGAGGGCCAAGCAGGAAAGGACGCGATGGGGTGAAGCAATTTGAGGAGATGAAACCATTCCCTTCCCTGCCCCATCCCAGCCCCGGTGACAAGCCCCCAAACGTATTCCCCCAGTGAACCCCATCTGCCGGTAAGCGTGCCCGTGCGGCAGGCTTTCCGGCATGCCGCGTTT
>CAMCIN010000276.1 GCA_945874745.1 Akkermansia muciniphila | reverse complement strand
GGCTCCCTGCACCAGACCCGCCAACTAAACACTGTAGCGTAATAAAAGTCGGCCGTGAGGACACGAATTCAGAAACGGAGGGGAGGGCATAGTCCTATGAAGCAGAATCATATAAGCAATCGTAATAAATTCACACTCCTGCTTGCAATCAAAACGCCCTTCTAGCATCAATTGCGAATGCACCGATTCCGGACATCACTCACTCAGCTCATTCAGGAGCAAGGTTGGACGCAACAAGGCTTCGCCCACAGACTCGGGACTGACCCGGCGAACGTCTCCCGCTGGCTCAGCGGTAAGTCCTCGCCAGATTCTTCGACCGTTGGCAAGATCCTCGAGTCCCTCCCCGAGGAATACCAGAGCGACCTGCTTTCAGCTTATTTGAAGGACCAGATTCCCCAACGTTTCGACTCCGTGGTGCGCATTGAGTCGATCGAGGGCGGCCGCCTCCGCTCTCTAGACGCAGAACCGGAACTTCCTGAGTCGCTCAGCCCTGAATTGAAGAAGCAGGTCGTGTACTTTGCGCGTCTCGCGCTCCGCTGGCCGGAAGTCCGCCGCATTTTGGACCTCTTCTACCAGGTGGCACACCGCAATAAGTCAGGCAAGTGGGACCCCCGACGGGACAGTCTCGAGGCACACTAACTCCTTCCATTTTAGGTGAGGGCTGTACAACGCCTTCTTCCTTCTTAGAAATCAACCGCGTCCCCTGCTCTGCGGGTGGGCGCGGTTTTTTTTAGAAACAGCCGTTCTCGGATGCCCCCAAACTGAAGGTAACCAAGGCCGTCATTTTAAGACGCCGCCGAGGCCGGACGCTTGATTGGGCACTCGGGTCCCCGTGCTGCAGTTCTTTCCCTGTCGCATTTCGGCGCTACTATTTTCAGATGCATTCTCTCTCCAGCAACGCAGCAGTGCCGCTTTTGGGAATCGAAATCGGCGGCACAAAGTTGCAACTGGCCGGCGGAGATTCCCACGGGCGCATCCACCACCGCATCCGCTTGTCAGTGGACCGTGCAAGAGGTGCTGAGGGCATCCGCAGCCAGATTACCGCCGCCTTGCCAGAACTGGTTGCTCAAGGAAATCCTGCCGCCATTGGGGTGGGCTACGGTGGCCCGGTGCATTGGCGCACAGGGAAGGTTGCGTGTTCCCACCATATTGCGGGCTGGAGTGACTTTCCACTGGCCACCTGGCTCTCGGATTGCTCAGGTTTGCCGGCCTTTGTCGAAAACGACGCCAACACCGCGGCACTGGGGGAGGCCCTCTTTGGCGCAGGCAAAGGCGCAGACCCCGTACTCTGGATGAACTCTGGAAGCGGCGTCGGTGGGGGACTCGTTACCGAAGGCCGGATTTACCACGGTGCCCCCCCGGGCGAGGTGGAGTTGGGCCATCTGCGCCTAGACAGAAAAGGAACCATCACCGAAGCACTCTGCTCCGGCTGGACGCTCGACCGCATGGTCCGAGATGCTGCGCGCGGGACCCCTGGCGGGCCGCTTGCGAGGGAATTAGCCGGATGGCCGACCGAGGGGGGTGAAGCGCGAGCCCTCGGGCCCGCACTGGCTGAAGGAGATCCCTGTGCCCAGCAAATCCTCCGGGAAATCGCCGACTCCATGGCCTACGCGCTGTCCCACGCAGTGCACCTGCTTCATCCGGAGGTCATCGTGCTCGGGGGAGGAGTGGCGCTGTTGGGTGAACCCCTGCGCACACGGATTGTCTCTGCCCTGCCCCTCTGGCTCATGGAGGCATTCCACCCCGGTCCGGAGATACGCCTTGCTGCCCTGATGGAGGACGCCGTACTGATTGGGGCGTTGGCTGTCGCCGCCCAGCGGCTCTCGCTCCCTTTCTCTTTATGAAATCCTGGATTCAAGACTACATCACCGCCCAGCACGCAGCCCTCGACTCCATCTCGCAACCGACCGTCGAGAAGCTCATCACCACGCTGCAAACGGCCTGGCGTGAAGACAGGCAGGTTTTTATTGTGGGCAACGGCGGCAGCGCCTCCAACGCCTCACACTTTGCCACCGACCTGGGCAAGGGTTCTTCCGACAAGCTGGGCAAGCGCTTTCGGGTGCTTTCCCTCACCGATAATATCTCCTGGATCACCGCCCTCGGCAACGACTACGCCTATGAGGAGATCTTCAGCCGGCAGCTAGCCAACTATGGGCGCCCCGGCGACCTCCTGCTGGCCATTAGCGTCAGCGGCAATTCCCCCAACATCGTCAAAGCCATCGAATGGGCCAACGCGAACGGAATGGAAACCGCCGCCCTCGTCGGCGCCAAACGGGGCCGCCTAGCTGAAATTGCACACCAAGTCCTCGTCGTAGGGGACACGCACTACGGCCGTGTTGAGGACGTGCAAATGCACGTGCTTCACATGCTTTGCTACGCGTTCATGGAACTGCCAGAGCTTGCAGTCGGATAGTTTTGGTCCTCCAGAAAGCCGGAGGCTTATCCGGATAGCAGTGACCGGGTGCGGCCGGAACAAATCCCACTGCGACTCGGAGCCGTGCAGCAGGAAGGGAGGCGCGACCCGGTCGCCACCTCCCCCATTTCCGGGCGAGCTACCCTTGGGTAATCAACTGCCGGAGGACGAAGGGAAGAATCCCCCCATGGCGGTAGTAGTCGACCTCAATAGCGGTATCAATCCGACTCCGCAAGGCCACCGTCTCCGTCGTTCCATTGGCCCGATGGATGTGCAAGGTAACGGTGCTCATCGGCTTGACCGAATCGTCCAGCCCGGTGAAGTCAAACTTCTCAGTGCCGTCCAAATTCAGGGACTGCGCACTTACTCCCTCAGGAAACTGAAGAGGCAAAACCCCCATCCCCACTAGGTTTGAACGGTGGATGCGCTCAAAACTCTGCGCCACCACCGCCTTGACCCCCAGCAGGCGCGTGCCCTTTGCCGCCCAGTCCCGAGAGGAGCCCGTCCCATATTCCTGGCCGGCGAAAACCACCAGTGGCGTCCCCTCTTTCTCGTAGCGTTCAGCAGCGTCGAAAATCGCCAACTGTTCGCCACTCGGCTGGTGCAAGGTCACTCCACCTTCCGTGCCAGGAGCCATCAGATTCTTGATGCGCACATTCGCAAAAGTGCCCCGGGTCATGATCCGGTCGTTGCCGCGCCGCGAGCCGTAGCTGTTGAAGTCCTCAAAAGCCACCCCATGCTCGGTCAGGAAGCGTCCCGCCGGGGAGGTCTTCTTGATGGCCCCCGCGGGAGAGATGTGATCTGTCGTGACCGAATCTCCAAAAATCCCGAGCGGGCGGGCGCCCTTGATCTCGTGAATGTGGCCGGGCTCCATGGAGAAATCCGTGAAGAAAGGCGGCTCCTGAATGTAAGTGCTCAGGTCGTCCCAGTGGTAAATCTCGCCAGTGGATGAAGGCACCTCATTCCACTTTGGGTTCTGATCGGCAAAATTGGAGTACAGCCTGCGGAAGGCATCCGGAGAGAGAGCCCCAGCCATCACTTCGCGCACTTCTGCGAGCGAGGGCCAGATTTCCCTCAGAAACACGGGCCGCCCCTCCGGGTCGGTGCCGAGAGGTTCAAGGGCAAAGTCGATGTCAACGGTTCCGGCGAGGGCGAAGGCCACCACCAGGGGTGGCGACATCAAGAAGTTCGCCTTGATATTCTGATGGACGCGCGCCTCGAAGTTGCGGTTGCCAGAGAGCACGCTGGCGGCCACCAGATCATGCTGCTGGATGGCCTCCTCGATCTTGGGATGCAGAGGCCCGGAGTTTCCAATGCAGGTCGTGCACCCAAAACCCACCACCTGAAAACCGAGCTTGTCCAAATACGGCTGAAGCGCCGTGCGATCCAGATAGTCTGCCACAACGCGCGAGCCCGGCCCCAGAGAAGTCTTTACCCCGGGATTGACCTTGAGTCCGCGTTCCACCGCCTTTTTCGCAAGCAACCCGGCTGCAAGCATAACGCTCGGATTACTGGTGTTGGTGCAACTGGTAATCGCTGCGATCAGGACACTGCCATGCCCCAATTGGACGTCCGCCTCGCGGTAGGCGTCGGCAGCGGGTTCGGAGGTGTGCTGGAGATGGATCGAGTGCCTGTGGAACAGATCGGCCGGAGCCTTCCCATAACCGCCCTCGGCCAACGGTTTTGAGAAGAGGCCCTCGAAGGTCGACTTGAGCTTGCGCAGGTCGATGTGATCCTGCGGGCGCTTGGGGCCCGCCACCCCGGGCACCACGCTGGAGAGATCCAGCTCCAAGTCCACACTGTATTCAATCTGGCCTTTTTGCGGCATTCCCCAGAGCCCTTGAGCCTTGTAGTAAGCCTCGAACGTGGCGCAAAGCGCCTCGGAACGGCCGGTTTCGCGCAGATACTGCACGGTGAGTTCATCGACAGGAAAGAAGCCCATGGTGGCCCCGTATTCGGGAGCCATGTTGGCGATCGTGGCTCGGTCGACCACCGGCAGCTTGGCCGCACCCGGACCGTAAAACTCGACAAACTTTCCAACCACCTTGGCCTTGCGCAGCATCTGCGTGACGTGAAGCACCATGTCGGTGGCGGTCACCCCTTCGGAAAGCGCCCCAGTCAGGTGCACTCCGACGACTTCGGGCGTCAGAAAGTAGACAGGCTGCCCCAGCATTCCCGCCTCGGCCTCGATGCCGCCTACGCCCCAACCCACGACCCCGAGGCCGTTGATCATCGTCGTGTGAGAATCCGTCCCGACAAGGGTGTCTGGAAAGTACACTCCGCCCCGCTCCAACACGCCTTTGGCTAAGTACTCCAAATTAACCTGATGCACGATCCCGATCCCGGGAGGCACCACACCGAAGGTCTCAAACGCCTGCTGGCCCCACTTCAACAACTGGTAGCGCTCGCGATTGCGCTTAAACTCAAGGTCGAGATTCTGCTCCAAGGCCGTTGCCGAGCCGAAATAGTCCACCTGTACAGAGTGATCCACCACCAGATCCACGGGCACGAGCGGCTCAATGATGGCTGCCTTGCCGCCCGCTCGGGCCACAGCAGAGCGCATCGCCGCAAGATCGACCAGAAGCGGCACGCCGGTGAAGTCCTGCAGGACAATCCGGGCAACCACAAACGGGATCTCAATCTGGGCGGGAGACTTGGCGTTCCAATTCGCAACGGCTTTGACATCCTCGGGCAGAACCTTTTTGCCGTCGCAGTTGCGCAAAACCGACTCCAGCACGATCCGAATCGAGACAGGCAGTTTGGAAACAGGACCGACGCCGGAGGCCTCCAGGGCGGGGAGCGAATAGAATTTGCCCTGTGTGCCGGAGCCGGTGTCGAACGAATGGGGTTGGAAAGATTCGGTGCTCATTGGTGAATGACCCAAAAGAAGGTTTTTTTTGCCGGGGAGCAAGCAAGTCCCGCTCAATGGAGTCATCCAGGCACAAAAAACCTGGGCCAGGCCGGCCCA
>CAMCIN010000275.1 GCA_945874745.1 Akkermansia muciniphila | reverse complement strand
CTGGAGCGTTTCGTAGGCGAGTTTTGCTTCATCGCTTTTTTGTTGCGTCTTGAGAATCCGGGCCATCCGTAACAGCGCCGCCGGGGTAGTAAAACCGCGAACTTCCCGCGAGGCCAGGCCGCGATAGGCGGCTAGCGCCTCCTCCTGTTTCCCCTGAAGCTCGAGGGTCGCGGCAATTCCAAGCTGTGCAGCCCCAGCCATCGGATGAGAGGGGGACTGAGCGAGAAAATCGCGAAGGGTCTTAAGAGATTCGTCCAACTGGCCGGCCTCGCGCTGCTTACCGGCGAGCAGCAAGGCTGCGTTTCCGGCGGCGGGCATCCCCCGGTGTTCCTTGATGAACGCACCCAACTCCTCCGGTGACTTCGCCGCGGCGAACGATTCGGCGGCTGCGTGACTCTTCCTATAGTCGTTCCACTCGTAGACCGCATAGCCCGCCATGGCTGCAAGGAGGATCGCCGATCCGGTTTGGATCCCAGACTTATAGCGAATCCAGAATTCAAGCGGATCAAAACCGTGGGAGTCAGTTGCAGGCGCGGGGGATTTGGAAGAATCAGACATGGGAAAGTATTTTTAGCAAAAAAGGGCAGAACGGCCTCAGGTGGCCTCGGAGGAACTAAATCGAATCAATGGCGTCTTTCAATCAACTGTTGTTCCTGCACGACTTTCACCGTGGTATCGGCAGGAAGGACACCGCGCCACTGTGTTCCTGGGTAAAGCACGGAGTTTCTTCCAATCAAGGAGCCCGGGTTCAGCACCGCATTGCAGCCTATTTCTGCACGGTCGCCTAAAATCGCGCCAAACTTGCGCAGTCCCGTGGTTTGGTAGCCTCCCTCGCCGTTGGGAACCACGACTTCTGCGTGGTCCAGCCGCACATTGGAAAGGATCGCCCCCGCCCCGAGATGTGCGCGAAACCCGAGAATCGAATCTCCAACATAATTAAAATGAGGCACCTGCACCTCGTCAAAAAGAATTGAGTTCTTCAACTCACAGGAATTACCGAGCACACAGCCCGAGCCGACGATCACATTTTCACGGATGTAACAGCCGTTCCGTATCTCGCAGCCCTCGCCAATCCAAGCGGGCCCCTTGATCATAGCACCCTGCTCAATGATGGTGCCTGCCCCCACAAAGACCGCACCGCTGACGAAAGGCTTTCCAATCAGGCGCCCGTGAATCCCAGGCTTGAGCCGAAACTGAAGATAACTGCTGATCTGGGCGAGCGCCTCCCACACGTGAACCGCATTCTCAAACAGCATGCGGTGCTCGGAATGTTGAAGGTCTACGTAGCTTTCCGAACTATAAATGGAGGACATCAGTGAAGGTTGGATGGCGAAACGAGAAGTGTGCCGGTGCAGACGAATAAAAACACGCCAAAAACGGGTTCTCCGTCTTTTCCTCCCGCACCGACCCCTCTCAAAACGGCAGCCAGCAGCTTCTTTAGCGAGGCACGGCTCAAGGCATCCGATCCAACGCAGGGACGGAGAACCGGCGGCCAGTCAGCAAGAAAGATGGAAGGAGAAACATCTTCCCCCTGCTGCTTTGGGCAAGCCGCTCCCGCCGTTAAAGGGGGGCGCCTCGCTCGGCGCCGCCGTCTGAAATCCCCCGCCCCTCCGCGTGCCGCCAAGCCACCGCGTACCGCATCAGTTCTGCCCCTGTGCGCAGGGCAAGCTTTCGCCGGAGCTTGGCCCGGTGCGTCTCCACCGTCTTAACCGAAATATGCAGTGCCCCTGCAATTTCCATAGAGGATTCTCCCCGGCCAATGCGGAACAGCACCTCCAACTCCCTGTCCGAAAGAGAGCGGGAAGGGTCCATTGGGGCCATCCTGCTGTCCACCGCACGCCTGACCAGTCGCTTCGTGAGGGCGGCGCTGACCGCGATTTCACCGGCAAGCACCGCTTGAATCGCATTTATAAAATCAGGAGGCGGAGCGTCCTTCATCAGATAACCCCTTGCACCAGCTGCCAAAGCACGGTTCGCGTACAAATTTTCATCGTGGACGGTCAGCACCAAGATCGGCAACTGGGGGGACTCGGAAAGGATCTGCTTGATGAGCTCAAGTCCGTCCATCCCTCCGGGAAGGGTGATGTCCAAAATCACCGCGTCGGGCCGGTGTTTGCGCAGACAGCTCAGGGCGCAGGCCCCATCCCCGCATTCAGCGACGACCTGGAGTGCGGGGTCCCGCGTCAAAAGGGTACGCAAGCCTAGCCGCAAGAGCGGATGATCGTCGATTATTTGCAGTGTGTAGTTTTTAGCTGCGGGCACGTCTGCAAGCGCGCCAGCCCCTGTCATTCCTCTCGTCATGAGACGTCCCCCGCTGCTGGATCGCAGGCCGCCAGACAAATGAGTGTCCCCCCGGGGGCAGCCCCTGATTGGCGGCCAGGGGTCTTGTTTTTTAAGACCTTCGGAAGCGCGTCTCCGTAGCGAGGAGTGTTATGAAACTCAATTCTCTACAAGACCTCTTGATTGCGGAAATAAACGACCTGCTGAGCGCGGAAAAGCAGCTTCTGCAGATCTTTCCCAAGGTGATCCAGTCTGCCACCCATGTTGAACTAAAGGAAGCTCTGGAGGCGCACCAGCGGGAAACCGCTGTGCAGGAGAGACGTTTGGAACAGTGCCTACAGACTCTGGGGCTAACGCTGCGGCCCGTGCGCAGCCACGGCATGGTGGGGATTGTCTCCTCTTGGATGGAGCTCCAAGAGACGGAGGCCCAGGCTGACGTGCGGGACGCCGCCACCATCAGCGTTATCCAGCGGGCAGAGCACTATGAAATTGCCGGCTACGGCTGCGCGCATGCCTTTGCCGAAGCGCTGGACCAGCACGAGATCGCGGCGCTCCTCAAACAGACGCTACTCGAGGAAGAGGAGTTTGACCGGACCCTGACAAGGATTGCCGAGACGGTGGTCAACCGGGAGGCCGAGCTGCACACCAGCTAGACGCCCCCGGCTGGGGCTGGCTTGAGTGTTGGCCCCGGGCAGGCACGCCGCACCACTCCCGCGCGGCGCGGCGTGGCTGCGGGTTTTTTACAACAGGCACACCGTCCGGCGACAAACATGAGAACCCCACACCCGCCGCCGAAGGCTGTCCCCGGCTGGCCCCGGCTGTCCCCGGAGCCGCGGCTTATTCTGTCTGACCCGTACCGATGCCATCAAGAACAGCCAACACCGCCGCCTCGGCCATCTTGTGGGCGGAGTGATCTAAAACAGGTTCTCCAGAATCTGGCGAGGGAAGCTCTGGAATGTTCACCCACGAGCGGCAGCCGCCGTATTTGGGGGCGTCTGGAAATATCAGGGGCTGCGCGAGGCGCCGGACCCGCACAAAAGCGAGGCTCACCGCGCGCTTTTCCTCGTATTCAAAGCGCTCGCGGATGACTTGCTCCGTCCAGATATGGAAGGGAGCGAGCCGCTGGATCTGGGCCCAGTCCGTCAGATCACGGGTCCACTCGACAAAAACACTGTGTGTCAGGGCATGCTCATTCGGGGCCAGAGCTGGGAGTGGGGTCTCTGGGGGAAGCTTCAACTTGGATACCTGTTCGTGAAACAAGGTGGGAAACAAGAGAAAGTCCGCGTGCTGGAAGCGGAAACCCTCCCTGCCCTCGGCGATCCCGCCCTTGCGCAGGATGATGCTCTGGCGGCCAGAGGCAAGTTCCCGACAGATCAGGGCCCACTCCTTAAATCCAATGTTCATTTCCAAGAAATAGCCTGAAAGGAGCCCCGCTGAAGAAAAAAGCAGTGGCGAATGGCTTTGTCTCAAGGTTCAAAGCTTTCCCAGCGCTTCGACTTTCGTCCAGTCTCCGGAATGCCCTTCCGGATTGATCCCCACGTACACTCGTTTTTTTCCGGAGACGGGGTAAGTAGCCCTGTGCAGTTACTCAATTCGGCAAAAAAAGCGGGCCTGCATGGATTTGCCCTCACGGACCACAACACCAGCGACGGTTGCCGGTATTTGAGGGACCAGGGACTGCTGCGCGAAGATGGCGAGCCAGTGGACGGTTTCCTCATTATCCCGGGTGTCGAGGTGTCCACCGAGGAGGGACACCTGTTGTGTCTGGGGGTGTGGCTGCCCAACGGGTTGAAGGGGACGCCAGCCAAGGAAGTCATCGCCATGGTGCGCGAACAGAACGGGCTGGCCATTCCCGCCCACCCCTACGATCGACTCCGGGCGGGAATCCGCGAATGGCACCTAGACGAATTGGATATCGACGGCCTGGAGGTTTTCAACGCTGCCACCGCGCTTGCGCGCCACAACCAAAGCGCCCTTACCTATGCGACTAAGCGAGGGCTGCCGATGACCGCAGGCAGCGACGCACACTACCACGCCGCCATCGGGCGTTCCTACACGGTCTTTCCCGCCGCAAGGCTTTCGCTGCGCGCAGTCTTGGATTCACTCAAAGGGGGCACGCAACTGCACTGCGCGCCCCTCGGAACTCTGGAAGCCCTGCGCAAAACCTTCTTCAACTGGTTCCGAGTCAGTAAACGCGGCGCCCTGCGAGGGCCTGCGTGAAAGTGGATGGATCCGGCCGGCTTGAAAGTGGAGGCCCGCTGGTGCACTTCGATGGGTGCCCGCCTTGCGTCTCTTCTTCGGCCGGGGCGCGCAACAACTCTCACCCTCAACAACAACGGTTTCCGCATGGTGCAGCAGCCGGTCCAGCAACGCTGAGGTCAGCGTCGCATCCCCGGCGAAGCTCCGTGGCCACCGTGCGTAGGCGATGTTGGTGGTGATGATCGCCGAGGCCGCCTTGTACCGTTTGCTTATGACTTGAAACAGCAGTTCCGCCCCCGCTTGTCCATGGATAAATATCCGCACTCATCCAGCAAAAGCTGCTTCGGGGTTTGGTAAGTTTCATCGAACGGGCAATCTGATGGGGCGCCTACGCCGCACTCCGCCGGTGGACCACATCAATGGCGGAGGCAAAAAGCACGGAGAGGTTTTGCAGACACGCCGCAATTCCCAGTCCCCGCAATGTTTCCTCACGCGCGCAGTTTGGAAATGGATTGAAAAGCAAGTGCTTATCAACTCTGACCCCACGAAAATCCGACAGAACCTTCACCTTTTGACCGACCGCCGTTCTCCGAATCCAGATCAACTTAGAATGGCTTTAACCAACTGCGCCTGCTCCACCCCGGTGAGCTTGAAGTCGAGACCCTGCGCCCGATAGGTGAACCGCTCGTAGTCGATCCCCAGCGCGGCCAAAACCGTCGCGTGGAAGTCCCGGACGTGTACTGGATCCTTCACCACATTGTAGCTGAAGTCGTCCGTTTCCCCCACCACCGTCCCCCCTTTGATTCCGCCGCCCGCCAGCCACATCGTAAAGCAGCGCGGATGGTGGTCCCTCCCGTAGTTGTCCTTGGTCAGGCCCCCCTGGGAGTAAATGGTGCGCCCAAACTCCCCCCCCC
>CAMCIN010000274.1 GCA_945874745.1 Akkermansia muciniphila | reverse complement strand
GCCGCCTTCTCCAGACTCCCGGCCGCCTCACCGAAGGCGTAGCCGGTGACCTCTGCCTCAAACCTTTCAAAATCCTCCGAGGCAAAAAGCTGGGAGACCACCGCCCGGTTGCTTTCAAGACACTCGGGCGCGTTCGCATCGGACTCCCGCAGGTACTTCGCCAGCTGGCCAACCACCTCAGGCAGCCGTGCCAACGCTTCCTCCCCGGCCGGCTCCGCCCAAGCGGGCACCGCCTCGGGGCCAAGCGCCCCGCGCAGCCGTGCCAACAAAGGGTTCAGCTCGGCCGCCAGGCCCCCAAGCAAGGATTCCCATTCATTCCTTTCAATACCCTGCCGCAGAGTTTGTTCCAATGCACCAGCAACGGCTGCCACCGCCTTCGCGCCCAGACTCGCCGCCACGCCCTTGAGCGTGTGTGCCGCCCGCTCAGCCTCTACCTGTGCGTTCGATTCCAGGAGCCCTCGCACATTCCCCACAGGGTCTGTGCCCGGCTCGGAAAACTCGCGGAGCAGCTTGATATAGAGCTTCCGGTTGCCCGCCACACGGGCGAGCCCCTCGGCGGAATCGAGTCCCTCCACGACGGGCACCAGGGGAAGACCGACGGCCACCGCCGCGGCCTTGCCCCCCTGTTCCGCTGTAGAAACCACCTCCGCCGTTGGGGGGGCAACCCACAACGGGCCCCCCTTGTAATACCGCGCCACCGTGCGGAACAAATCCGAAGGATCTATGGGCTTGGAGACGTGATCGTTCATACCGGCCGCCGCGCACTTTTGGCGCTCCTCGTGCGTCGCATGGGCCGTAAGCGCGATGATTGGGAGCTGGCCGAACCGCCCGTCCGCACGGATGAGCTGGGTCGCCTCAACGCCGCCCATTTCTGGCATCTGAAGATCCATCAGCACCAGGTCGCAACACCCTGGCTCACGGAGCAGCGCCTCCAACGCCTTCCGGCCGTTCCTCGCGACCACCAGCGTTGCCCCCATCCCCTCCAGGAGTTCGACGGCGATCTGCTGGTTGATTTCATTGTCCTCAGCCAAAAGAATCCGCGCCCCTCTCAAAGACAAATCAGTCGGAACCGGTTCAGTATTTTTTTGAATCTCGCCAACTACGGGGGCGAAGAGTGTCACCAACGTGTCGACGAGCATGGACGGAGTCACCGGCTTGACCAGAAATCCATCCACCCCATGCCGCTCTGCCTCTTCCCTAGCATCTTCGCTGCCAAAGGCCGTCACCAGCACGATTGCCGGCTGTCTTTGGAGGCTATTGTCCTCCTTAAGGACTCTTGCCGCCTGAAGACCATCCATGCCGGGCATCCGCCAGTCCAGAAAGACCAGGTCATAAGCGGCCTTGCCGTCCGCCCTGCGCACGGAAGCCACCGCCTCCTCCCCCGAGCCCACCACATCGACACTTGAGGCGATTGAGCGGAGTGCTTCAGCTAGAATTCCGCTCGCCGCGACATTGTCGTCGGCCACCAGCACTCGCAGCCTCGGGAGACGCTCAGGCAGAAGCTTGCTACGGGCCGGCTCCAACGCCACCTCCAGCCAGACAGTAAAGAGAAAGGTGCTCCCCATGCCCGGGGTGCTCTCGATCCAAATCCGGCCCCCCATCATTTCGACAAGCTTCCGCGAGATGGTGAGTCCCAGTCCTGTGCCGCCGTGCTTCCGGGTCGTCGACATGTCCGCCTGGGTGAAGGCCTGGAACAGCTTCGCGCACTGCTCGGGCGTCATGCCGATCCCGGTGTCACGCACCGAAAACCTCAACTGCACTTTGCGGCCTGTTTGCTCGAGCACCTCCACCTTCACACAGACCTCGCCCTGTTCGGTAAATTTCACCGCGTTGTTGACTAGGTTGGTGAGAATCTGTCCCAGCCGCAATGGGTCTCCAGACAGCCGCTGCGGAATCGAGGCGGCCACGTCCGCCAAAAACTCGAGCCCCTTTTCCTGGGCCTTTTGGCCGGTGAGAGTCGCCACGGAACTCACCACCTGGTCCAAATCGAAGTCCGTTGTTTCCAGCTTCAGCTTGCCCGCCTCCACCTTGGAAAAGTCCAAGATATCGTTGATGATCCCCAGCAGGGAAGTTCCCGCATTGTGCACCTTGCTGACATAGTCGTGCTGCTTGGGGGTGAGCTGCGTTTTGAGGGCCAGGTGCGACAAACCGATGATTGCATTCATCGGTGTGCGGATTTCATGGCTCATGTTTGCGAGGAACATCGACTTCAGTTCGGTCGCCGCCTCCGCCTTCTCCTTGGCAAGCGCAAGCTCCTGGCCTTGCCTGACCAGTTCCTCCTTCTGCGCCTGCAATTCGGTCCCAGAGCGGGTCAGATCGTCCGTCTGCGCCTCCAACTGGCGCGCCTGCTCGCGGGTCTGCCCCAGCAGTTCCTGGGTCCGCAGACTCCGTAAAAGCACCTCCATGCTCAGCCCAACCACCGGCAGCAACTCCTCCAGAAGCGCCTCCTCACCCGAGGTCAAGGCGCGGAAGGAGGCCACCTCGAGCACCCCCAGCAACTCCCCCTGTGAGAGCAGCGGCAGGGCCAGCGTCTGCTTGGGGGCGGCCTTCCCGAGGCCCGAGGAAATCTCGAGAAAATCCGGTGGCAAATCCGTGAGCAGCACCCGCGCCCGCTCCAGCGCGCACTGTCCGACCAGCCCTGCGCCCAATGCAAACACAGGATCTGGCTCCGAGCTCGCCTTCAGTCCATAGCCGGCAATCCTGCGCAAAGACTGTTGGAGCGCATCAAACAGGTAAAAGCCGCCCACTCCGCCGCCCAGCAGAGGCAGAAGGCTAGACACAAGTCTCCCTCCAAACTGCGAAAGCGATTCCGCGCCCTGAAGTCCCGCAGTAAGCCTAGCGACGTTGGATTTAAGCCAGCGTTGCTGCTCCATTGCGGAGGCACCGCTCTTGAGCACAGCAATGGAACGGGCCAGTTCTCCGGTCTCATCCTCCGCCATGGTGAAGGGGACCGGTTGCGAGTAGTCGCCTGCGGCAATCGCCTTGACGGAAAACTCCAGCGCCCGGATCGGCAGAACGATTCTTCGGAACGTGAACAGCCCGATGCCGCTGGAGAGAACCAGCCCCAGACCCACGGCAAAAAGCAGGTCCCGGCGCGAGGATTCAGTGCCTTCCACGGCGGAGCGGCCCGCACTGAGAGCCATCTGCTTGTTGTAATCAATCCATTCGCTTGCCACCCGGCTCAAGTCGTCGCCGACCGCCACGTTGGAGAGACTCCAAAACTGCGCCATTGCCTCTTCCTTCCTGCCCTTGTGGTTCAGCTCCATGATCTCCCGCGCACTTTCCCCCCACTTCACACTCAACCTCCGGTATTCCTCCAACATGCGGCGATCACGCTCGTCCGAAATAAAACCATCCGAGAATGTGGAAAGCAGCTCAGCCACCAGGGCAGCCTGCTGCTCAAAGGCATCCTGTTCTTTCTCCTGCTGCTCCGGGTCCTGCGTGAGCAACACGTTTCTAAAATGCACCCGCATCTCGGTAAGGTTGCGCGCAATGTTTCCCACCAACGCCAAACTCGGAATCTGTACCTCCGAGACGTAGACATTACCCTCCCTGCTCCTTGCCAGCCTGCTGCGCAAAAACAACCCCAACAACGCCAGAATCAACAGCGGGACGGCTAAAAGAAGCAGCAGACGTTTTGCAATGGTCATAAAAATCTCACTCAATCATTGGCCCAAACTGATTCAATGCCACATAGAAGCTGTATGCGTTGCTTATGAAGTTTTCGACACCAACTACCGCCGCCTGCCTGGTTTTTTTGGTTGCGCTCGGCTTCTATCTGCTTAGCGGCAACGCCCCAAGCCCCCACGCCCGGCTCATAACGCCAGCCTCCGCTCCCGCCACGCTCGCCACCGCCCCCGGGCTGTCCTCCTCCTCGGCCGCTACCGCCCCCATCCAACCTGTTGCCCCCTTACAGGATTCAGGCGCCGCCGCGCTGCCGACTGCGTTACGCCACGGAGCACCCTTTCCGGGCACGCCTCCCCAAATTGCATTCAGCTCGGGCCCGCTTGGTTGGGAGCTACAGCTCAAGGAGGCCAGAAGCAAAGCAGGGGATGGTGCTTCCGCGGCCAGTGCGATCTTGAGGATGCTTTCCTACCTTCCTGAAGAGGCCCTTGAAACAGCCGTCGAACAGGCTCTGGAGAAACTTCCAGACAAGGAATGGGCCGCAACCGCGGGACCTTTTTTGGCAAACCCAGCTTCGCATGTGCGCGTCCTGAGTGTCCTGTTTGCCGACTTGATGGAGCGTCCCCAAGCCGTTTCCCTTCCCGCACTCGCCGGCCTCGCCAAAGATCCGTCCCATCCCTTTGCCAGCTTCGCCTTTGACAATCTGAGGCTGTTTTTGGGCGAAGACCTCAAACTGGCGGACCTCTCCGCCGACGCGCCGATCGCGCCAAAGGAAAACGCTAACCCACCTGTGCAAAACCCCGAAGTGCCTCAGTAGTACGTTTATGGTCCATTTAACCCAAAGGAGTGAGACAAAACCCGGGGGCCTCTAAAACAAGGTTCCCTGCTGTTTTCGGGGGGTGTCTTTTCACTCGCTCCGGAGAGAGCGGGCAGGCATCCACAGATGGCTCAGATTTCCGCAGATGTTTTTTCTGGGTTCCACTCCGTTGCTCGTGCTCAGAAATCTGCGGCTCGTCACCCAAAGCTGCCAGAGGTGCCAAGATTTCCTCCAGAGCAACATCCACTCAAGGCTCCTGCCGTTTCCCGAAGTGCCCTTTCTTGCTTTCCAGGAGCGCTCACCCGCTGAAGGTCGCGAGGAGCCTTGCCGCGGGAGGTGCTAAAGCCGGCAAGGCCGGTTTCGGGACCTTCCTCGCCGACCCACGATGTAGTGTAGAAGACGCCCCTGAGCAGAAGGGCGGCAGTTCGCTGAGCCGCAAGGCCGGCGTGAAGTCGGGGTCGCTCAAGCCGAGCCACTGTTCCTTCGTGAAGTAAGCCGAATAGAACTAGGGCTAGAACTAAGGCTGCGGCTAGCATAGTCCCGTAGTTCCCCAGTTCCAAGTCTCAGCCATAGCCCCTGACCTCTATGCCATCCTCCCGCCGCCGCTTCCTTACCTCTTCCTTCCTCGGCCTCGGCGCCTTTGGCTCCCGGAACAAGCTCGACGCTGCTTCCGCGCGGACGTCCGGCGTGCTGACCGAAGGACAGCGGGATATCCCCCTCACGGCCGACTCCGACGTGATCGTCTGCGGTTCCGGTCCAGCCGGCGTAACGGCCGCCATTGCCGCGGCCCGCGCCGGCGCCAAGGTCCGCCTCTTTGAAGCGCACGGCTCCCTCGGCGGCGTCTGGACGTCCTCGTTGTTGGGCTACCTCCTCGATTTCGACAAGCCAGGCTTCAATCAGGAACTGGTGCGTCGCCTCCGCGAGCGCGACGCAGTCGGCGGCGACGGGGTCAACGGCGTTACCTACCATCCGGAGGAGATG
>CAMCIN010000273.1 GCA_945874745.1 Akkermansia muciniphila | reverse complement strand
GGTGCAAAATGCCTCAAGAGAACGGTGTGGCCTTTCGCCCTAGGGCAACCCCTGAACCAACTCCCGGCAACAATCACCACCCCCGACATCCGTCCGGTTCCCGGCGGCGGCACGGAAATCCCGATGCTGTGTCAGGAGGCCTGCAACATTCTGGTTCCCGTCCTCCGGGAGGTTGTCAAAAAACGCGAGCGCGCAGCCACGCCGCCCCCGGCCGAGCCGGCGCACGGCGCACACTAAGGCGTGTGCACGCCGGGTGGCTTTGCGCCGACTCCACGCGGAACGGGTAGTGATCCGTACATGAAAAAGGGTGCACAGATGAAATCCCACGCTCAGACTGCTCCCGCTTCTCATCTTCCACCCCAAGCGGATCCGCGCTCCGCAAAGAAAATAGTGTGATCAGCCCCCCACGCTTTATTTCGTGCCCCTAGGGCTCGCCAGTTAGCCGATTAGAATCCGGCGACTGGGACACTTGCCGGCTCATTCGCAGCTGGGAGCGTTGTTTGAGAACTGGGTGATGACAGCACTTCTGAACGAGTAAAACAACAGGGGCATCAAGCCGGGTCTGCGCCAAGTCCCTGCGGTGATCAACGTTGACTTAGGCCCTGTCGAATGCGACGACTTCATCAGGGGCAGTACCTGCACAAACCTCGCGTGCCCGCCTGTTGTCGTGATGGGCAGATGTATCGAGAGCGGTCTTTCCAATAAAGGGCATCCGCCCCAGCGCGGACCGGCATTTGCCACCCCCAGCGGTGAATATGCCCCGCCTTGCTCAGGCCTCCGTGCTGACGCAAAAGCACTCCTCCCCTTCTGCAACCTCCATCCGCGGACGTAACCTTGCCCCACGGATCCTCTCCCGCATCTTGCGCAGCCCTAACTCAAGCCTCGTTTTAACCGTGCCGATCGGAGTGCGTGTCCGCTTGGATATCTCCCGCTGCGTGAGTCCCTCGAAATAAACCATACACACCGCCTCCCTCTGCCTCTCGGGAAGGCGCTGCAGCGCGGCCTCCAGCAGGCGTCGCAACTCGGAGAGCCGCACCTGCTCTTCTATTCCGTCGTTTGATACCCGCCCTCCCCCGCGCTCGAGCGCCAACCGCTCCTCCGCCCGCTCGTGACTACGCCGCTCCCGAAAACGGTCAATTGCGCGCCGCCTCACCAAGGTCACCAACCAGGCCGCGGGCCGCGCCCTCTCGGGATGGTAGCCCCCAGCACGCCGCCACACCTCCGAAAACACTTCCACAACAACATCCTCCGCCTCTGCTGGATTGTGCAATACCCGCAGTGCCTGCGAAAACAAAAGGCCCGCATACCGCCCCCACAGCTCTCCCATGGCACGCTGCTCCCCTGCGTTCAACCTCTGAAGCACACTTTCGTCGGATTCGCCCCCATCCGCTCCATCCGCTCCATCCGCTCCATCCGCTCCATCCGCTCCATCCGCTACGTACCCGTGCCCCTGCGGTGCCTTCCCATTCCCCAAGGCCGGACTCGGCTTCTCCGATTCCTGGCTCACCCTTTCCAATCCTCCCCCCGCAACAAACTCGCCCCCCACCCCCATCAGGGCATTTCCAGCTCCCGTGGAGGTCAAAAAAGCCTGCGCACATCTTTCCTCAAAATCCCCCTCAACCCGCTCCCTACCGCCCCACCTCAGGTCCACGCGCACAGCGCCTTCCTGCTTGTCCCCCTCCACGGTATCCAACAACTCTGAATCCAGCTCAAGTTGAGTTTTCATACTCTATGCTTCGGAGTCGGCAGGTCTTTTGGGGATAAGAGAGAACCCCGCAGGAAGCCTCAGGGGCACCGGAGTTGACCTCCCGCACCCAACAAGTACGCTCGCCCACTTAATCAGCCACCGACCATGAGTTCGCTTAATAAAAAGTTTCCCCGCCTCCTTCCCTCGCCCATCACCAAAGGAATGAAGGCGTCCGACCTGATCGACGGCGCCTTCAAAGCCTACAACGGCGGCCGGCTTGCGGAGGCCTGCAGGCTCCTGAGCCAAAAAATGCTGGCGGCCAACGGCACCGTTGGACTCTCTCTTACCGGCGCGCTCACCCCCGCGGGCCTCGGCGGAGCGGCCCTTGTGCCGCTTCTCAAGGCGGGATTTGTCGACTGGATCATCTCCACAGGAGCCAACCTCTACCACGATCTCCACTACGGCCTTGGGATGCACTTGTTTGCCGGTTCGCCCTTTCTGGACGACGTTGCCCTCCGCAAAGAGGGGGTCATCCGGATATATGACGTCCTCTTCGACTACGAAGTACTTTTGGACACCGACGCCTTTGTGCGGCAGGTGATTCAGGGCGAGGAGTTCCAGTGCCTCATGGGCACCGACCAGTTCCACTATCTTCTGGGCAAGTACGTCCACAAAAGGGAGCAAAAGCTGGGCATCAAGGATTCCAGCGTGCTCAGTGCCGCCTACCAGTGCGGAGTGCCCGTCTTTACCAGTTCCCCTGGCGACAGCTCCATCGGGATGAATGTTGCGGCAATGGCCCTTCGGGATTCCAAACTTCAGTTTGACGTCAACCGCGATGTCAACCAGACCGCGTCCATCGTTTACAACGCAAAATCCAAGGGGCTCTCCTCAAGTGTTTTCATCCTTGGGGGAGGTTCCCCAAAAAACTTCATGCTCCAAACGGAGCCCCAAATTCAGGAGGTTATGGGGATTGAAGAACGGGGGCACGACTACTTTTTGCAGTGCACCGACGCCCGGCCAGACACCGGCGGCCTCTCGGGCGCAACCCCAGCCGAGGCTGTGAGTTGGGGTAAAATTGACCCGGACACCCTCCCAGACTGCGTTGTGTGCTATGCCGACTCCACCATCACTCTCCCATTGCTCACCGCCTACGTACTCGACAGGGTGAAACCCCGCCCGCTCAAGCGCCTCTATGCCCAAAGGGACGCCATGCTAGAGGCGATTCGAACCCAGTATCTCAAACACGGGAGCGTGGACAAAATTGGCCACCGTACCGAACTGGATAAACCAAAAAAGGGCCGCTCAGGAAGGGCAGTGACGGGCGCCGCAAGCGGAAAAAGCACACAAAAAACGCCCCTTGCAAAGGAAGCTGCGCCAGCCTCTAAACAGCCGAAAAAAAACAAAGCTTAGCCGCCGGCAAAAGCCGACTGTTGTCTCGCCATGGAAATTCTCCGCCACACAGACCCCGGCTTCGCTGAAAGTCTCGGAAAGCTCCTCAGGAAAGCCACTCCGCCACCCGGGGTGGAGGACACTGTCAGTGAGATTCTTCGGGCCGTCCGCAAGCGGGGGGACGCCGCGCTTTTAGAGTACACCCACCGTTTTGGTGGGCCTGTGCTGGATCCTTCGCAGTTGCTTGAAACACGGCACCCGAAGCTTCCCGTGAAGACTGCGCGCCTCATTGCGGCTGCCCGCCGCAACGTGCACGCCTTCGCGCGGAAATCTCTCCGCAAGGACTGGAGGATGCGCAACGCCCAAGGAGCGTGGACTGGCGAGCGCTTTACCCCCTTTGAGAGAGTGGGCATCTACGTTCCAGGTGGGACCGCCCCACTTGTTTCTACCGCGGTCATGACCGTTACGCTGGCGGCTGCGGCCGGAGTCCGGGAAATTGTCGTGGCTACCCCCTCCGACATTGACGGACGTATCAATGACGCACTCCTGCATGCGCTACGGATCTCCGGTGCAACCGAAATTTATAAAGTCGGAGGCGCGCAGGCCATCGCCGCGCTTGCCATAGGTACGCAAACGATCCGTAGCGTCCAAAAGATCGCCGGTCCCGGCAACGCCTATGTGGTAGAGGCAAAGCGCCAGGTTTTTGGCGAGGTCTCCATAGACCTACTCCCCGGGCCGAGCGAAGTGCTGGTCATTGCCGACGCAAAAGCAAATCCTGCATGGGTTGCCGCCGAGCTTCTAGCGCAGGCCGAGCATGGCAAAGGCAGTGGCATCGTGCTGGCCACCAACTCGGCTAAATTGCTGGCTGCCGTGCGCACAGAATTGACAGAGCAATGCGCGCAACTCTCCCGCCGAGACCACCTCGCTGGGGTGCTGGAAAAGGACGCCTTCCTGGTCTTGGTCAAATCCCTTGCCGACGCAGTCCGCCTTTGCAACGAATACGCGCCTGAGCACGTCTCGGTCATGACTGAAGATCCGGCCTCCCTTGCCAAGGAAATCTCCACTGCGGGGGCAATTTTCCTCGGTGCCTACTCCCCAGTGGCGGCCGGGGACTTTGTCGCGGGTCCCAGCCACACGCTCCCAACAGGAGGCGGCGGCAAGTCGTTTCCCGGCCTGATGGCCGACATGTTCCAAAGACGCACCAGCTGGGTGAAGATGGATGAAAAGGCGCTCCGCAAATCCCTCCCTATTATTGAGGCTTTCAGCGCGCTGGAGGGCTTGGATGCCCACGCCCGGTCGGCTACGATCCGATTGCCCACCCTTCTCCGAAAATCCAAACAAACAGCAAGGTAAAAGCCACTGAGCGGCCTTTCGCTGTTGGAGCTTACTAGAGACTCGCGTGTTCCTCGGTAACTTGACTTCGAATGCGCCTCAATTAATTTAGCTAACCTCGGACCGTCTCTTCCCTCATGCGCTTCACCGTCTGCAGTCACACCCTTCTTTTACCTCAAACGATGCAGCATTTACTCCTGAGGCAAGTCAAACAGCGAGGTCCAGCCGCTTTGGCAGCGGTCCTGTCCTTGGGCGCATTACTGCTGCCTCTCCCGCTTGCCGCTCAGGAGGTGCTCGATGGGCTTGCCGCGGTTGTGAACAACAGTCCGGTTACATTTTCGCAGGTGCGCGAACTCGTTTCCGCAAGAGAAAAGGCGGCAGCCGAACAGTTTCAAGGAGCCGAGTTGAACGAAAAGATCAAACAGATCCGCACCGAGGCCATTGGCGAACTAATTGACCGGCAGTTGATCCTTCAGTATTTTAAGGAAAAAGGGTTCCAGCTGCCGCCATACTTGATCGAGGACAGAATCGCGACGGTCATCAGGGAGGAACACAAGGGCGATCGCGCCGCGTTTGCGCGGAAACTGGCTTCCTTCGGCTACACCATCGAGCGCTTCCGTAAGGAGGAAATGGAGAAGATTATCGTCCAAAGTATGCGCCAGCAGGCGGTGAAGGGCTCTTCGGTGGTTCCCTTGGACCAGCTGAAGGCCTTTTACAAGCAGCACCTCAAGGAGTTCACAACCGACGAGCAAATTCATCTGCGCATGATCATCTTGCGCTCTGCTGACAAAGGTTCCCCAGAACAGCGTAAACGTTTTTTAGAGGAGATCCGCACGCGGGTTGCCGAGGGTGCAAAATTTGCCGACATGGCAAAACTCTATTCCGAAGACAATACAGCCGAAAGCGGGGGAGACTGGGGCTGGGTCGCGCCTGGCACCTTAAACGACACCCTCGCCAAGATTGCCGCTGACCTCAAGGCGGGCCAGACCAGCAAGCCCGTGCTCATGGGCTCTTCCGCCTACATTCTTTTCTGCGAGAGCAAGAAGCCAAAATCGGTCCT
>CAMCIN010000272.1 GCA_945874745.1 Akkermansia muciniphila | reverse complement strand
CACCGCTCGCACCAAGCCCGAAAACGCGCCCCCCGCATGTCCACTCCGGTCGTCAAAAGAGACAGCGCCTCCGGAGTGAGCTGCAGCTTCACCACCGCAGTTTCCGCCGGCGCGGGCCACGCAAAAGTGCCCTTTTCCAACCGCTTGACCAACACCCACAGGCCGGTGCCATCCCAGTAGAGCATTTTCAACCGGGAGCGGGAGCGGTTTGAAAATACAAACAGCGCCCCCTGCAACGGATCCTCCTTGAGCCGATTCATGACCAGCGCAAGCAGGCCGCTAAAGCTCTTGCGCAAATCAACCGGTTCTACCCCCAAAAAACGCGCAGGCTGCCGGTGAAGTTAAGCATGGGTGAGCGGGCCGGCTTTGCTTAGGGAAAGCTCAACGAGCAAATGAGCCAGCAGTGGAACGCCCTGTCTGCTGGCGACCTCGGCTCGGGCACACCCCCATAAATGCACCACAAGCGGTGCATCCGAACACGACTGCACTGCCGGCGGACAACCCAAGACTGCCTCCATAAAAGACACGGGACTTCCCACACTCCGGACGCGAGTTTCAGATCCGAGGGCCCGTTGCTTTTGAACCCAGGAATAAAAGGTGACCGAATTGACGCCTGCGAGTTGGGCAAACCGTCTGGCCGAAATGCCGCTGGTTGCAAACTCCCGAAGCAGTTGTTCCCGGCGCTCGCGCGAAACACGCACCCGCCCAGCCGTGTCCATTTTTAAAACCCCGTCGCCCGCTGAATCTAGAAATGTCATACAGACACCTGTCTGACATTTCTACTGCGCCCGCCAGAGGTGCTTGGCGTACCTCTTGCTTTTTGGCTCTATTGCACGGTTGCCGACTTCTTCAGGACTCCAGCCGCCCTGTTCTTTGCATTCGTTATCGAGAGCCTCCACTTTCGCCAACCCTCCATATTATATTCGGCAACCCGATAAAAATCGTAAGGTATCCCTTTTTTCAACTCGGCCATCGGAGACCCCTCAAGGAGTGAAGGGATTTGATAGTAGTCCTTCACAAACGCTGTAAATAAATCTTCCCTTCTGTCCTTGTGTTTTTCGCGGGGAAACAGTCGCTTCAGCCCTTCCACAAAGTCTACAAGCATCGGGTTTCCATCCGCATCTAAACGAAAATATTCTGGGATCGGAACTTCTTCGATGCGTCTCCATTGCCCCTGCTCAAGCTGCGACTTGTTAAATTCAAAACCAGTGATTCCAGCCTCAAAACTCTTGGAATCGACTATTCCCATTAGCGCATGAGCACTTATATCGAAAAGCGCATAAGCATTAAGGATAGCCTCGGTCGCTGAAAGGTTATGGTCGAGCTCCGCTGCGCAGATAGCTAAGCTTTCGATTGGAGTCTTTTTAAGAACAAAGTGGAACTGAGATCTTTTCGGACTCCGCCTCGGACTGTCCTTGCCTTCGTCTAATTCAACAAATAGGGCGGCAGCAGCTTCCAACAGGAGACAAGCTCGATTAACAGATTCGGAAAGAGAAAGAACAGAGGTCAATCTGCTTGCGATTTCCGCTATTTTTGAAATCTGTATTTTTTTAAATTCGTCGGCAAAGTGAGTAATATTCGGCGGACAAGGAACCTCGGGCGGCTGCAAATCCGACAAAGGCCCGCGGATAACAAAGGGGTAGCGTTCTTCCTTCATGCCAAGTGCTGAGGTAGTAAGTTTTTTTCGCGTGAATCCTTACCCTACATCATGCCCCCCCCAAAAGTGCCCTGTCACCCCTCAAATGGTTTGCTGGGGTCTGCTATCGGCACTGTGGATGGGCCGTAAAATTACCAAGCAATTACCAAACACAAAATCCGCAGCCCTCCGCGGGAGGTTCGCTCAACTGTCACTAATCCCTCTTTATAAACTACTTAAAGAGGGAGCCGGCAGTCGGGCTCGAACCGACGACCTGCTGATTACAAATCAGCTGCTCTACCAACTGAGCTATACCGGCGCTATCCACAGAAAAGCCCGCACAACAAACCACGCCGCCCACACCGTTGCAAGGGCAATACAGGGAGGGCCAAGGCTTTTTCTCACGCTCGCTCTCCCCCATCCATCAAGAAACCGCTCCCCTCAAAGTTGCCAAAGTCGCCAAAGTCGCGAAACCACTTTGCGACCGGACCAAGCCCCCTCCCTCCGTGCATGCCCCCCTGCCCGTCGGGGCCGCACTCAATGCATCTGCACCGAACAGGTACCAAGGCCCCCGCGGAAATAGTTGAACTGCACGTTGGGATGGTCCGCCAGCAGCGACATCGGCACCGCCGAATCCGCAAGGCCTTTGGAAATCATCAGAGCAGTCAACCGCTGTCCAAGCGGGTTGTCGTGCACCCCCGCGTGCCAGATGCTCACCTTCTCCGCCAGCCAGGTTTCCTTCGGGCCCACCGTTACAGCCATCTTCGGCACCATTGTGATATTGCCGCCCCCAGAGGTGCGCGCGTTTTGGCTGAGCGTCACCGGATGCAACTCCACCACCCGCGTCCCCAGCTTACGATACTCGGCCGGCGAAGGCGGCGACTGCTTCCACTTCCCCTCCCGCCGCACCGGGTCGTTGAACGCCCAATGCTTGATGTCCCCCTGCCCCCCCTGCATCAGCGCGCAACGCACACCGGCGTTCCAGCTTTTCACAAACGCCCCCACATCGGCCTTCGGGAAGTGCAGGTTCTCCTCCGGAATCGCCAGCTTCTTGTAAATCCGGTTGAAACAAAGCTCCCTGTCGGCCCGTTCAAAGGAAAGAGGGTGGGAAACCGGCACCTCGGCCTGAGTGTCCTCGTCATACCACTCGTCCATGCCCCAGAAATGGGCGTGTTTGAGGTTCAAGCCCAACGTGTTGACGAGTCGGGCCACTAGGGGCAGCTGTTCGGTGGGGCCGATCGGGCCGCAGATCCCCACCGGGTTGTCCGCCGTCGCCTGGCGCCACGCCTCAATGTATTCCAAGGCTTCGGCCAGGTAAAAATCCTCGAGCGTGTCGTAGAAGACGACCTTGAACCCGGGCCGCGAAAGCCGGCTGAGTTCGCGTCCGGAAAGCCGGGCGGCCTCCTGGATCAGTTCGGAATCCAGGGTGGTGTAGTCCCACCAATCCGGTGCAATGTGGCTGAGTTTACGTGCCATAAGAAGGGGAGGGTTTTGGAGGTTGGGGCTGAGGTGGAATTCGGTGGCGGCTCGAGGAGCGGCACCGGTAACCGCTTTGGCTGCAGAAGGAAAGGGTGGGTTTAATCAAGCTCAAGAGACCGCTCGTACGCCTCGTCCACCACACACAGCTCGCCAAGCGCCTCACGGAGGGGATCCCCATCCAACGCGCTGAACCCGGTGTGGGAGTGCCTGCGCCAGCCCTCGGCGAGAGCGAAACAGCCTGAAAGCTTGCCCACCTCCCGGGCGGACTCGTCCAGAATATCGTGCACCCCGCCACCCTGGCTGGCTGAGAGCCAGTGGTTTTGACTCTTGTGCAGGGCGAGCGCGGCGCGCTTGGTTTCCTGGACCGCCGCGGTGTTCACATACAGCCCAGCGCGCACCTTTTTCCGCAGCGGGTCGCACAAGCCGTGCGGCATCGCGTGGTAGACCGTCACGTCCTCGCTGATCGCCGGCCTCGGGGGGGCGCTCCTGAAATTCGGAATGCACCGGCTAAACGCAGCGGTCACCGCCAACCGCGAAGCGAAGGTGTGGTCCTCCATGTAGTCCGCTGGGGAATGTGTCAGGACAATCCGGGCCCGGGACTCACGCACAACGGCGGTAACCTTGCGGAGCAAAGGAGTCGAATAGTTCACCTCCAAGTCGCCGCAGATCGGCGCGTGAAACTTCGCCCCCAGCAGACGCGCCGCCGCCCGGGCCTCGGCCAAGCGCACGCGGGACAGTTCCTGCTCCCCTAGCACCAGGGAACCGCAGTTGCCCGTGCACAAATTCATGTAGTGCAGGTCCCACCCTTTTTCCTTAAGGAGCAGCAGGGTTCCAGCGGCGACAAACTCAATGTCATCGGGATGAGCGAAAACGGCGAGGGCAGAGGGCATCTGTCAGAGGGGTACAGTTTTCCTTGTGGCTTTGTGGCTCTTCCTAGCGCTCCCGCCGAGCAGCAACGCAGGCTACCGCATCTCGCTCAGCAGCACCGGCCTGCCACCCTCGGCAGCGGACTTGTCCGCGGCGAAGATGACTTCGAAGCTTTTGAGCGCTTCCGGGAAGCTGGTCAGGGGCATGTCCACTCCGGCATCGAGGGAGTCGAAAAAAGCCTGAAACTGGGTCTGATAGGGATGATCGTGCACATCCCCGGAGTCGGCCAGTTTCATGGCCAGCTTGCTCCACTGGCCGCGTTCGGTCATGAGCTTTTGAGAGTGAAACTTGTCGTCCAGCAGGCTGCCCTGGCTTCCCACCAAGTGCGTGTGGAAATAATACGGCTGGAGGCAGTCGACAATGGCAGCACACTTTCCGACGGCCCCGTTCTTGAAGTGCAAGAGCGTCACACTCGAGGTGTCGTATTCATAACTTTCAAAGATGGGCGAACGCGACTTGGTGCTGAAACTGGTGACACTTTCCACCTCGCCCCCCATCACCAGCAGCAAAGCGTCCAACGCGTGGCAACCGGCGGTCAGCAGGGCGCTGCCGCCCTCTTTTTTGGAAGTGTTCCACCGAAACTGCCCGTACCAGGGCCCGATCCCGTGGTAGTAATCCACCTCGCCGTAATGCAGTTCGCCCAGCAGGCCGGAGTCCAGCAGGGCCTTGGTCGTGAGAAACTGCCCGGCGAACCGCACCTCAAAACACACGCAACCGCGCACCCCAGCCTCCCTGGCCGCACCCACGATTTCGCGAACCTCCGCCAAGGAGTTGGCCATGGGTTTTTCTAAAATGATGTGCTTGCCCGCCTTCGCCGCAGCAACCGCAGCGTGCCGGTGCTGGCTCGGAAAGGTGGTGACGTCGACCACATTGATTTCCGGGTCCGCGAGCATCGCCTCCAGACTTGTGTAGACGCGGATCGGACAGCCGTGTTTGGCACTCAATTCCGCCGCATCCAAGGGGCGGGAGGAACACACGGCCGCGACTCTCGCCTGGGCGGTGGCGTTTATCGCCTCGATGTGGGCGCCTGCGGCCCAGCCGTAACCGACAATCCCAACGTTGTATCTATGACTCATTTTAGGGGTCCTTTGTAGTTCCAGATCCTGAACACATTTGAAAGGACATGCCAACCCTCCGGAAGCGAAAATCAGGCTGTAACAGAAATCACCCGACAAGGGTCGGCGCCACACCTTTAAGATCTCTGTCGTGCGCACGGGCGGTGCTCCGCGCGCAGGCGGGGCCGTGTCCCCTACTCCCCGAGCGGCACCACGTCCAGCAGCACAGGCGTGCTCTTGACCGAGGCCCCACCCAACGCCGCGGCCAACACCTCTACATAGAGGCTGTCCGTGAATAACCGTTTTTCACCCGAACTGCATTTTCTAAGTTCGGCGACAGTGTTTTTTCGAGACTTTAGCGCGCAGCTCAGGCCTCAAAAT
>CAMCIN010000271.1 GCA_945874745.1 Akkermansia muciniphila | reverse complement strand
CTCTCTGTATTTGAACTCGCTGCCGCCCCGGTCATCACAGTCCAGCCATCGGGCCCCGAAGGTGGGTTGCTCACCAGCGGCGGCAAGACCACCCTCTCGGTGAGCGCGACCGGTACCGGAATCGCCTACCAGTGGTTCAAAAATGGAGTTGCCATAGCAAACTCGAGTGCCCCGTCCCTCGAAGTCACGTCCGCGGGGGCGTACACTGTTTCAGCCACAAATCATTTGGGCACAGTGACATCAAATGCTGTCTTGCTCCGCACCCAGATGTCCCTCGCCTCCCTCTCAGGTGAGTATCAGGGGCTTTTGCTGCCCGAGACCGAGACCGAATCCGCTCACCACGGAATCATCTTTGCTACCGTGAGCAAGCCACTCGGGTCCGCGCCGACCAGTTTGACGATCTCTGGTAGGATTCAACGTGCGGAAGCCTCCCAATCGTTTACTGGCAAGGTGGATGCCTTCGGTAGGGTGACGTTTACAACGAAAAATTTGTCTTCACTCGCCATGGCCGGGAGCACAGGCACAACGCTCACCCTCGACCTTCTTTCCTCCTCCCAAGGAAGAACTCTCGAGGGCAAGATCGCTGCTTCTGGTACCCAAAAAGCAACTTTCATTGCGTACCCTGTCAAAGCCGCTGCGGGCACCCAAATCGGAAGTTATACCGCACTATTTCAACAGGTTTCAGGTCAGTCCGGCACCTATCCAGACGGTGATGGATACGCCACAATGGCGGTGACTGCGACACGCATTGTCCTCGCGGGTAAATTGGCCGACGGCTTCGCGTTGTCTGCCTCCTTCAAACTCACGGAGGGTGAGACAGCCCCGATCTTCCTACCCCTCTACAAGGGTAAAGGATTTCTCTCTGGTGCTGTCAAATTTGACGCAACCCAGGACGAAAGTGACGCCGCAAGCATCGGCATGCGTTGGATGAGAGCCGCTGGGGTGACTGCGACCCCGGGATACACCGAGGGGTGGCCAACCGGAATCTTGGTGGATTATGTAGCTTCCAAGTATGATAGAACCAAGGGCTTCGGCCTCCCGAACACTTCGACGACCGGGCTCACCTTGAAGTTTACGGCCTCCGGTGGAGGACTCACGAGCCCGATGGAAGCAACCACGAACCTGTCGAGCAGGAACCTGCTCAGAGCGCCTGCCAACCCAATCAAACTGACAACCGAGTTGTGGTCTACCTCCGGCGCTCTGAAGGGTTCTTTCCTGATGACGGGGGCAAAGACGTCTTCCTTCTCCGGCGTCGTCTTCCAAAAGACCAACTACGCATCCGGGTTTTTCCTCAGTGGAACCGGGGAGCTGACAAAGTCCGGTCTGATTCAAATTGGCGAAACCAAGTAAAGGCGTACGACGCCGCAGGGTGTCAGCGGGCGAGTTCGGGTGCGGTTATGCTTGTCTTCGGGCAGGTGGACTCGCCTGTATGTTTCGCATCTGCTTAACCCTAAAGACGGGAATGGAAGTGAGCTCCCGCAGGGCTTCCGGGGAGCGCTAAACGGAGGTTTGTCAGCGGAAGGGGGGCGGTTAGCGGCTCATACCACCTCTTGATTACAACCGGAGTTTTTCGCCCCAGAAGGGCCGACTATTCCCAGCCCATGGCAACGCCATGGGTATAGTCCGTTACAAACCCAAAGCCCTGACGGGGCGCTCCATGATAAAGCCTCTTTCGAATGAACCGGAGAGGTTCGGGTACCCTTGGGCGCTTTTCGGGGGATCATCTTCGCATGGCGTTGCCATGGGTTGGACGTGCACTGCCCCTTTTGGGGCCACAGATTTGGCGGAAGTCCTCACCGGTTTTCTGAAGAATTAGGAGCGATTAATCCACTGTGTGCCCAGCGGATTCCATCTGCACCGCCGGTTCGAGGAACTCGGCATCAAGAACTACGTGGTACAACCCCAGGACTGGGATGGACGCGGCAAAGGGGGTAAGAACGACCGATTGGATGCCGCCGCGCTTTGCCAGCGTCTGGATCGGTATGAACGTGAAAACAAAAAGGCGTTCAGTGTGGTACGTATTCCGACAGTGGACGCAGAGAGGGCCCGTGCCATCACCCGGCAGCGACAACAACTGGTGCGGGAACACCAACGACAGGCGGCGATGGGCCGGAGTCTCCTTGCGACGCACAATCTCCATGTCACAGGGAAATGGTGGAAAGGAAAGGCGTGGACCGCGATCAAAGTGCAGGCTCCTGTGTGGGTGATTGAACGACTGGAGGTGTTCATCGTGGCGGTGTGCTGAACAAAGCGGGACCGGCAAAAGACAGTCGGGTTCGAGCGTAAAATCCTCACATTTCGTGCTCAATCCATTGCGCCGGGCTTTCTCAATCTGGCTCCGCCTGGGAAAAAGGGAGACTGCGATTAGGATTTGCCACGACGGTACGCCGCAAGGATTGAACCCGGACAGGAACAGTGGCCTATTTGACCGAAATGATGGCCACCCCCCGTTTTCATTCCTCCCTTGAGCGAAAGGTGTTGTCTGTTTTGGTCAGCGCACTCGCCGCGGGCTTCGCCCTCCAACCGCACGCGGATGCCGCGCTGGTTTTGATCTCCCAAGGAAAGTCCGACTACCAAATCGTCCTGCCCGACCAATCCCCAACCCCGCAAATCGGGGAGTGTCTTGCGCAGACAGGGCGTTTGGTTGCTGCGGCGTTCGCGTCCAACGGTGCAAACGTCGAGGTCGTGACGGAAGCCCGGAGAAATCGGGACAAGCCGGCGCTTTACTTGGGCAACACGGAATTTGCCCGGCTGCGCGGCGTTTCTCCCGCCGCTTTCCCCGACTGGACCTACCGGCTGAAGGCCGAGGGACGGGACCTCATCATTGTCGGAAATGATGCGCCTGCAAAAACCCACACGGATCAAAAGAAGCGGATACCCGACTGGGACCGTGTCGGAACCGCGAAGGCGGCAGTGGACTTTCTCCACGAGTTTTTGGGGGTGCGCTTTTTGTATCCGGAGATCGCGTCCCACCAGTCGGTGGCGGCCGCTGCGAAGGTTGATTTCCACAAGTCGCCCGCCGTCGAATTTTTGCCCCTCCAGACCGCGGAGGTTCCCGACTCGCTCGACGTCCAAAAGACGCCGGCGGTTCGGGTGAACACGGCCCATCCAGCCGGGTGCAGTTTCTACGATCTCGCGCACAATCGTTTCCCCCGGATTGACGAACTCTTCGGCGGACACACCTGGCAGCGTGCCGTTCCCCCGGAACAACACTTCGCGACGCACCCCGAATACTTCGCCCTCATCAACGGTGTTCGACTCAATCCCGAGGGCGGAAACGCGCAATACTGTCTTTCCAATCCCGAGGTGCAGGAACTGGTCTACCGCGACCTGGCTTCCGCTCTGGAACGCGGCTTCTCCTCGGTGGATCTCGGCCAACCGGACGGCTTTCGGGAGTGCCAGTGCAAGGGATGTGAGGATCTTTTCGGCACGGGGCGGAACTGGAGCGAGAAAATTTGGATCTTCAACAGGAAGGTGGCCGAGCGACTGGAGGCAAGTCACCCGGGCGGCAGGGTGACGATGATGTCCTACATCCTCACGGCGGCGCCTCCGAAGTCCTTCACCCGGTTTCCCTCCAACGCCTGTGTGATGCTCACGGGCACCAACGAGGGGGACCTGAGTCCATGGAGGGGACATGAGGTTCCGGGGGGCTTCACAGGTTACCTGTATAACTGGTGCCCGAATCTTGGATCGCGCTACACGCCGATGCGCACTCCGATCTTTGTGGAAACACAGATCAGACGCCTTTGCGAAAACAAGATACAGGCAGTCTACAGGGACGGCCCCGGGCAGCTTTTCGGCTTGGAGGGGCCCGTCTACTACACGATGGGGCGGATGTGGGACGCTCCCCAAAAACTCGGGGCCTCGGTGTTGGTGCCCGAGTTCTGCAACGCCGCTTTCGGGGGGGCGGCTCCCGCGATGAAATCCTTTTATCGCTCCCTCTATCAATCCATCGCTCTGTACTCTGACCAGATCGGGACGCGGTGCGACGTGTGGCGGACTCCGTCGTATGACGGCCCGCCGGTGAAGACGGTGCAGGATCCCTTCCGCCTGCTCGCCTTTCTGTATCCGCCCAACCTGCTGGAAAGCCTCTCGGCGGACCTCGCTCAGGCCAAAAAACAGGCGGACTCCACAAAGGTTCGCACGCGGTTGGAACTTGTTGAGCTGGAATTTAACTACGTCCGTCACCTCGCGCGGGTGGTCCACCTCTACCATGCCTTCCAGACCACGCCCGACGCCTCTTCGCGGGACCGTCTTTTGGACGCGATTGACGCCCGGAACGCGTTTGTGAGCGCGCTCTATACTCCCGAGAAAAAGCGCCTGCAAAGCGAGGGATGGGGCCATAACCTCTATCCGTATCCGGGCCACAGTGCGGAGCACCTGCGGCTTGCGTACGATGGCTACCAGGAACCCTTCGCCCACACTTGTTTAAACTGGGACACCGCGGCCATGCGCACCGCGCCAATGCCCGGGAAGAAGGCTGCGCGGGTCAAGTCCGCCACAGGGCGCCCTGCGCCGGACTCTCCGCTGTGGAGCGAAGCTGAGCCCCTCGCGCTCACAGCGGTTTTTCCGATCAACGGGCTTCCGCGGAAAACTACCGTTCGGATGCTGTACGACCGGGAGCATCTGCACGTGCTCGCAGAGGCTGAGTTGGAGCCAAACGCGTCCGAGCTTTTCAAGCCTTTCAAAAGGGACACGCCGCTGGTTGGGGAGGAGTCATTCGACTTCTATCTTCAGCCCGATCCTGCCAGCCCAAGGTTGTACCGATTCATGGTGGGGCCGGATCCCCTTTCCAAGTATGACGCTCTCAACGGGGCGATCAGCGACCTGATGGATCCGAGATACGCAAAGGACGATCCCACATGGAACGGAGACTGGCACGTTGAGACCCGGGTTGTGGAAACCCCGCGCCGTTGGCTCGCCCAGGTATCCATTCCTTTCCGAACAATCAACAGTGGGAAGCCGGTTTCCGGAACCCGTTGGCTCGCCAATTTTGGACGCCATCATCCGCTGCCCCGGAACAAACGCGACCACGCAATCTGGTCGTCCTCTTCGACGAGTTCTTCGATGGAGGACCGCGAAGTATTCGGGGAGTTGGTTTTCGAATGAAATACCATTCGGGACAGACGCTTCTCGATTGACGTGGTTCTCTCCAGCCCACGAGCGGATCCGATTTCTTTCCAAAAAAGGAGTACGGAACTTCTCATGTGACGCCGATTGATTCCAGTCATGCCGATCAACTGGAATCTTTACGACCAGTACTTTGCCGAAAAGTTCTGGGACAATCTTTTGAACGAAGCCCCTGCAGAAATGTGGGAGCAAGTCCTCAGTGATTTATATGGCAAAAAACGGCAGTCCCGGGCCATGGGACCGTGGGTGGAAATATAGGTGATCACCTTGTCGTCGATGCGCTTTTCAAGCTCGTCGATCTCGCTGTCCTCGGCCTCCACAAGATCTGCCAGTTGGCCATCGCGCTCCAAAAGGGCGCGCA
>CAMCIN010000270.1 GCA_945874745.1 Akkermansia muciniphila | reverse complement strand
ATCCCAACACGCTCTGAGCTTAGAGGGCAACCTGACGAGGGTCAATCGTCAAACGGGGCGCTCTCCTATGCGTTTATAACTAACTCCGAAGTAAGAGGAATCCAGTCGAAGACAACCAAAATCCAGGGGCCGACTTTTGGAGAAATTTTCCAGACAAAAATTTCCGGAGGAGCCTTGCCTGATTTTTTCAACAAGCATTTTGCAGCCTGAATTAAACGTTCGACTTCCGTTTTTTGGTTCAGCGTGAGCGAACCCGAAGGCAGGAAAGTGCCGTGCGAGGGCTATTCAGGGTGGATGCCATAAATTCCTGATTCAGAGAAGTATCAGCAGAGATCACAGATTTAATAGATCAGGCCACAGGAGCCAGTATCTGTGAGATCTAAGTCATCTGTGGATCACTTCCCGTTCCCTAAGGAGAGCGAGAAGTTACCACAGTGAACACGGTCTAGTACGCGTTGTAGTGGACGCTCACGATCCGGTAGGCGTTCTGTGGGTCGCTTGCCGAGAAATAGATAAGCTGCACGTTGGCGCCGCCCGAGACCCACTTGTATCCGGTGACCGTCTGCGTGACATTGTTGACACCCACTTTTTCGGTGCGCCGGGCGATTTGTTGGCCATCTCCGTAACGGTCGGAGATGCGCCGGCGCATGTCGCTCATGAGGGCGTCATAGCGTTCTTCCGCCCATGATTCGGTTTGGTAGACGAGCTCAACTCCCGTCAGGGCGCCCAGCTTGAAGTAAAAGACGGTTTTTTTGAGTCCGTCCTGCGGGAGGCCTGAAACCTCGATCGCTTCGCGGCCGCCTCGCACGGGGCGGCGGCCGGTGACTTTGCCTCCCGCACCGACGATCAGACTTTCAAGCCTGTCCGATGGTTCGCCCCACTTTAGGTTGAAAGGGGGTTTAATTTCTGCCGGGACGGGGGCGGCGGCTGAACTCTGTGCGCGTGCGGTGACTTCGACACAAAGAGCGGGACAGAGAAACACCAAGGTGAGGCGCGCAAGCCGCCGAAGCCGCTTCATCCGTCCCCGATTCCACCAGCCGCCCGTCCAACAGAGTGCTGGACGGGGGAGAGGTGTGTTCATGCCTTCTTAAAGGTGCTCGCGATGGCGAGATCCCGCAAGAGCCGGGGTTCCACTTCCACCGGAGATTGTGTCATGAGATCGACTCCCCTGTTGTTTTTGGGGAAGGCGATGACTTCACGGATGCTGTCCGCCCCGCACAGAAGCATGACCAAGCGATCCAGCCCGAGTGCGATCCCGCCGTGTGGAGGGGCGCCGAAGCTGAAGGCGCGCAGCAGATGACCAAATTTGTGCTGTTGCTCCTCGGCGCCGATGCCGAGGGCTTCGAAAAGGCGGGCCTGCAAATCCCGCTCGTGGATCCGGATCGAGCCGCCGCCCAACTCCACGCCGTTGAGAACGACGTCATACGCCTCCGCCCGAATGTCCGCGTACTCGCCCTTTTCCAAGAGATGCACGTCCTCGGCCTTTGGGCGAGTGAAGGGATGGTGGACGGCCGCCCAGCAGTTGTCTTCCGGACTAAACTGGAGGAGCGGAAAGTCGACCACCCAGAGGAAATTGAGCGCGGTGGAACCCTCGGTGAGCTTGAGCAAATCTCCCACGCGGAGGCGCACCCGGCCCAGCACGTCACTGACGGCCTGCGGCTTGTCCGCGCCAAAGAAGAGCACGTCGCCTTCTTCAAAGCCCATTTTGGCGGCAAGCGCGGCCTTTTCTTCGTCGGAGAAGAATTTGACGATGGGAGACTCCCATTCGCCGTCCTTGAAGCGCACGTAGGCGAGGCCTTTGGCGCCCAGTTCCGTCTTGACCCACTCTTCCCACTTTTTGAGTTGTTCCTTGGACAGGAGCGTGGC
This sequence comes from Akkermansia muciniphila, assembly GCA_945874745.1. Lineage (GTDB taxonomy): Bacteria > Verrucomicrobiota > Verrucomicrobiia > Chthoniobacterales > Chthoniobacteraceae > Chth-196. The sequence continues at coordinate 3,665 of CAMCIN010000270.1, read as the reverse complement.
CGCCCCCTTGGCGTTGAGCGCCCTGATGACTCCGCCCCCGTCGAGGACGGAGCGGAACACCTTGAACTGTGAGGCGGCAAAGATCTGGCCCAGGTCGATGATCTCGACCCCGAAGCGGAGGTCGGGCTTGTCCGAGCCGAAGCGGTCCATGGCCTCGGAATAGGGCATGCGGGGGAACGGTGTGGGGATCTCCACGCCGAGGGATTCCTTAAAGATGCGGGAGAGGAGGCCCTCGATCAGCGTCTGGATCTCGGGGGCTGTAATGAAGGAAGCCTCCACGTCAATCTGGGTGAACTCTGGCTGGCGGTCGGCGCGCAGGTCTTCATCCCGGAAGCAACGCGCGATTTGGAAGTACTTTTCCAAACCGGCCACTTGGAGCAGCTGTTTGTACTGCTGGGGGGCCTGGGGAAGCGCGTAAAAGTGGCCGGGATTGAGCCTGGCGGGGACGAGGAAGTCCCTGGCCCCTTCAGGGGTGGGGTTGGAGAGGATGGGGGTCTCGATTTCGAGGAACCCCTGTTCGTCCAGAAAGTCGCGGGTGGTTTTGGTAACCCGGTGGCGCAGCTTCAGGTTGTTCTTCATCTCCGCCCGGCGCAGGTCCAGGTAGCGGAAGGTGAGGCGCAGGTCTTCGTTGGCGACCTTGGAGTCGAGCTGGAAGGGGGGGACCTCCGACTTGTTGAGGACCTTGAGCTCGGAGGCGATCACCTCGATCTGGCCGGTGGCAAGCTTGGGGTTCTCAGTGCCGGTCAGCCGTGGGGAAACCACCCCGGTGATCTGGATGACGTCCTCCCCACGCAGGGCGTGGGAGGCCTCTGAAACCTGCGGATGTTCCTCGGGGCGAAAAACTACCTGCGTGAGACCTTCGCGGTCGCGAAGGTCGATGAAAATGACGCCGCCGTGATCCCGGCGGGAGTTTACCCACCCGGCGAGGGTGACGGTTTGACCTGAGTGATCCTTGCGCAGGCTGTTGCAGGAGGTGGTGCGATACATAGGGAAGGATGGTGGAGCATACGAGGGAGCGCTTCCAATTCCAGCATGGAGTCTCGGGGCGGCGCGATGGTTTGCGGCAGACGCAGCAAATTGAAACGCCAAAGCGCCTGCCTGCCAGCCAGAGCGGCCTTCTGTTAAGGAACTGCGCCCTTCGGACCCGGTTGAAAATCTGTAAAACTTCTTTGGATTCTAAGGAGCGGGGCCGTGCGGGATGGTACTTAATGTTCTGGGGGGAACACTGGGGCCGTTGGCCGGACGCGAGTCCGCCGGCGGCCCCTTCTTTTTTCCACCGGACATTCCCTCACGGCGCTTGCCCGTGCGAGGAATCAGGGAGAAGCTCTGCACCCAATGGCAGAACCCCAAGCCACCCCCCCGGAAAACCCCGTGGGAAGCCACGCGCATACCGACGAGGCCTCCCCTCAAGCAGGGCCCGCCTTGCGAGGACCGGCGCTTCCCAAGGTGCGGCCGGATCTGCAGCCCAAGCTGCGGGAGTTGCCCCACAAGCCGGGAGTGTACGTGATGCGGGACCGCTTCAATCGCGTGATCTACGTGGGAAAAGCCAAGGACCTGAAGCGCAGGGTTTCGCAGTACTTCATGCCGTCCAAGCGGATGACTGCCGACCTCAAAACCCGCGCCCTTTTGGAGGCGATCTGGGATTTGGAGTGGCACACCGTGCACACCGAGCCGGAGGCGCTCCTCATGGAGGGAAAGCTCATCAAGGACTTCCGGCCCAGGTACAACATCTCCTTCCGTGACGACAAGCGCTTCCTTCTGGTCAAGGTGGATCCGCGTGAAGAGTGGCCAAGGTTTCGCCTGACCCGGATCCGCAACGACGACGGCAGTCAGTACTTCGGTCCCTTTGCGCATTCCGGCGCGCTGAGGCAGACGCTTGCTTTTCTGCGTAAAAAATTCGGAGTGCTCACCTTCGGCACGGGCAGCCCCACGGAAAAGGAGCTCAAGAGTTCGGTGTATCAGGTGCCCCTAAAACTCTCCTCTCTGACGAGCGAGCAGTACCGGGAGCGGGTGGGGCAGGCGGCGGATTTTTTGGACGGCCGCTCCAAGGAGCTGCTCGGGGAGTTGGAGGCGGAGATGTTCAAGGCGGCGGAGGCGCTGAACTTCGAGCGGGCGGCGGAACTTCGCAACATGTTGGACGATTTGCGCAAGACGACGGCTCCGGTGCGCCGTTTTACGCGGCTATCGCTTCCGAGCGCGGTGCAGCCCGCCAACGACATGGCCGGCCTCAAGGAGGCGCTTTCGCTGCATCGGCTGCCACTGCACATGGAGTGCTTTGATATCTCCAACATTTCCTCGACCCACATCGTCGCGTCGATGGTTTGCTTCCGGAACGGGGTGCCCGATCGCGCCAGTTACCGCAGGTACAGAATCACCACCACTGGCGGACAGAACGACTTTGCCAGCATGGCCGAGGTGGTTCGGCGCCGCTACGCGCGGGTGCTCAACGAGGGGGCGGCCCGGGTGCGGGAGGCTTCCGCTCGGGCGGAGGCGGAGGTGGACTATTCCGAAACGCAGGAACCGCAGGAGGAGGCTGCTCGCCGCGGGCGCGTGCGGCTGCCCGATTTGATCGTGGTGGACGGGGGTAAGGGGCAGCTCTCCTCGGCCCGCAAGGAGTTGGCCAGGCTCGGGCTGCACGGGGTCCCCATCATCGGGCTGGCCAAGGAGTTTGAGGAAATCCACGTTCCCGACCAGGTGGAGCCGATCATTTTGTCACACGAAAACGGGGCACTGCGCCTGCTGCAGCGACTGCGCGACGAGGCGCACCGTTTCGCCAACGGCTACCACCAGCTTCTCTTAAAACGGCGCGTTTCCGAGAGCGTGCTGGACGACTGCCCCGGGGTGTCCAGCCCGCGCAAGCAGCAGTTGCTCTCCCACTTCGGCTCGGTCGCGCGCTTGCGTCGGGCCTCGGTGGACGAAATCTCAGCACTCGAAGGCATCAGCCCCAGGCTGGCCCGGCAGATCGCTGAGTTCCTAGCCCCCAGCAAGTAGAACGGCTGCGTGGGCGCCTTTGCAGGTGGCGGAATTGCTGCGCCGCCTACCGGTAGCCGGTGGGGTGGGCGAGGTGCCACTTCCACGCGCTTTCAATGATCGGCTCGATCGACTGGAATTTGGGCGCCCAGCCAAGTTCCCTGTGGATCTTTTCTGAGGAGGCGATCAGGCGGGCGGGATCGCCGGGACGGCGGGGTTCCTCGATGACGCGGATCGGACGGGAAGTTACCTTTTCGCAGGTTGCGATGACCTCGCGCACGCTGGTGCCGCCGCCGGTACCGAGGTTGTACTTGGCGGAGGATTGGGCGGTGAGGGCGAGCATGTGGGCCTGGGCGAGGTCCAGAATGTGGATGTAATCTCGGATGCAGGTGCCGTCAGGCGTCGGGTAGTCGGTCCCGAAGACTGAGACGCTCTCCTTCTGGCCGAGTGCCACCTTGAGAATGTTGGGAATGAGGTGTGTCTCGATGCGATGGTCCTCACCGAAGCGTTGGCTTGCACCCGCTGCGTTGAAATAGCGGAGCGCCACGTGCGTGATTCCGTGGATTTCGTCAAACCAGCGCAGCATTTGTTCGAACATCAGTTTCGACTCCCCGTAGGGATTGATCGGTTTTTGCGGCAGGGTCTCGTCGATGGGCACCCGGTCGGGGGTGCCGAAGGTGGCGCAGGTCGAGGAG
>CAMCIN010000269.1 GCA_945874745.1 Akkermansia muciniphila | reverse complement strand
CCCGCGGGCCGGCTGGGACGGCTCCGGCGTGGGCGCAGACGGACGAGGCCGTTTCGCAGGCGTGCCGGAGGATGGCTGCGTGCGGCTCGCTGCGGAGGAGCCCGAGGACGAAGGCCGCCGTGAAGGAATCGCCCGCCCCAACTGTGTCGACGACCGCCGTTGGGATGCCGGGCTGTTCGGTCGTACCCGTCTCGCTGACCAGCAGAGCGCCTTCTGCACCGCGGGTCAGGACGATGCAGTCGAGGAAAAGGCGCGAGCGCAGCGCGTAGAGGGTGGCCGCGGGGGCAAGTCCGGGCTCCACCCCGCAGGCGGCCGCCACCACCGGGAGCTCCTCGTCGCTGAGCTTGAGCACGCTGGCCAGCGCGACTGAGTCGCGCAGGAGCTCCCGGTTGTAGAAGGGCGGGCGCAGGTTGATGTCGAGCACCCGCAGGATGCCGCGGGCCCGCGCCTCGTCCAGCACGCGGCGGATCGTGGCGCGGGAGGTGGCGCCGCGCTGGCCGAGGGTTCCAAAGTACACGGCGTCCACCCGCGAAAGCGACTCGCCGAGCGGCGCGCTCCAGGCGAGTTGGTCCCAGGCAGTATCCGTGTGGACGTCAAAGGCGGGCTTTCCGGCGGAGTCCACCGACACGCCGACGGTTCCGGTCGGTGCGCTTGGAAGGGAGCGGACCGGCGCCGTGTCGATGCCAAACCCGGCAAGAATGCTAAGGGCCTCCGTCCCTCGCGCGTCGCACCCGACTGCGCTGAGCATCGCGACGCGTGCGCCGAGCAGGGCCGCATGGCAGGCGAAATTAGCCGGCGCGCCGCCAAAGCGCGCACCGTCCGGAAATAGATCCCAGAGAACCTCGCCGCAGGAGAGGATGCGTGGGGCGTCCATGTTCAGCGGGCCTGACGGGCCTTGTCGACGAGGACGGCGCCGAGGATGACCAACCCGAGGACCACCTTTTGGGTGTAGCTTTCGACGTTGGTGAGGTTCATGCCATTTTGGATGACGGCGATGGTGAACGCGCCTGCAAGGGTGCCGAAAATCCGGCCCTCGCCGCCCGTGAGGCTGGTGCCCCCGACGACGACGGCCGCGATCACGTAGAGTTCGTACATGCCGCCGTAAGTGGGTGAGCCGCTTTTGAGCTGTGACGCCATTACCACGCCGCCAAGACCCGCCAGTGAGGCGCTCGCGGTGTAGGCAAACAAGAGGACGCGGTTCACTGGGACGCCCGAGAGGCGCGCTGCCTCGCTGTTGCCGCCGACCGCGTACAGGTGGCGGCCGAGCTTCATACGGCTCATCAGAATGTGGGCGAGCCCGTAGAGCCCGGCCATGAGCAGGACAGCGTTGGGAATGTTCCACAGATCCGCACCCCGACCCAGCCACACGAACGAATCCGGGATCTGATAGATGGACTGGCCCTTTGCGAGAATGTAGGCAAGGCCGCTGCCCACGAGCATCATCGCCAGCGTCACGATGAACGGCGGGATGGCGAAGCGGGTGATCATCGCGCCCGAAAAGCAGCCGACCGCCCCGCAGAGCAGGACGGCGGCAAGGCAGCACAGGAACATCCCAGCCGGCGAGGCAGCGGTGCCGCCGGCGAAGTCTCGAATGAACCGCGCGGTGAGGACTGCGGAAAGCGCAAGGAGGCTGCCCACGGACAGGTCGATGCCGCCGGTGATGATGACCATCGACATGCCGATGGCCACGATGGCGATCACCGCGATCTGGTTGGCGATGTTGAGTAGGTTTTCCGATTTGAGAAAGTTGGGCCAGCGGTAGCTGCGCGGTGTGACCAGGAGCGGCCCGCCCAGTTTTGGGAAGTCGTTCTTGAGGTCGGCAAAGACGAGCCACTCTCCGGTGGCCCGCGTGCAAGCGATGGCGTCGAGGCGTTCTCCTGCGGCGTTCAGGCGCTGGAGGGTCTCGCGGGCGTCCTTGGGGTCACCGCGTACGAGCGCGGCGGGCGGGGCTTGGGGAACGGAGAGCTGCTGCTGAAGGGCGCTGCCGTAGGCGGTGTCGTCGGGTTGGTCGCGCACTGCGATGAGGACGCGGGGGCTTTTGCCGAATTGCTGGCGGAGCGCCTCGGCGACCTGCTTTGCCGCGGCCTCGCCCGTGGGGGTCTGGTCGCTGAAGGTGAGCGCACTGAAGAGCGCGCACAGCAAGGCGAGCACAAGAAGCATGCCGTATTCGGAGAGGAGCCTGGCGGGTTTCATAAGGGATGGGGCTGCGTGCAAGGGAGGAGGAGGGGACTCAGGCGAAGGCGAGCCGCATGACCTGCTCCTGCGTCGCGGAGCGCGGCTCGGCGATTTCACCGGTGACGCGGCCCTCGTGCAGCACAAGGATTCGGTCGGCCATTCCCAGTACCTCCGGGAGTTCCGAGCTGATCATGAGGATGGACTTGCCCGCGGCCACCAGTGCGTTCATGAGGAGGTAGATTTCAAACTTGGCACCGACGTCAACGCCGCGCGTAGGTTCGTCAAATACGAGGATTTCGCAGTTGCGCGCAAGCCACTTGGCAAGGACGACCTTCTGTTGGTTGCCGCCTGAAAGGTTGCCGGCGCGTTGTTCCTGTCCTGGGATCTTGATCTGAAGTTGTTCGACGTACCGCGCAAACTCCTCCCGTTCCTCGCGCTGTTTTACAAAGCCCTTGGTTGAAAGCCGCTCCAGGTTGGGCAGCGCGAAGTTCTCGCGCACGGAATGGGCCAGCACCAGCCCCTGCGTCTTCCGGTCCTCCGGAAGGAGGCCGATACCGGCGGCGATGGCGTCGGCGGGCGAGCGGATGTCGAGGAGCCTGCCGTCGAGCCGGATCTCACCCGCCTCCCGGGGATCCGCCCCAAACAGGAGTCGGACGGTTTCGGTGCGGCCCGCGCCAACCAGTCCCGTGAGACCCAGAATTTCCCCGCGGCGCACGGAAAAGGAGACGCCGCGCACGGCCCGGCCGCGGCGCAGGCCGCTGACCTCCAACCGAGTTTCGCCCGGAACGGTGGAGCGCCGGGGGAACTCCTCGGTCAGTTCGCGGCCCACCATCAGCCCGATCATTTGGGTGCGTGTGATCTCGGCGGTGGCGCTTCCTCCGGCGTTACGTCCGTCGCGCAGCACGCTGACGCGGTCGGTGATCTCGAACACCTCGTCGAGCCGGTGGCTGACGTAGACGATGCCGATGCCCTGTGTTTTGAGATCGCGGATGATGGCGAAAAGCCGCCCGACCTCGTGGGCGGTGAGGGCGGCACTGGGCTCGTCCATGACCAGGATGCGGGCGTCGAAGGCGAGGGCCTTGGCAATTTCCACCAGCTGTTGCTGGGCCGTGGTGAGGCGCCGGCATGGGACGTCCAGGTCCACCTCCGCGCCCAGTCGCCGGAAAAGCGCTGTGGCGCGTTCGCGTTCGCTGCGCCGGTCTACAACGCCGGCGCGGGTGGTCTCACGGCCGAGAAAAATGTTCTCCACGGCGGTCAGGCCGGGGACGAGGTTGAACTCCTGATAGATGACGGCGATCCCGGCCGCGCGCGACTCCTGCGGCGAGGTGAGGCACACCTCGGCGCCGTCGAGCCGGATGACACCCTCCTCGGCGCGGTGGGCCCCTCCAAGGACCCGCATGAGCGTGCTTTTGCCCGCGCCGTTTTCTCCCAGCAGTGCCAGCACCTCGCCGGCGCGCAGCTCCAGGTCGACGCCGCGCAGCGCCATGACGCCGGGGAAGGACTTTGTGATCCCCCGCATCTCCAGAAGGGGGGGCGTGCGTGTCATAGGCCCATGGCGGACTCGAGCGCGGCGCGCAGGACGGCGGCGTCGGGTGTAATGCCGGTCCAGTATTGGACGCCGAGGATGCCCTGGTTGACGAGCATGCCGAGGCCGTCAAGGGGGCGGCAGCCGCGTGCAGCGGCCTCTGCAAGGAGACGGGTGCGCGCGGGGTTGAAGACGACGTCGGCCACGACCATACCGGGGCGCAGGGTGGCGAGGTCGAGCGGGAGTTGGGCCTCCGGGGCGTAGAGTCCGATGGAGGTGGCGTTGATGACGATGTCCGTGCCGGCGGGAATGGCGTGGTCGCCGCTCCAGACGTTGTGGGCGGCCTCGATGTTGAGCCGCTCCCGCAAAAGGTTCGCCAGCTCCGCGCCGCGGGCCTCGGAACGGTTCACCACGTTGATGCGACGGACGCCCGCGAGGGCCAGCTCCACGGCGATGGCCCGGGCGGCGCCCCCCGCGCCAAAGAGCACGACGGATTTTCCATGGGGATCCTCGATCGCCTCCAGCGAGCGGAGGAACCCTTTGCCGTCGGTGTTCTCGCCAATAAACGCGTCGCCGCGGCGGACCACGCAGTTGACCGCCCCCATGGCCGCGGCGGATTCGCCCAGGCCGTCCAGGTGGGGGATGACAGTGACCTTGTGCGGGAGGCTGCAGTTGAAGCCGCGGAAGCCCATCGCCTTGGCACCGCGCACGGCGGAGCCGAGGTCCGCGGGGGTGACCTCCATGTTCAGGTAGCGCCAGTGGAGCCCGTGGTGTGCAAAGGCCGCCTCGATCATCGCCACGGTCGGGTTTCCGGCGGCGCCCTCGGACATGGAGCCTACGAGGGAGTGGAGAAAGTGTGCGTTGCTCATGGGTTGGCTACTTGAGGGAGGGGTCTTTTTCCGCGTCGGCTTTGCGGTAGAGACTCGTGGGAATGAGAATCTGCGGCGGCACGGACTCACCCTTCGAATGGCGCAGAATGGCGTCGACGATCTGCACCCCCATTTTGTCGGGGAACTGTATGGGATCGGCGTAGATCTTGCCGTCCTTGATGGCCTGCTTGCCTTCGGGTTGCCCGTCGAAACCGATGAGGACGATCTGCTGTGCCTTGCCCGCCTTTTCGAGGGCGGCGCGCGCGCCGAGCGCCGCCGGGTCGTTGATTGCAAAAATTCCGCGCAGGTCCGCGTGGGACTGCAGGACGTCCTCGGCTGCCTTGAAGCCCGCGTCCTTGGCCCCGCCACTTTCGAGTTCGGCGACGACCTCGATGCGGGGCTTCCCGGAGGCGTTGTGGGCGTTGAGCACCTCGATGAAACCGCGGACGCGGAGCTGGCAGGACTCGACCTGTTTGAAGTGGAGCACCGCCACCTTGCCGCCGGCCTCGCCGAGCGCCTCGATCATAGCGGCCGCGGCCTCCTTGCCGCCGCCAAGGTTGTCGGTGGCCACCTGCGTGACGATTTTCACCCCGGGCTCGTTGCAGGGCACGTCCACGGTGAAGACGGGGATTCCCGCGGCGTTGGCTTCCTGGATGACGGGCACGATGGATTTGGAGTCGCAGGGGCTCAGCACGATGGCGCTGACCTTCTTGACGATGAAGTCCTTGATCTGGTTGCCCTGCTTGGCGACGTCCTTGTCGCCGCTGACCAACACGGTGGTGTACTGGTGCTTCTGCCCTTCGGCGGCAATGGAGTCGCCAATGGTTTTAAAGAACGGGTTGTCGAGGGTGAGCAGCGAGACGCCGATCGTCCCCTTGCCGGGGACTTCGCCTCCGCCGGCTTGCGGTGAGGCGGATTGAGCAGGCTTGTCGCAGGCGGTGAGCAGGGCTGCCCCGAGGCAGAGCAGGTTCCGAAGGAGTGGTGTTTTCATGCGAAATGGGAGGGGTTTAGGGGGGAGGGGAC
>CAMCIN010000268.1 GCA_945874745.1 Akkermansia muciniphila | reverse complement strand
CAAGCCGGAGGTCTTGGGCGCCATCTACCGGATTTCCAAAAAGGGTGCCCAGTGGCAGGCTGATCCGCGTGGTTTGCTTCTCGAGTGGGGCGGTGTTTCCGTCCCGCAGCTTATCGAGCGGCTCTCCGATCCCCGGCAGGAAGTGGCGTCTCGCGCGCTCAGGAGGTTGGCACGGCGGGAGGCGGTTTCCGAGTTGTCAAAGGCACTCGCGGGCGAGGTCTCCGCCGGCGTGAAAATCAACGCGCTGTGGGCGCTGATCCGGATCGGGAGTGACGGGGCAAAGGCGGCGGTTCGTACCGGGCTGGGGGACCGCGATGAGGCGGTAAAGGCGGTGGCGATTTATGGCGCTGGCTTGTTACGGGATGGCGGTGCGGTGGAGGCGTTGCGCGGCCTGCTAGGCTCCAGCACGCCCATGCACGCCCGGGGCGCGGCGGAGGCGCTCGGTCGTTTGCATGACAAGGGCGCCATCCCAGCCTTGGTACGCCACGCCCCTGCCGAGCGTTTCGGGTTTCACTCATCCGCCTACGCTCTCTACGAAATTGGCGATGGAGAGGCGCTCTCAAGAATTTCCGGCGGGTCTGTTCCCGGTGCCGCGGGACCGGACGTTGTGCGCACCGCGTTGGTGATGCTGGCCATGCCGAAGGCACCTTCCGTGCCGGCGCTTCCGCTGGTGCAGGCGTCCGCAAAAGTCGATCCCGCGCTCCGGCAGGTGCAGTTGGCGAGGCTGCACGAACTGCTGGCGTTGGTGAAGAAGGGAGACGCTCAACGGGGCGCCGAGATTTTTCGCGGTACGAAGGCAAACTGCGCCCTTTGCCACGCCGTGGCTGGCGCGGGCGGGGTGCTCGGGCCGGATTTAACCAAGGCCGGGGCGATCCGGACGGCGACGGATCTGCTGGAGGCCATTTTGTATCCGAGTGCCAGTTATGTGCGCAGCTACGAACCGGTCCTGGTGCGTTTGAAATCCGAAGAGGAGCATTACGGGATTCTCCGGGATGAAGCTTCCGAAGTGGTGCGTCTGGCCACGGGTCCGGCGAGCGAGGTCAGGCTGAAGAGGAGTGAGATTTCGGGTTTGACCGAGGGGATGATGTCCTTGATGCCGCCCGGCTTTGACGGCGTGCTGGCGCCGGGGGAGTTGGCGGATCTTGTGGCTTATTTGCAGGGATTAAGGTAACGCAAGCAGCGTTTCGCCGCACACCGCTCCAGCCAACAACGAAAGTTATGCTCACCCGCCGCCGCACGTTAAAGGCCCTCGCAGGAATTGGGATCGGCTCGCTTGTCGGCCGTGCTGCACCCGTGGAAAACGCCGTGGTGCTCGAAAACAAACGCCCGGGAACGCGGTCCTGGCTGCTGGAGCGGCCGCTTCTGGAGGCGGGCGCAAAGTATCGGAGCGGCGGCATCGAGGGGTATGCCTCCAGCCCGAGCGTCAAGGCCGGTGAGACCGTCCGATTCCACGTCAACACCCGGCCGGTTGGCCGGTGGTCCCTGGAGATTTATCGGATGGGCTGGTACGGCGGCGCCGGCGCTCGTTCCTGCGCGCAGCTTGGCCCGTTTGAGGGCGTCGAGCAACCGGAGCCCCGGCTGGGTGAAAAACGGATCCGTGTGTGCGAATGGCCGGCGTCGGCGGAGTGGACGGTCCCGGCAGACGCTCTGAGCGGGGTGTACCTCGGTAAACTGAGTGCGGGGGAGGACGGGCCCCAGAGTTACCTGATTTTTGTGGTGCGGGACAGCCGCTCAGCGGGGCTGATTTTCCAGTGCAGCGATTTCACCTGGCAGGCCTACAACCGCTGGCCCAGCCAGTTTTCGCTCTACGACGACGGCGCCAACCAGTGGTACTGGGGCGGCGGCGTGCAGGTGAGTTTCCGGCGGCCCTACGGAAAGTACTGCCAGATTATGAATGCGCCGCTTTCGACCGGTTCGGGCGAGTGGTTTTTATGGGAGTTTCCCTTCGCCTTCTGGCTGGAGCAGCACGGCTATGACGTCACCTACATCTCCAACCTCGACACCCACCGAGACCCGGCCGGCCTGCTGCGCGCCCGCGGGTTTCTTTCCGTCGGTCATGACGAGTACTGGACCATTGAAATGTTCCGGAACCTGCAGGCGGCCGTCGCCGGCGGGGTGAGCGCAGGCTTTTTCTCCGGCAACGCGGTTTGTGGAAGGGTGGTATGGGACGAGAAGTTGAGCGCGTTTGAACGCGTTGGAGTGTTTGGTCCTCCCGGAGGGACGCGCGAGTTTCAGGCGATGCAGACGCTTCTGCATGAGCGGCCCTACGCGAACGAATTGGTGGGGGCGCACAGCACCGGGCCGGTCACCGGCGGGGCGGACTGGATTTGCACCGCACCGGGGCATTGGATTTACGAGGGAACGGGCATGCAGAAAGGGGAGGGCATCCCGGGCCTCGTCGGCTGGGAGTGGCATGGCGATCCCGCCCCGATTCCAGGGCTGGAAATCGTTGCGAGTGCGCCGACCCAGTCGGCACCGGGCAAGCCAAACGGGGGGGTGCACACGGCGACCGTTTATCCGGGGCCGCGTAAGAATTTTGTGTTCAACGCCGGCACCTGTTGGTGGGCGGACTCGCTGAGTGCGCCTCCCGGGTATGTGCGGCCGAAGGTTTACACCGAGCCCCAGGGGCCGGATGCGCGGGCGCAGCGGATCACCCGGAACATTCTGGCTCGGATGCTTTCCTAAGCCGAGTCGGCGGGCCATCTGTTGCGGGGAAGTGCGGGGAAGTGCGGGGAAGTGCGGGGAAGTGCGGGCGTTCCAAGGGGCGCTGGCGGCGCTCTTTGGGGGAGACACTTGCTGCGCGCTTGGGACTTGTCGCTACCGTTCTGTTGCAGGAAGGTCCTGCATGGACCCCTTTTTCGCAACGCTCGGCCAAAGTGTTTTAAGCCGCTGGAAAGCCTGCAACTTTGACCCGGCCGCTTTTCCCGGAATCGCGAGGACTTTGCTCGAGGAATTGCCGCCGGCGGAGCACGTGGATGTTTCGGAGCTGTTGCGGGAGTTTTTGCTGAATGATGCGCAGCCGCCCCAGAGCCAGTCGGGCTTTGGACAGCCCGAGCTGGTGGTGTTTGAGGATCCCCGCTTTTACATCCAGCTGCTGTTCTGGCTCGACGGCTCCACCGACATTCACCAGCACGAGTTTTCAGGCGCGTTCCACGTGCTGGAGGGCTCGAGTATCCATTCCCGGTTTGAATTTGCCGACGCCCAGTCCGTCTCTGCGCGGCTCCGGGTCGGGAACCTGCGGCTGGTCGGAACAGAGCTGCTCGAGACCGGACGGACCGAGGAGATTCATTCGGGACGCGGTTTCATCCATGCTTTGTTCCACCTGGAGACGCCCTCGATCACCGTCGTCGTGCGGACCCAGTCGGATCCCGGCACCGGCCCCCAGTTTACCTATTTGCCGCCGCACTTCGCGGTGGACCCGTTTTTCCACGACACCCTGACCAACCGGCGCAAGCAACTGCTCGACGTGCTCGAGGCTGTGGAGGATCCGGGCTACGCCCACATTGTCGCCGAGATGCTTGGGGAACTCGATTTTGAGAGGGGTTTTTTCATCCTGCAAAACTGCGTCGTGGCGCTGCGCTCCAGTGGGGAGTGGGAGGCTGTGTGGGAGGTGTTTGCAAAGAGGCACGGGGCCAAAGCGGATTTGGCGGCACTGACCTTCGAGGAGATTCTCCGGCGGGACGCCCTGGTGGCGCTGCGCAGCACGGTGACCGAGGTGGAACACCGTTTTTTTCTGGCGCTGCTGTTGAATGTGCCGGAAGCCGGACAGATTCTAAAGCTTGTGGCCGAGCGGTTTCCGGGCCCACCGGAGGCGACCGTCAGGCGGTGGGTCCGGGAAATGGCCGAAGCCGGGGTGGAGGACTCGGGCCTGGTTGCACTTGCGCTGCGGGGGGCGGGTTTGGCGGATTTTTGAGAAACGGAGGGGGTGCGTTTCTTAGGAGGTTTGTGGTGTGAAATTTCAGGGCTGCCGGCATGGGTGGGTGGAAAGAAACGAGAATTTCCTTCGAGAAGACCCCTTGCCTGTGATAAGGTCTTTGCCCTATGGCGATCCAGAAAAGGACAGCGTTTTCCCGTCGTTTGCCGGATTTGGTTACTGAGGAACTGGCGGCGGTACTATCATCCCGAAGCAGCTTTGAGTTCAAAGATCTTTTTGAAAAGGTCTATGAGCGCCTGAAAGCACGCAATGCTGCAAGTGGCGGCGAAGAAATGTTGCGCTTAAGGGCCTACGAAAAACTCCAGAACCTCGTTTCCCGGGGCATGGTCAAAAAAGAAGTGAAGAAGTACAAGGGCATCCCCAAGCAGTTGGCGACGCTTCAGACTACTCCCCCGCCACTGCCTGCCCCCCAACCCGTGGAAGCCTAAATAAGACTGAGACGTCTGAGACGTCTGAGACGTCTGGGACGTCTGGGACGTCTGGGACGTCTGGGACGTCTCCCTAGGCAAGCTTTGTCTGCCGATCCCAGCCGACTGCTGGAGCGACAACCAGATCTTCGGAGGCGCACTTCAATCCCACCACCCCGCTCGAGACCGTGCAGTGCAATACGGTCCCGAAGCGGGGTTTGGCTTTTCTGGGGCGGTGTCGCTGTGCGTCGGAAAGGTATTCGCAGAAGTAGCAAATTTAGGCTCTTCGCTCCTTTCACTGGGTGCGCACGTTTTTCTCGCCAGCCTTTGGCCTTGGCCGGCGCCGACTGGGTGCATTCCACCCGACGCTTCAGCTCGCCTACTGCGGGATCTGATAGCACCTCTTGAAATTTTCGGGAGGTTTGGTTTGGAGACAGGGGAGGTTGGATTTTTAAAGTGTTCCCGGGCAAGAAAGGCGGAAAGTGGAGCAGGCATCTTGCCTGCTTGGGTGAGGGAGGCAGGCAGGATGCCTGCCCCACTTTGGAGAGTGGAGCAGGCATCTTGCCTGCTTGGGCGCGGGAGGCAGGCAGGATGCCTGCTCCACTTTCGCTGCGCTCCCTGAAATTCTCAACTCGATGCCTCGGGGCTCTTCCAGTGCCCCGTGACTTCGGGCAGGTTTGAGTCGGGCCGCCCTGCACCTTGCCAAAACAAGACTTGACTGTGCACCCATCGAAAACAGCGAAGAACCCAGATTTAACAGAGGAGAGGAGACCCTCAGGAGCGTCTGTGGAGATCTGCTGCATCTGTGGCTCACTGTCCGTTCGATGAGGCGTAAGCGAAAGGGGCGCTCTTCGCTTACGTTAGCCCCATGTTTCGGCTTTTCACCCCTGCGCCGGGGTGGCATTCTTAGAACCGCTGGCACGTTTCTCTCGCCGGCGCTTGAATTTTCTACCCCAATGAAGACCGATTATCTTCCCATTCTGTTGCAGGTCCTGATCGCCATCGGGTTTGCCGCGGGCGCACTCATCGTGAGCCTAGTCCTCGGCAAGGCGACGAAACGCAACAAGGTAAAGGACACCGCCTACGAGTGCGGAATGATCGCCGAGGTAGGCCAGCCGCGCTTCAGCGTGAAGTTTTATCTAGTAGCGATGCTCTTCATCCTGTTCGACTTGGAGATCGTTTTCATGTATCCATGGGCGGTCATCTACAAGGACGCAATCGTCCAGAACGGGCCCGCAATCTTCTGGAGCATGCTCAGTTTTGTGTCGATTCTCACCCTTGGCTACGTGTACGCGGTCAAGAAGGGGGCGTTGGACTGGAAGAGCTAGCCGGCC
>CAMCIN010000267.1 GCA_945874745.1 Akkermansia muciniphila | reverse complement strand
TGCGAGCCCAGGAGCTGCGTCTGTATCACGCGCACGCTGCAAAACCTTCGTATTATTAAAAAGGATTGTTTCATCTACCTCCACGGTGACGATGTCGCCAATACGGCGCGCCTTTTTGTCGGCATACATGCCGCGTTCATCGGTCACAGCCTCCCTCCAGAGGGAGCCGGCCGTGGCCACATGCGGAAATCCCAACAAAGCGAACACCGCGAACACCAGCAGCAATACCTTTGGCACAAGAAATTTAAAAACGAACTTGGACTTGGTTTTCATTAATAATCTGAGCGTAAAATTCTTTTTTCGTATCCAAGTTCTTTACTCTGATCACCGTCCCCGCAGCGCCCCCTTCCATCGCGAGAGCGCGCATCCGCACCGAAAACCCGCCCTCCCCTGCGAAGGCATCCACAAACTGCCCCCGCTTCACAAGCGGGCGCTCCACTATATCCCGGCGCGTGACCGGTCTTCCCTTGCTCACGGACTGCGCGAGTTCAAATCCAGTGATCTCCCTTTCCACAGAAATCGGGGGCACAGTCTCACGAAGAATGTCCATCGGTTGCGCAGTGACCAAACCCTGCTCTAAAAGATGTCCAGCTTCCAAGCGCTGTGCAGCGACCCATACCTTTTGGTAGAGCTCCACCTTGATCTGAAGTGGCCATTCTCCAATGATTTTCCCGCCACTCACGCCCCTTACGATCACGTTCATGCCGCTGGCCAGCCCGGTGGGTGGAAGCTGCACACATTCCGCGAAGAAATCGGACGCAGGGAGTTGAAGCGGCATCCAGCGCCTCTGCAAACTCACCCTCAAGTCCCCCTGGATGTCATAGCGCTTGGGGAGGTCGCTTTGAATCCCCTGCACCAGTTCCAGTTCGGTGAGTATCTGGGGAGTCTCAGTTTTTATAATATGAGCAAGCGGCGCCTTGGGGGCAGCTTCACTGCGCCTCGCCGGACCGGTACCGCCCGAAAGATCTTCCGGCCGGTCGAGAGAGGCACCTGGGCGCCCCAAAGTTGCGCCTCCCACGGGCTCGAGCAACTTGCCCAAATCGGCACAAAACCCTGTGGCCATTCCCAGAAAGGGAAGAGCAGCGCAGAGCCAGAGCCGGGAGAAAAATATCATCGCTTGAGCTGAGACATCTGCCCGAGCATCTCGTCGGAGGTCGTGATCGCCTTCGAATTGATCTCATAAGCGCGCTGCGCTTGGATCATATTGACCATCTCTTCAACGATATTCACGTTGGAGGACTCTAGAAACCCCTGAAACAAGGCGCCAACACCCGAGCCCACCGTACCGGGGACCCCGGCAAGAGGCGCTCCGCTGGAAATAGTTTCCTCGTACAGGTTCCCCCCTACGCTGCGCAAACCAGACGCGTTCGCGAAGCGCACCAACTGCATCTGTCCGGCAATCTGAACCTGACCCGTGTTGTCCACAAAGGAGATCTGGCCGTTCGGCGAAACCACAATCCCTTTTGCGTCCAGCAGAGCCGGCATCCCGACCACGGGAAGACCATCACTTGTCACCACCCTCCCTTGCGCATCCCGCTTCAGGGCGCCATCCCGGGTGAACACTTCCAAGCCATCCGCACGCTGGACCCTGAAAAAACCATCGCCGTCGATCGCAAGGTCAAGCTCCCCGCCCGTCTGCTTGAGCTGGCCCTGAGTAAACACTTTGGTAGTCGCTACGACACGCGAACCGTTTCCAAGCTCCGTTCCCGTCGGAAGCACGCTGCCGTTGCCTGCATCGGCGCCCGCCGTCCGGGGCCTCTGGTACAAAAGGTCTTGAAACTCAATCTTACTCCGCTTGAAACCCGTGGTGTTCGCGTTCGCTAGGTTGTTCGCGATAACATTCAAGTTGAGTTGCTGGGCTTCCATGCCGGATGCCCCAGAGTAGAGGGATTGAATCATAGAGAGGTTGCTTAAGTTAAATCAGTAAACTGAATGAGTAAAATGGGGTAAAATGGAGTGCTATCGAACACGGTTTCCGGACCGCTAAGACTGCCCACCGAGATACTGTATGGCCTTGCCTGCGTTGTCATCGCTGACATCGAGGACTTTCTTCGCTGAATCGTAAGCACGTCCCAAAGCGATCATGTTCACCATCTCCTCCATCATCAGGACATTGCTCCCCTCGATGGTCATGTGCATGATTGGAGCATTCTGTATCGGCGTGGCCTGATTGTTTCCAACAGGCCCAACAATACCATTCCCGATCCGGTGCACGTCTTCAGGCCTATCAAATTTAAACACCACCAACCGGCCAATCTGCTGGTCGTCCTGAAGGATTCGACCTTCGGCGTTTACAAAAATCCGACCTCCTTGCTGCCTGAAGGTTAGCGGCCCGCCATCCCCCTCCACAGGGTGCCCCTCCTGCGTGACCAAGGTGTAATCATTGGCCAACCGAAAGTTTCCGTTCCGCGTGTATCCATTCGTTCCGTCGGGCAGTCGGGTCCGGAAAAAACCTTCCCCACTGATGGCAAAGTTCGTGTCCACCCCTGTGTAGGTGTACTGGCCGGGCGTCAGATTCAGGGAGCGCTTCGATGCCGGAAGCACGCCTTTTTCGGTCTGGGAAACGCTGTCACCATGCCTGATCCGTGTCGTGTCGGCCACCACCGACGAGAACGTGGACTGCCCCTTTCTGTAGCCTGGCACCGCGACGGAGGCGAGGTTCTGCGCAATGGTTTCCTGCCACGCTTCGAACGCGACCATTCCCGCCGCTCCTTTGTACATTCCTACATTCATCGTCCCTCTCTCAGAGCATAGCCTGTGCCATTTTCGCACCTCCGTACAACTAGGCAAAAATCTCCGCTAAAATCACCTGCTTAAGGAAGAGCTGGCTTTGATAGCTTAGGTTTGGCAAACTAATGGTTAGGTGTGTTCATGCAAAGGATTCTCATCGTTGACGACGACCGCGACCTGCTCCTCGCCTTAAGCGAAGGGTTGCTTGGCGCGTTCCGTGTGGAGGTCAGCTCCGATCCCAGGGAGGCGCTAGAGCGTCTTCGCTCGATGCCGGAACTTGCAGTGGTGATTGCCGACATGCGCATGCCAGGCATGAGTGGTTTGGAACTGCTCAGGCAGGCGCGTTCCATCGCTCCGAGCGCCTCAAGAGTGATGCTCACCTCCGCGGACGATGCCCAAACCGCTATTGCTGCCATCAATGAGGGAAACGTTTGCCGGTTTCTCACCAAGCCCTGTGGGCTACAAGTCTTGGAGGCAACCATCCGGGAGGCCCTCGAGCTGAGGCAAACCCTCCACCATTTGCTCGAGGCACAATTTCGGATGCTGACCGGGTTGGTCGAGGTCCTCAGCAAGGTGATCCAAATGGTCAAGCCAGAGAGCCATGCACTCGCCCAACGCCTGAGGCAGCGGATGCGTGAGTTGGCGCTGGAAATGCTCCATCCAGACTTTTGGGAACTCGAGGTCGCAGCGATGCTCGCTCCTCTTGGCGCAATCGGCGCAGAGCAGTGCCTGCTCAAAGGAAATCCCAGCGTGGCTTTCTCCGGTGATTTTCCACAGGCGGCCGCCGCTCTGTTACACCAAATCCCCCGGATGGAGAAGATCGCCCGCTCGGTGGCGTATCTCGGAAAAAACTTCGATGGCTCTGGCCAACCGCAGGACGCCATTGCCAAGGCTCAAATTCCGCTCGGAGCCCGCATGCTGCGAGTCGTGCGCGACCTGGAGGCGCATATTGGAACCGGCCAGACTGCTGGCGACGCCCTCCGCCTCATGCACCAGCAGGAAGGCCTCTATGACCCAAGCGTACTGGCGGCGGCGCTAGCGTGCTTTGGAGAGGATTCCCTGCCCCACCTGCCGCACGTTACCCCCGTCGCATGGGCCTCCCTGCGGGAAGGAGACACCCTCGCAGACGACATTCCCTCTCAAACAGGATCGCTCCTTCTCACCAAAGGCTGCCGGGTGACTCCCAATCTCAAGCGGATGCTTCAAAACATGGCGACGGGAGGGGGAATGCCTGAAACCGTGCGGATCAAAACCAGCAGGCTGCACGGGCAACCCGCCCCGCCCGCGCTTTCCGGCAATGGGCCCAGCTAGGGCGTGCTCACGGTTAACTGCGACCAAGCAAGAAAAGGCAAGCGCGCGGACACCCCCCAAGCAGAGCCCACAACCCACTAATTCAGAGCTGTATCCGCAGACATCACGCATTTCATAGCTGAGGAAAAACAACGGCCGGCAGCTGTGGGTCGCTGTGATATCTGCGGATTACTCCCTTGGGCCGGCCGTAGGGCTCAGCCCGTGGAACTCCTGCAGGCTGCGCACTGAAATTCCGTGCTCCCGGATCGCACGGATGCCCTCGAGGCTCGCCTCGGCCGCCCGGAGTGTCGTGACCACGGGAATTCGCGCACTGTTGGCGGTCGAACGGATCCGGACTTCGTCCTCGCGAGCCACCTTGCCGGAGGGCGTGTTGATGATGAGCGCAAGTTCGCCATTCTTGACCAGATCGAGCGGGTTGGGACGCCCCTCTCCTATCTTGTGCACCCGCCTTACTGGAATGCCCGCAGCTTCGAGGCCCTTGGCCGTCCCGTAGGTCGAAAGCACCTCGAACCCGAGTTCCGCGAAGCCGCGCGCGATCTCGGTCGCCCGCACCTTGTCCCGGTCCGGCACGGAAATGAACACCTTTCCCTTTTGCGGCAGCGGCGGTTGCGCAGCCATCTGTGCCTTCGCATAGGCGAGCCCCAAAGTCCGGTCGATTCCCATGACCTCGCCGGTGCTCCGCATCTCCGGCCCGAGCACGATGTCCACACCCGGAAATTTGATGAACGGAAAGACCGCCTCCTTCACTGAAAAGTGCGGCGGTATGATCTCCTTGGTAAAACCGAGCTCCTTGAGCGTCATTCCGGCCATCACCTTCGCTGCGAGCTTTGCCAAGGGGACGCCGATGGCCTTGGACACAAACGGCACCGTGCGCGACGCACGCGGGTTGACCTCCAGCACAAACACCTCCTCGTCCTTCACCGCAAACTGCACGTTCATCAGGCCCCTCACATTCAACGCCCGCGCCATCCGCTTTGTCGCGTCGGCAATTTCTGCCTGCACCCGCTGGCTGAGGCTAAAGGACGGAATCACGCAGGCAGAGTCGCCCGAGTGAATCCCCGCCTCCTCGATGTGCTCCATGATTGCCCCGATGACGGCGGTTTCGCCGTCGCAAATGCAGTCCACGTCCACCTCCGTGGCGTCTTCCAGAAAATGGTCCACCAGCACGGGATGGTCCGGGCTCGCCTCCACCGCGGTGCGGATGTAGCGCCGCAAATCTTCCTCGTTATGAACCCGTTCCATTGCCCTGCCACCCAGCACAAACGACGGCCGCACCAGCACCGGGTAGCCCACCCGAGCCGCGACTGCGAGAGCCTCCGCTTCATTGGTGGCGGTGCCCCCGGGTGTCTGCTTGATCCCGAGCTCGTCCAGCATTGCAGAAAAGAGCTTCCGATCCTCTGCCCGCTCGATGCTGTCGGGCGACGTGCCGATGATCGGCACCCCGGCGTTGGCCAGGCCCCGCGCCAAGTTCAGCGGCGTCTGTCCCCCAAACTGCACGATGACACCCCACGGTTTCTCCTGTTCGCAAATATTGAGCGTGTCCTCTAATGTAAGCGGCTCAAAGAAGAGCTTGTCGCTCGTGTCGTAGTCGGTGGAAACCGTCTCAGGGTTGGAGTTGACCATGATGGTCTCAAATCCGAGCTCCTTCAGCGCGAAGGAGG
>CAMCIN010000266.1 GCA_945874745.1 Akkermansia muciniphila | reverse complement strand
GAAGCGCGCGGCGACGGCCCCTACGGCGCGGCAGAAAAGGAGAATGAGCGCGAGCTGGAGAAAGAAATGGACGGCCAGAGAGAGGTTTTGCATCGCGGGGCGAGGTTAATACGCAAACGTACGAAGTGTCACCCCCTTCCAACTGCCTTTTCGGAGCCTCCAATCCGCCGCGGCGCCCCGGGGTCGCCCCAGCTCTATGCGGACGCGTGCCCGCGTCCCGGGAAGGTCAGTTCTGCAATCCCGGATTTGTCGAGCTCGCCCAGGCCGAGGGCGACCATTTTGGCGTACTGAGCCTTGGTGGCTAGGGCCACGGGGAGGTGCAGACCTGCGGTGCGGGCCAGGTCGAGGGCGATGCCGCTGTCCTTGGCCGCGTGCGAGGCGCTGAAATAACAGGAGTGATCGCGGTTTTGCATGTCTTCCCCGTCGGTGACAAGCACCCGGGAGGCCGCGCCTGTCTGGGAAAAAACTTCACGGATCATTGTCAGGTCCAGTCCAACGGCGGAGGCGAGCCCGAGGCCCTCGGCCAAGGCGGCCGTGTTGCTATTCATGACCATGTTTACCAGGGCCTTGACCTTTGCCGCCTCTCCTGAGCCGCCGACGTACCGCATGTTGGTGCTGAGCTTTTCAAGAATGGGGCGTACGGAGTCAAACACCTGCGGTTTCCCCCCGAGCATGAGGTAAAGCGAGCCCTCCCTCGCCTGGGTGATGCTGCTGGCCATGCAGCCTTCCAAGGTGTGGGCTCCGAGCTTTTCGGTGGCCGCCTCCACTTCCAAGTGCACCGCGGGGGAGACGGTCGCGCAGTTGATGAAGGTGCGGCCCGCCGCGCCCGTCAAAAGGGAGTCGCCCGTTGCTGCGAAGATGGCACGCATGGCTTGGTCGTCGGTGACAACGGTGAGGATCACGTCGGAGGCGGCCGTTACCTCGGCCAACGAACGGCAGGCCAGCGCGCCCAATTCCGAGGCGAGAGCGTCCGCCGTGGCCGAGTGGATGTCATACACGGCAGAGACCGTGAGACTGCAATCCTTGAGGCGGCGGGCCATATTGGCGCCCATGCGGCCGAGGCCGACGATTCCGATTTTTGATGTCATAAGAGAAGGGTGTGGGAGGGGGGGAGTGTTGTTTTTTCTGCAAAGCGTTCAAGGCAGAAGGAGCGTGGAGCCCCGGGCGGATTGCTCTGATGTTTAGAAAGCGAACCCGAAGGACAGGTGGGCGGCACCCCAGCTTTCGGAGGTGGTCCGGTCGGGATTAAATCCCACGTCGAACCGGACCGGTCCGACCGGCAGCGCGTACCGCACCCCCAGACCAACCGCGGAACGAAAGCCGTCGGTGGGGATGCTTCCGCCCTGAGGGGAGAGACTGCCTGCGTCAAAAAACAGAGCGCCTCGGAGCCTGCTCCAAAGCGGGAAATCGGCCTCGGCGTTGACCAGCGAATAGGCGGATCCACCCGCAGGATAGGTCTGGTTGGGGGCAATGCCCAGTTCGCGCTGCTTGAAGCTGCGGACCGTTCCGGGGCCTCCTAGAAAGTAGCGCTCGTCAATGGGTACAGCGCTTTTCTGCGGCAAAAATCCAAAACGCGCGCTGGCGGCAAAGCGGACGCGACCCGGGAGCGGATGGTGCCAGGTGAAGCGCCCGGAGGTGCGTGTGAAGGTCGCGCCGGTGCTGAGTGTGTTGGTGTCGCCAAGGAAGGTCCCGATCCAGCCGGTGGTGGGGTTAAGCGCGCTGTCGCGTTTGTCCCAGATGGCGGAGAGTCCCAGAGTGGCGGTTTGGTAGCCTGTGGTGCCCAACAACTCCACCGGGATGTCCGCAGAGGTGACCTCGGTGGAACGAATTTGCCCAAAGGCGGCGAGCTGGAACGGAGGGAGGAGTCTGCGGGAAAGTTCGCCGCGTACTCCCGCCTCGCGCTTGCTGTAGCCTAGCTCCATCCGGCTGCGGATAAAGGCGCGGGATACAAATTCGGTGCGCGTTTCAAATAGCCACGGGTCAGCCAGCGTGGCTTCCAGTGCGATGGCCCGCTGCGAAAAAGCAAGCTCCACCCCGGCAGGAAGCGCGCGTCCGAAAAGGTTGCGGTCGGCGAGCCGCACGCCCGCCATCGCGCCCTCGTAGTTGCCATACCCAAGTGAGAAACCGAGTTCGCGGGCTTTGGCCTCGGTGGCCTCCACACCCAGGCGCAGGGTGTGGTCCGGTTGGGGGAGCGGCGTGACCCGGAGCGACTCAAAGATGCCGGAGGCCATAAGTTCGCTTTGTTTGAGAGCGAGCTTGTCGGGGTGGTAGTTGCGGCCCAGAAGGCTCTCAAATCTGCGTTGGAGCCAGCTGAGCCGGGTGCGGACCAGCCCTTGCGCATCGAGGTCGCCGAAGGTGAACACCGGACCCGGGTGGACGGTCACACTCAAAGGAGTTGACCCGTCAGGCGCAGCGGTGGCTGGGTCTGCTTCCACGTCGACGGCAGCCTCAAAATGGCCCCGCTCGGCATAGAACTGGAGCAGCGCGCTTTGAACGGCCATCTGTCTGGCGGGCGTGTAGGGCAGGGCCAGAAGTTTAGAGAGGGCGGCGCGCAGCTCCTCTTCCGGATAAGTCAGGCCACCTTTGAGGCGAAGCGGCCCGAACCGGTAGCGCCTGCCCTCCTCGATGGAGACGAGCACGTCGGCGGCGGTCCCGTCCGGAGAATAGCTGACCTCGGGGCCCACAGCCGCGGCGTCAAGGAAGCCCTCATTTTGATAGACCTCCACAATGCGGTTGGCGCCCATGCGCAGGTCGTCGAGGACGAACGGAAGATGGGCTTCGCCCAATTTCAGGCGCTCGGCAGTGACGCTTGAAAGGAGGGAAAGCAGGGTGGCCGAGGGGATCCCCTTGTTTCCCGAAACGCCGCTGGAGCGAAGCTGGACGAGCTTTCCCTCGTTGAGTGTTAGGAGCAGTTCGTCCTGGCGGATCTCCCAAACGACATCTGCGGAGGCATAGCCGTTTTGGTGGTAAAAGACGGCCGTATAATAGGCGGCGTCGTCTGCGTTGGGGCGGGAAAGGCCCTCGGCGCGGATTTGGGTGAGTTGCTCGCTGATGGCGTCCCTGAGTTTGCGCTCGGAAAAAAGGGTGTTGCCGACAAAGCGGACGCGGATGTTCTCCCCAAGCAGTTTTGGGGCGGCTGCGGGGGAGTGCTTCTTCCAAGGATTCCACCAGGAGCCGCTGGCAGGTGCCGCCAGAATCGCCGTGGAAGCTGCGAGCAGGAGCAGGCAGTGGAGCGGGCGCAGCGGCAGAGTGGGCGGGGGCATTTTAGCGGAAACGGAGCAGATAGCGGACTCTGCCTGCAAAGTCACCACCGGTGCCGACTTCACCGATCATAAAGAGGTCGTCCCTGAACCTGTAGGTGAGCCGTGTTTCCTGTTGGCCGGTGCGATTGTTGACTGCGCCCAGGTCCAGGCTGAAGCGGCGGAGCGCCGAGAAGCGTTCGCGCTCGCCCGAGGGTAGGACCTTCTCGGAGAACTCCTGAAAAAGCACCGACGCAGCGCGGTTGGTGAGTGCCTGGGATCTCTCGCTCGAGTCGCCCGGAAGCGCACCAGTGGCGATGAGGGTGAGCAGGTCCGCCTCGGGTTCCGGTGGTTCACTGCTTGCGGAAATGTGCGGGGCGTTGGCCGGCCCGTGGAGGTACAGGCGGATCCGATGGTTACGCACCTCGGTTTCAGCGCTGAAATCCACATGGGGCTGGAAGGGATGGTCGCGGGTGTACCAGATGCGGCCTCGGGAAAGTTCGACTCGGGCAAACGGGAGCGAGGCGATCAGGTCGCTGGAACGGTAGGCACCGTGAAGGGTCGGCGCCGCGCCAGTTCCCTCCAGCCGCACTTCTGCATCCATGCTGCCCCTGAGGCGGTTGCCTCGCAGTAGAACCGGGTCCCCCGGGGTGGTGCGTATGTCCACGTTGAAGCGCCAGTCTGAAAAGGGCGGCTTCCGAAAGGTAAACCAGGGCTTTCCCGCGGTGCGCGTTTCTTTGGGGATTTCCATGCGCAGCGCATTGAGGGGAAGCACCTCGATGTCTCGTTGGACACGGCTTTTTGTCGGGGAAACAGCGCCGCTGATCTCCGCGTGTTTGAAGGGGCCCTTGAGAAAAACGTCCCCATTGAGCCGGAGTGCGAGCTTGGAGTTACGTACGACGAGGACCTCGTGGGCCTTGGCTGTAAAATCAAGTGTGGGATTGCCCGGGGCGGCGAAGGCGGCGGCGCCGTGGATTTCTAGAGCGCCCCCGCCGAGGTCGGCCTTTAGCCGGGTAAGGCGCAGTTCTTTTTCGGAAAAGTCCGCCGCAAGGGTGAGTCCGCCGACCGCAGGCAGCAGGTCGCTTGCAAAGTGTAAAAGTGGGCATTCAGCCTTGAGGGAACCGTGCCAGGCAGGGTTTTGAACCGGGCCCTTGAGCTTGAGGTCTAGCGAGGCGGAGCCACTGATTTTGCGCAGTCCCGGCCAGAGATGGAGGAGGGGGACAAGGTTGAGGTTGGTGGCCTGGAGGCTGGCCAGCAGCGGAAGGTTTTGAAATGCGACCTTCCCGGAAAAAAGGTCCGCCAAGGGAACAGGGAGGGTCGCACTCAGCAGGATAGGCGCCTGCAAGGGGGTCGTGGCCGTGGCTGCTGCAGTGAGGGTGCCTTGGGCGTATTGGCCTTCGATTGTGAGGCTTGACGTGCCGAACTTGGGCGTTTGCGCGGGCCGGAGGCCTGATGCCGAGCCGCGCAGCGTGGCGGTGGGATCGGCGGGGTGCCCTGCAAGGGTCAGTGCAAATTGGACCGAGCCATGCAGCGGCGACGGCGCTCCGTTTACTGACAAGAGCGTGGCCAGATCGAGTTTGTCGGCACGGAGGAGACCTGAAATTTGGGTGTCTTCCACCCAGTGGAGGCCTTGCTGATCGTAGGTAAGGGGGAGGACAAATTCGCCTGCAAGGGCGGGGTGACCCCATTGTTCGAGGGCGATTTGACTGCAGCGCAGCGCACCAGGGCGCCAGTCAATTTGGGCGGAAAACTTTGTGGCTTTGGTGGTCAGCAGGAGCGGGGCTACCGTCAGCGCGCCGGGCACGTAATGTCCATTGCACTCGAGAAGCTCCACCTTGGCCTGTTCCCATTGAGCCTGCTTGATCCGCAAGCTCCACTCGCCGGCGCCAGATTTACTCCCCAGCGAGCCGCTTCCCGCCCAGCGGGCTTCCAGGGCACCGCTCACCTTGCTTTTGGCCCAGCCGAGTTGTTCGAGCAGGGGAGAGATCCGCTCCAGGTTCGGCAGTCTTGCTTCGGCCTTTACGTCGTAGGCGCCGCCTTTGCTCAGTGTTACAGCGCCGGTGGCACGGAGCGACTCCGAGTTACTCCATTCCAGCGCTCCCTCGTCCAGCTGCATTTTTCCCTCCTTGAGAAAGGCATCCGCGTGGAACTTCCCTAGACTGAAAGCGCCCCAAGAGAGGGCTCTTCCCGACGCATTGAATTGGCCCGCAGCTTGCCCTTTTTCCAGCGTGCCCACCCAAACCGCTTCCAATGAACCGCCGGCCGGGTGGCCCAGCACACGCATTCGGGCGAGGGAAAGGTCTCTGGCGTTTAGTTGGAGGGAGCCGCTGGGTGGAGTGGCAGAGGACACCAGCGGAACCGAGATTTCTCCGGCGAGCACGTTCGCGGCATCCTTGAGGATAATATTCCAAAACCTCGCCGTGCCCCCTTGGAGCGTCAATGCGCAGGCGCCCTCATCGAGGGCCACGGCCACGGCTCCG
>CAMCIN010000265.1 GCA_945874745.1 Akkermansia muciniphila | reverse complement strand
ATCATCCTTCTATGAGTGCTCCCCTAAAGCCCGTCTACGCCCTGCTGCTGAGCCCGCTGTTATTGGGGCTGGCCAGTTGTGACACGGTTTATTCCAGATCGTACTCTTACGAAAAGACCCAGTTTCTCATTACCAAACAGCCGGGGGGTAAGACCCTCGTCCAAAAAGGTTACTTGTTCGAGCCGACCGAACAGATAGCCCTCGCGCGCGCCGACATTGAAAAGGAGAAGCGCGAAACAGAACGGCTTCGTCTCGCGACCCAACGGAACGAGAAGGCGGGCGCAGACAAGATCGGCACTGATTCCCCGGCGCTCCGTTTGGATTCAGGCCTAGACTCCGGCTCGTCTCTGGGTGGAATGGGTGGAAGCATGCCCGGGGGAAGCTCCATCCCGGGCTTGGATTCTGCGCCGCCGAAATCCGGTGCGTCTTCTATGGCCGGCAGCACCATCCCCGGTTTGGACTCTGCCCCTTCCATGTCTGGTGCCCCTTCCATGTCTGGTGCCCCTTCCATGTCCGGCGCCCCCTCCATGTCCGGTGCTCCTACTATGTCTATGGATGGAGGCATGACCCCCTCCATGGCACCCGCGCCTGCCGCAGGCGCACCAAAGCCTGCCTCCATGATGCTTCCCGGTCTTTAAGCAGGACTCGAGGTCTGGCTGGCCCGGTATCCTTCTTTTGTGCGCTTCCTGAGGCCTCTCTTGGGATCGTGTCCGGCTTATGAACCCCACGCAGCCGCCCGGTCTTTCCGGGCAAGCGCCCCCCCCGGAGGTTCCCTTTGGTGTAGATCTGAGTTTTTTCGCCGGAGCTGAGTGTGTGGGCAGGTTCCACGTCCCCCCTGGGACGTACCTGATTGGCAGCGACCCAAGTTGTCACTTGTGCCTCGCTCTCGAAAACGTCGAGCGCATGCATGCCCGGCTGTCTTTCTACGGCCACCGCCTCGTCATCGAGGATCTGGAAAGCGCTGGAGGCGTTTTTATCGGTGGGGTGCGCCTCATGTTGCCGACGCCCGTGCAGTCAGGCACGGAGGTTCACCTAGGGAGCGCGCGCATGCGCTTTCACTTCGACCAGGCCTCCCTCGCCCGGATCAACTCCGATCTGGCGGACCCGGTGCTGGGTCTGCAAGTGGTCCGGGAGGAGCTCACCCAGGAACTTTACCAGGTCACCGGCAAGCTTGCCGAGGGCGGCATGGGCGTCGTTCTGAAGGCGCGCGACCAGCGGGTCCAGCGTGCCGTGGCAATGAAGGTTCTCCATTCCGGCCACGAGTTTTCGGCTGATAAGCTCATGCGCTTCGTCGGCGAGGCCCAGCTGACGGGACAGCTGGAACACCCCAACATTGTTCCAGTGTACCAACTGGGACTTTTGGCCGACGGCCAGGTGTTTTACACCATGAAGTACGTGCGGGGCCGGACTCTGGAGGACGTGCTTGAAAAGGTGCGCCTGGGAGACCCTGACACCTGCAAACAGTATCCCCTTTCGGCCCTGCTTACCGTATTCATGAAGGTCGCCGATGCCCTTGCCTTCGCCCATTCTCGGGGGGTGGTGCACCGCGACCTCAAGCCGGCTAATCTCATGATCGGCGCTTTTGGCGAGGTGCTCATTATGGACTGGGGGCTCGCCAAGCGCTTGGCTGAGGAAACCGAACCCACCCCCGAGCCCAACCATCCGGACAAGGCGGGCGATTCTAGCGAATCCGCCGGAGCCCGTCTCTCCATCTCATCTGAGGGCCGCTTTCACACGCTTCATGGTTTGGTCGTCGGGACTCCACCCTACATTTCCCCCGAACAGGCTGCGGTAGGCATGCCTCTGGACAAGCGTTCCGACATCTACGTGATGGGCGTGATCTTGTACGAAATTCTCGCGCTGCGCCCTCCGCTGGATTTCATGGATCCGCATGCCGCCTTGGAGGCCATTCGCAAAGGGGCCCTCCTCCCTCTGGAGGAGCGCATCCACCTGCCGGATCCGGATGGCACGCCGCCGCCCAAGCTCACGCATTGCCCGGGCGCAAAACCCCCCGAAGGACTCGTAGCCATTGTACAGAAGGCGATGCAGCAGGACCCTTCACTTCGCTATCAAAAAGTAGAGGACCTTCAGTCTGACATTGTGGCATTTCAAAACGGGTTTGCGCCCTCCGCGGAGCGGGCGGGTTTCCTGCGCCAGCTCCAGTTGCTACTGGGCCGCAGACGCAGGGAGGCGGTGCTCGTGGGCTGTTTCCTGGTCCTCTCGCAGCTGCTGCTGGCGTATTTTTTGAACTGGATTGCCGCAGACCGCAAAATGCTGCGTCTCAGCGAGCGAACGCTGGCCACTAAAAATCTGGAACTCAACACGGCCAACCAACGCCTCGAGCAGATTGTTTACCAGCTCCGAAACACCGCCGAACGCAACTACCGGGACGCCGCGAGCCTTCTCCAAGAGAAGCGTTCCAGTCATGCCCTTGCACAGATCAACCTTGCGCTCGTCGGGGTCACGGATTCCCCAAAAATGCAGGCCCGCTATTTGATCATACGTGGTCACGCCAACACCCAGTTGGGTTTTTACACCCAAGCCTTGGAGGACTACCGCCAAGTTGCAGCCATCGAGACGGCCATCCTTCCGCTCTCCGATATTGAGAAGGACCTTGCCCAAGCTCTAGAGAATGGGTTTCGCCCTCAGGAGGGCTGGCCTTGGGAGAAAATGGGCCTCCCCGTCGCGGGCCCGCGTGGAAAGAACCTTCCGCGAAACCAACCTACAGTCCCTCCGGCGGACCGACAGCGCTTCTTGGAACCGCAGGCGAATTAGCCTTGCAGGCAAAAATCAGACCCTTGCAAAGCACAAATTTCCCGGCGATCCCCCTCCTGTGCTTGCAGGCGCCCGCTCTCTTGAACCCGGCGGATCGCAAGGGACCGCTTCGAGGGGGAGCGGAGGCGACTTACATTTGAAAAGCTTCTGGGGATTCGCATTTTGTGGGCTGCGGTATCCCAAAGTTGGGGGAAGACACCCCATCGCCGTCTCCTATTGCAGTGTGAGAAAAAAGGCGCCCAGCCTAAGCTGGACGCCCTTCTGAAACCTCGGTGCAGAACGTTTATTCCAACCCCGCCTTACTCAGGCTGAGCGACGGGTTCGGCCGCCTTCTCAGGGGCCCTTTCCTCGACCACTCGCTCCTGGGGCCTGTCGTTGGTTTTGGCACCGCTCACTACCAGACGGCGGCCCATGAAGTCCTTGTCGTGCAGTTCGCTTACAGCGCGAACCGCTTCGTCTATCGCAGTCATCGTCACAAAGCCAAAACCCTTGGACTTGTAAGTATCTTTGTAGGTCACGATTTCGACGTTCTTCACCGCTCCCACTCCGTTGAAGAGCTCCGAAATATCACTTTCGGTTGCATCAAATGATAGGTTGCCTACATACAGCTTGGGACTGGTGACCTCCACCGCTTCTGGCTTCCGGCTCGGCCTGGAGAGGCCAGCCCCTGCCGTGGCTCCGGCTGCCGCCACTCCGCCGGCTACGGCCCCTGCCGTTGAAGCGTTGCTGCTGCTGCCGTTCCCGCGTCTGGGTGCCGCTGGTGCCGGCTGCGAGCCCTCGCGCCGCGAGGGATGCACCGACTTGCCACCTTCGTAGGGCGGGTAAGCCTTCTTTTTTGGGCCGAAACCAAAAAAGCTCAGGATCCGCTGCAGCAAACCTGGCTTTGCAGTTTCGGGCCGCCGTTCGCCCTGCCGGTGGTCTGACTGCGACTGTGACCGGGAGGAGGGCCTGTAACTGCCCGAATGGCCATTCTGCTGGCCTTGATGTCCGCCGTTGTTCTGACGTTCGCCATCTTGGTTTTCATCCTGCGGGCGGCGACGGCGTGGGCCGCGGCGACGACCGGACGACCTGTTGTCTTGGGTATTCATTCTTCTCTTTTTCTTTGCGGGTAACGGCGGGGTGGCTTGGCGGACCGAGTCTGCGCACACACGCGGACAGTCCAGCCTCAAACCACGCTCTCCAGAACCATCCCACCCCTCAGGCACACCGCCGCACACTGTACACAATTGACAGGCGCAGCCGGTCCTTTTCGGAAGCGGCGGTCCGGGGCGCAACACAATGCTTCCCCCACCGGAGTTGTCAGGCGCCGCCTCTCCCAAGCCGCCTCCACCTTCCCGCCATCCCCACCCCTGCTAACGGGCGGTTCTCAACCTGCGATCCGCGCTTGAATCCTGATCCGGTTTGTTATTCATTTCACCCGGTATTCCTTGGCGGACAAGTGACCTTTCGGCCTCGATTTTTTGGCCTCGAAAGAGCCTTGGCGGGAGCGGGCAGCCTCACGAGAAACTCAGAGCACCATTCCAACTCCACGCTTTCAACTTAGATTAGGCACCCAAGTTGGGCAAGTTGTTATTGCCGGGACCAAAATTCATTTGCGATCTCTTGATTTTTGAGAGCGCGCCGTCCCGCGGCGGGACTTGCTCCCCTCCATTTCCAGCAGTTTCCAGATTGACGCCCCCCCCCCGCCAACCGATGCTCAAGCCCTAGTTCGGGTGAGGTGGCTGAGTGGTCGAAAGCAGCGCTTTGCTAAAGCGCCGTACTCCAAAAGGGTACCGAGGGTTCGAATCCCTCCCTCACCGCTCGTTTCTCCTGTAAACCAACGGTTTACACGGCCTAGGCAATCGGAATCCGCCCTCTAGGGCGATTCCCTATAATGTGATCTTAAGGCGTTTTGACGAGTTTTTGGGGCGTTTTATGGCGTCTTACGGGGTGGTTTTGCGATTTTTTGCGATATCCTTTTCGTTGAGAGACTTGCTCCAAAAGCGGCGTTATTTTGAACAGGTTGCGCGGATCATCAGCGGGCGGTGAAAAATGGACCGCAGGTGGCGCTGAAGCGCGTACCGGTTCTGCCCGGCCATGAGGACGGTCGCTGCGGCCGCCGACCCGGTGCTGACCTCCGCAAGGCGCGCCTTGGGGTCGATTCTGTCCAAGGTGGCTTCCAGCATGAACGGGGCGACCAAGGGGTGGTTTTTGACTGCCAACTCGGTCAGCCGTGCCCAAACCGGGGCAAGATCCGCGGGGATCTCGGGGCGGGGCCTCCGTTTACGGGGGGCACGGGAGGCTGCGAGCTGGAGATACTGGGTGATGTGCCCCTCTGTGATACGGCGGTCAGAACGTATGCGCCCAGCGAACTGCATCTACCGGTAAGCGTGCCCGCGCGGCAGTCTTTCCGGCATGCCGCGTTCCTCGTCAACCAGCCGCCGCCACCGCAGCGCGTCGGACATCCGCAAGCTTCTCTCCCGCTTCCATTCCAGCTCCTTGTCCCGGGCTCAGTTTGTCCAGTCAGAGGGCTTTTGCCTCGCCACGCTACGCAGATATCTCAAATCCCAACCAACCAAGACCCCGCGCGCCTCTCAATGCACCAGGCCGCCCGCTTTTTTCGAACTGGAACCAGCGTCCCTCCCTCCAGCCTCCTCCCCACAACGCGGTGACGACCGCCTCCATCTCAAGGCCGGCATTGTTTTGGAGATTCCGCAGGGCTTCTCCTCCCGCGAGGCGGCTACCCTCATGGCGCTTGTTTCAAAATCCTCCCCACGATGATTTCCAAAGGGCCCGCCACCCGCGTCGTTGTGGCGCTCAAACCGGTAGCCATGCGCAAAGGCTTCGACAGCTTCCACGGTCTCGTAGCCCACCAACTCCAGTAGGATCCCCGTTCGGGACACCTCTTTGTGGTTTACCAACACCCAGCGGAACCGTCTCAAGATCCTGGACTGGGACGGTACGGGTCTGTGGGTGTGCGCCAAGCGCTTGGAGAAGGG
>CAMCIN010000264.1 GCA_945874745.1 Akkermansia muciniphila | reverse complement strand
TGGATCAATGGCAACGCCATGCTGCCGGTCAATGATACCGTCCACCAGGGCATTGCCAAGGTGGACCGTTCCACCGTGCCAGAGTTGGGTGAGATTGTGACCACCGCCACCAAGATCTTCTCTCTCTGCTCCGGCTTGCAGGCCCACCTTGATCCGCTCGGGCTGGCGTTGGATTCCATGACGTTTGACATCTCCCCGAGCGAATTGCAGGCCGGCAAGACGCACTTCGACCAGCTCTATGAGCGGGCGGTGCGGGCCGGGGTAAATGCAAAGGAGTCTTTTTTCCGGGCAGGCCAGATGAACTCATTGCTGAGGAACCAGGCCAACAACCTGGACGAATACGCCAATGTCCTCAGCCAGCAGGAGAATACCTACCAGTACCGACTGACCACCCTCTTTGGAACCCCTTACGCAGGAGACATCGGACCGGGTGCGCTGTACGCCCAGGGATACACCGGGCCAGACCTGTACCACTCCATCTTTATTGATAAGCCGTCCGACTTGGTCGACACGAGCAACTCTGTAACCGTCCAGTTCCGGGAACCTGTGAACGTTGAGGCGTTCACCTCCTGGGACCTTGACGCGGTTTACAGCCGGGTGAACGAGCCGCTAGAGTACACGTCCAAACAGTTCACGATCAACAAGTTCAGCATCGGACAGTTTGCAGGCGAAGCGATGGGCCGCCGCCTGCAGGTGGGTAAGATCCAGTCCGCGCTACTGGACTGCTACCAGACCCAAGTGAACCTCCGGGAGTCGGTCAACACCTTCACTACGCTCAAACGCCGGTTCGACAGGGACTACCAGTTGTACTCGGAAATGATCAGCGGCTTTGACGCCGCAACAGCGCAGGCGGACAAAAAGAGCAGCGAGGCTGCAGAGATCTCAAACGCCTCCTTCAACATCACCCTCTCGGCCGCGGCCTTCGGCATCACCGCCGACTACATCTCCGCACTTTCAGAAGCGTTCGCCGAGGGACTGCCCAAAGCGATCGGCTTCTCCAACGACGTGACCTCCGTGGGCCGCGCCTTCGCGCTTCTCGCCGGGGCCTCCGGCGGCTTTGCCCGGGAGCTTCTCGGACTGGCCGCCGAAACAAAGGCCGCCCTCATGGACGCCAAGGCTGCCGATCTGGAAGGACAGGCGCAGGCCTATATCGACGACTTCAACCACGAGACCGGTAACAGACAGCATGTCGCCGAGTTTGAGCGTCTCTACGCCCAGATGTTGAGCACCGCGTTCGACATGAACCGGCGTCTCACCGAGTTGCAGCAGGCGAGTGAGCGCGTGTCTCAACTTTACGCGGAGGCCAATCAAATTCTGGCGGAGCGGGAGTCCTTCCGCATCCGAGCTGCAGCGGTCATCCAAGGGTATCGTACACGCGACGTGGTGTACCGGGATCTGCGCAACGAGCAACTCGCGCAGTACTCAGCGCTGTTCGACCTCGCCCAGACCTACACCTACTGCGCAGTGAAGGCGTACGACTATGAAACGGGCCTGCTCAATACCATCGCGGGCCGCCGCTTTACCGAAAGAATCATCTCCAACTGGAGCGTGGGCGAGTTTGTCGGCCAGAATCCTGTGAGCTCAAAACTTGGGGATCCAGGACTCGCCGGGGTGCTTGCGGCAGTCCGGGACGACTGGGCTGTGGTCAAAGGCCGACTCGGCTTCAACAACCCGGACCGCAACGGCACGCTGTTTTCCCTGCGCCAAGAGCTCTTCCGGATCCGCACCGACCAGGCGACTGCTGACGACAACAGTGTCTGGCAACAGGTTTTACAGCAGCGGATTATGAGCAACGTAACGAGCGATCCCGATGTACTCCGTTACTGTAGCAAGATCGCCAAGGCGGATGGCTCCGCAGTGCCGGGAATCGTCATCCCCTTTTCCACCGTCATCGAGCGCGGGCTCAACTTCTTCGGCTGGCCGCTCGCCTCTGGGGATCACAACTTTTCGCAAACGGCTTTCGCGACAAAGATTCTCTCGGCCGGCGTTGTGTTCAAGGGATACGTGGGCATGGATTCTTTGACGGGCGCGGAGCCGCAAAGCTCCAACGCCAACGCCCTGAGCGCGACCCCAGAGATTTATCTGATCCCCGCAGGGGTCGATTCGATGCTGACTCCCCCGCTGGGCGGTGTGGATCAAAAGCGCTCCTGGTTGGTCAAGGACCAGGCGCTGCCCCTTCCGATCAACATCGGCGCGAGCCAGTATTCCTCCAAGCAGTTGTTCACGCCGGAGGGGACGCTCAACGAACAGCTGTGGATCCCCCGTAAGCACCAGGCCTTCCGACCGGTGGACAGTGCGTCCTACTTCTACGGCACAACCCCCGCCGAATACACCAACTCGCGGCTGGTCGGGCGCAGCGTCTGGAACAGCCAGTGGAAGATTGTGATCCCCGCCGAATCACTGCTTTACGACAAACAGGAGGGCCTGGACCGCTTCATCCGGAGCGTATCGGACATCAAGCTGTTCCTCCGCACCTATTCCAACAGCGGCAACTGACACCAAAGCCTAAAAGTAACTGGCTCCGAGGTTTGACTCCTCCCACGGATGATCGTGGGGAGGCACCCTTGGGAAGACTGGTCTCGGGGCAACCGAGGCAGGTTCACTGCTTCGTAGAGCTCCCGAAAATTCTCAGAAAGGGGAGGCCGAAGAGGCGAAGGTCGCTGCTCCTGCGCTGTCGAATGTTCAAGGCCGGCCGCCCTGGCGGGGCGTTGCCCGCAGCCTCCCATTTCCCGGTTGGCCTACGGCGCCAAAGACACGGGGGCGTACAGTTGCACTCCGTAGTCGCCCTGCGGCGCAAAGAGGGAACGGTCCCCGCCCTGCAGAAGCCGAGCCGCAGGCACCCAAATCCGGGCCTTCCACTGGTCCACGCCAAGGTTTGCAGACCCAAAGGAAACCCGGAGGAGTTGATCTCCAGATACCCCCAGAAGCTCCTGCTCCCTGACCGCCAGATCCCTGGGTTGGAACGGCAGAGGGAGCACCGGCGAATCCAACCACTGTCCCAACTCGTCCAGAACGGAGCGCTGCGCCCCCGCTCCGTCGCTCACAAACAGGGCACGGCCCTCCGCTGCAAGCGAGGCCTCCAAGCTGACCTTCTTGGTCACAAACACCGTCGCAGTCGGATAATCGACCGCGCTGACTTTGACCTCTCTCAGCGGGCTCTCGCTTACGCTTGCGGCTGAAACCGACTCGGTGAATGCAAGAATCCCCGTGCGCGAGACCTCGGTAGCCGCAAAGAGCCTTCCCGGCAGCACCAAAGGGGCGCGCAGAACCGGGCGGGACGGGACGGCAAAGTCGGCGATCCCCAGCCTGTGGGTGGCGGTGACGGGTTGCTCCCGGTCCCGTGGCCACTTCGTGTTTCTCCAGACCACCGGAGCCTCCCCGTACCCAAAGACGAGCAAACCGTCTCCAGCCGCGGTGGCGGTGAGCATGGTGGACTGCGTGCCCGTCAGGGTGAGCGGGCTGAGCGCCACCGGTGCGGTGGGATTGCTCACGTCAAAGGCGCGCACCACAGCAGGTTGCAAGCGCTCCGAGCGGGGCTTCGGAAAGAAGGGAAGGGCATCCATGGAAGCCATCTTTGCCGTACCGACGACAGCCGCTGCCGGGCTGGAGGTGCCCGCCAAGGCGCTGCGGACGGCGTAGAGCACGTCCTGGCCCTCGAGAATCCGCGGCTCCCAGCCGTACGACCAGACTTGGGGCTGGGAGACCACCCCAACGATCGTGTCCGAAATCCAGAGCAGCGTACCGATTTTGGAGGTGACCGTGCCGGCATCCGCCTTGCTCACGGCCGACCCAAGCAAGGGCAACGCCGGCAAAGCCGAAGCGTCGTACACATCCAGGAGCAATTCCGAGGCGAACGCCTTGCGCGCCACCACAGCCGACCCGGCGATCGCGTAGGGAAGCGGCTCGTTGGGAGCGCCCCATTTTTTGCGGAGTACGTACAGGCGCCCCCCCTTGAGGGTGGCGTCCTGCACCGAGCCCTCGCCCAGATCAATGTCGGCAAGCGGAGTGTCGAGGGAGTCGGTTCTGGTGATCCGCAGCGCTGCCGTCTCGCCGGTCCAGCCTGCGTTGGCACCGTCGCCGATCTGGAGCAGGTACTGGTCCTGGCGCAGGACCTGGTTGACCGGCCAGGCCAGGCCGACCTGGGCCAGCACGCTTGGATGATCCCGATCTGCGACGTCCGCCGTCACCAGTTCCTTCTGCGAAATGGAGGTGAGCACGCCGCCCAGCAACATGGCGCGGCGCGGCGCAAACGCGTGGTCGAGCCGGCCGCGGAGCGTGAGACTGCCCCCGTCCAACAGGCTCATGTCGAGGAGTCGCACGAAGGAGGACTTTTCTCCATCCTGCACGCCTTGGCGCCAGCCGGCGAAGGGGATCAGCACCAGTCCGTCCTCACTCAGCACTTTGAGCGCCTTCTCGTCGTAGACTGCTTCGCTGAAACCCGTCCCCGCCTCGCTCACATACACCCGGCTTTTGAGCACGGGCTTACTGACCTCGGAAACATCAAAGAGCGAGGCCGCCACCTTGCCTGCCTCGAGTCCTATGGTGAAAAGGAACCTGCCATCTTCTCCCACGGGCTCAATGTAAGTGGAGAAGCCGGGGACCTCAACATGGCCGGTCACCACGGGGCGCGCTGGATCCTTCAGGTCAATGACCCAAAGTGGATCATCCTGGACAGCTGTGACTACATAGAGTTTTCCCGGCAGAAAACGGGTCGCGTAGAGCTGCTCTCCGCGGATGACTTCCAACGGCTTGCAAAGGGCAGCCCCTCTGGAATCAAAATTCTCCACCAGCGTCACAGGCTCCGACCTCCACCAGGCCCCGTCCGCGGGCGGGTCGAAACGTTGAGACACCACCGTCAAGGTGTTGTTCTGATACGACACCTTGAACTTGTCGTAGATCTGCCCGGCACACCGGATAGCGGACGGGGCAAGCAACTCGGCTCCCGTCTCGTTCAGGCCAAAAAGGGTGACACTTGAACGGGGCCAGTCCTCCCACTTGTTGGAGCTGACGGCGAGCCAGTCCGCCCCTGCGGAAATCAATCCAACCCCGCTGGAGGATGAGACCTTGAAGGTCCGCTGCTCCTTTTGCGTTCCATCCGCGAGAAACTCAATTTCCTGCAGCGCCGTACTTGCGCCGCTGCCGGACCAATCGGAGGTCAGAACGTACAGCCGGTTTCCCACCATCCGGCTGTCTGCGAGCCATCCCGGGAGCGGGGTCCGCGAAACGACCTCCGCCGTGGAACCGCTTACCCGGACGGTCAACACCTCGGTGGCCGCGTTGTAGTCCTGCATTGAGCGGGCCAGAAGCACCACCAGCGCCTCGGAAGGCTCTTCCGCCGGAAGCACGTACAAGTCTTGTCCCACCGCGGGCAGTCTGAGGGAGGCCTGCATCCGTGGAGAAGCGGGGTCGGCCAGATCGATCACCTGCAGGCCGCGGAGTTGGTTGAAGAAGAACACCGTCTGTCCCTGCGCCTTCCAGATGTCCGCCTCCACCGCCTGGTTGGCCGCAGTGGCCGTGGTTTTGCCAGTGGCATTCGCCACGCTGTTCACGGCGGTCACCGTGACAGCGTCCGCGAGGAGTCTGTCCGCAACCTGCTTGATGGAGGTGGTCCCCGGCAACTGCGAGGCCACCGGAACAGAGCCGACATAACCGGAGGCATGCCCGGCCGCTGGTGTTCTGGAAAACCGGGCTAGGCCCTGGTAAAACGCGTCTGGAAACTTGTGCGTTTTGGCAAACAGCGCAGCTTTCTGTGCACTGACGTTC
>CAMCIN010000263.1 GCA_945874745.1 Akkermansia muciniphila | reverse complement strand
CGGCTATCGATGACGCCCTTGGAGAAGTCCGTCATGTGTTCCACCGCGGAAAAGTAGGAGATCACATCGCGTGTCGCCTGGCTGGGGGAGTTGAGGATGAACCCGAGGAGGCCGGTAACAAAGGAGCCAAAGATGGCGACAAAGGTCATGACGGCCGCGTTGATCTGTTCGTTGGTGAGGGCGGAGGCCAGGCAGCCCAGAGAGACATAGAACCCCCCAATGAGAAGGAGCAGGAGGTAGCTGCCTCCGTAGGCGCCGGCTGCAAGGGCGGCACTTTTTCCAGTGATCAGCTGGAATGCTTCAAAATAAAGAAAGCTTGGCGCCCAAAGCAGAATGTAAAAAACCATGGCACCCAAAAATTTGGAGAGGACGATTTGCCAGTCTCCGACCGGTGCGGTTGAGAGGGTCTCAATCGTGCCCATCCGAAATTCATCGGCGTAGGTGCGCATCGTGATGAGGGGGAAGATGAGCACAAAGGGGAACCAGAAGAGGACGGTGTTAAAGGCGGCCTCGACGACGGTTACCTCAGAAGGGCTTTGATTCAGGAAGGAGACGCCCGAGAAGAAGTTGAACCCTGTTGCGACGAGAAAGAAAAACATCACCACGTAGGCGATGGGGGAGTAGAAGAAGCTCTTCACCTCGCGGCCTAGTAAAGTAAGGAAAATGCGCATGGAAATGGAATTGTATTGGGAAGATGGGCTCCGCGGGTGTTGCCCCGGCGAGGGGCAATCCAATCAAAGTTAGTCGCCTTGAGTCAGGTCGACGAAGACGTCCTCCAGGGTGGGTTTTTTGCGCATCAGTTCGAGCAGTTCCCAGTGCTGCTCCTGTGCCAGACGGAAGACCTCCGCGGAGAGGTCCGCTCCGGCATCGGTGCGCAGGTGAAACACTGTGGCGCCGCCGGGGACGGGTTCCTCGGCGACCTCTTTGATCCCGGAAAGTTTTGAGAGAGTCTCCCGGGCGTTAGCCGGGGGGGACTGGATTTCCACGCGGATCGACCCCACGGAACGGTGGTTGCGGAGCAGGTTTTCAGCGGTATCGGACGCTCGGATTTGCCCCTTGTGGATGACCACAACCCTCGAGCACATCATTTCGACCTCGGGCAGAATGTGGGTGGATATGAGCACTGTGCGGCGAGTGGCCAGGTTTTTGATGAGGTCCCTCACTTGCCGGATTTGGTTGGGATCCAGACCGATGGTCGGCTCATCCAAAATAAGCAGGGCGGGGTCGTGCACCAGGGCATCTGCGATGCCGACGCGCTGGCGCTGGCCCTTGGAGAGGGTTCCGATGATGGCGCGTTCCTTTTCCTGAAGGTTGCACAAGTCCAGCACATCGCCCACGCGCTCGCGAAGTTTGGAGGAGGGAACCCCCTTCAAGGAAGCGCGGTAGCGCAGATATTCGTCGACCCGCATGTCGTGGTAGAGCGGGGTGCTTTCGGGCAGGTAGCCGAGTTGTTGGCGTGCCTGAATCGATTCGGTGAAAATATCGAATCCGGCAATGGAGGCCCTTCCTGAAGTTGGGGGCAGGTATCCCGTGATCATGCGCATCGTGGTGCTTTTGCCCGCGCCGTTGGGACCGAGGAAGCCGACGATTTCTCCCTTCGCCACTTGAAAAGAGATGTCACGCACTGCGGTAAAGCCTGCGTAGCGTTTGGTGAGGTGCTCGACTTGGATCATAGGAAAAAAGGCTGGGGGAGAGCGGTGCGGCCACGGGTTGGATAAAACCCCTCACGCCTTTTGGACAGAGGAGCCGGAAAATCCGTTCAAAAAGGCAGCAGGGGAGTAGGAAACGCAGAATTTTGGAAAGCGAAAAGGGGCAGGATGGCGCAGGACGAGAAGCGCTCGAACGTCAGGCAGGGCGCGGGGCCTCGAGGCAGGAGTGAATCCGTTGGAGCATCTCGCCGGGCGCATAGGGCTTCAAAAGGAAGGAGGCGCCGTGTTGCTGGGCAAGGACCTCGAGGGAGGAGTCTCCGTTGTTTGTTGAAAGGAGGATGAGGGGGATCCCCTTGAGCGCGGGTTCCGCACGAAGCTTTAGCAGAAAGTCCTCCGCCGTCAGGTCAGGCAGGTCCAAGTCGACGAGAATCAGATCCGGTTGGTGTTCCCGGGCCAGGTCCAGCCCCATGCTCCCCTGCATTGCGCTGAGGAGAATGTAGTTTGGCTGCTTCTCCAGAAGGCGGTCCATGAGTTGAAGATCGAAATCGTGGCTCTCGATATAAAGCAGCTTGGCGGGCGCATCCGGTTTGCGGAGCGGGGCGAGCAGGTCGGGGAGTCGCCCAATCCGCAATTGGGGCTGGTCTGTGTGGGAGACGGCGATAGGGAGCTGGGCCCAAAATACGCAACCGCCGCTGTCAGGGTTGTCCAAGCCAATGGACCCGCCCATAGCCTCCAGAAAGCCCTTACACAGTGCCAGACCTATTCCTGCGCCCTCCACCTCGGTGTGTTCCGCGCCAAGTCGTTCGAATGCCTTGAAAAGGAGGCTTCGCATGTGGGTAGGAATGCCTGGACCGGTATCGCGCACCTCAAAGCGCGCGGTTTCGATGCCTATTCTGAGGCTGATGAGCACCTCGCCCCCCTCGTTGTTGTATTTGATCGCGTTGGACAGAAAGTTCAGGACGACCTGTTTGAGCCGCTGCCTGTCCGCCCTGACGTGGGTAGGCTTTGTTCTCGGGATGAACTGTAAGCCGACGCTGTTGCGCGCGGCCAGCGGGCGCATGAGTTCGATGCAGTTGTGGAGGAAATCATTTAGTTCAACGGGTTGGATGGTCAGTGCCAGGCGGCCCGTCTCGATGTGGGAGATGTCGAGCACTTCGTTGATGAGGGAAAGCAGGTGGTGGCCGGCACGGCTGACGTGACCGAGGCTCTCGAGTTGTGAGGCCGTGGGCTCTTCCAGCTTCAAAAGTTGCGTGAAGCCGAGGATTGCGTTGAGCGGAGTGCGCAGTTCGTGGCTCATCCGGGAAAGGAACGCGCTTTTTGCACGGTTGGCCGTTTCCGCCTGTTCCAGGGCCCTTTGGATTCCCGCTTCAGACCGCTGGCGCTGGATTGCCGCCGCGATAATGTTTGCGACTGACTGGAGAAAGTGGGTGTCGTTCTCTGTGAATATCCGGTGGGTTGCGGTGAAGACGCTCAGTGAGCCGAAGGGTTTTTCCCCAATTGAAATGGGCACCGCTACCCCGCTGGCGCAGCCAGAGTCCCTCAGCCACTGGTTGACCTCAAAACGGGTTTCGGAGCGTAAATCTTCAAAAATGATGGGGGTTCCGGATTCGATGGCGAAACCGGAGGGAGAGCCGCTTCCGGCCGGCAGGCTTGGTTGGGCGAGGACTTGGGGGGCCCCGGTACAGGCTCGGAGCTCCAGAAAGTCGCCTGTCTCGCTCAGCTCGCGGAGTGAACAAAAATCTACGCGCAAGATCTCGACAATGGAGCGGGTGCTTTCTCTGAGCAGTTTTGGGATCTCTGTGCCTGAGAGCGCCCGTTCCCCGAGCTCTGCCACCGCCGCCTGCTGGTGGACCCGGTCGCGGATGAGGGCGGATGCCTCGGCGAGGGCGGCCGTGCGTTCTTCTACCCGCTGCTCCAGACCTTCCTGGGCGCTGGCAAGCTGCGCTTGGAACTGGTGCGCCTCAGTGATGTCCCGAAGGATCGAAGAAAGAAACTCCACCTCACCTGCGGGGTTTGCGTGCGAGCAGAGCACCTGAGACACAGGGACGTCTACGCCTCGGGCGCTGCGAAAAGCGGTTTCCCCCTCCCAGATGCCCTCTCTGAGCGCCACGGGGAAGCCTTCTGTTTGGAGCAGCTGCGTCGCCCATTCCGGGTGGAGGTCAGAGTAGTGAAGCGAGTGGATGGCGTCGGCGTCCGTGAGGCCTGCCTCCAATTTG
Organism: Akkermansia muciniphila; assembly: GCA_945874745.1. Classification (GTDB taxonomy): domain Bacteria; phylum Verrucomicrobiota; class Verrucomicrobiia; order Chthoniobacterales; family Chthoniobacteraceae; genus Chth-196. The sequence continues at coordinate 1,920 of CAMCIN010000263.1, read as the reverse complement.
GCGGAGCGGTTCAGATAGAGCACGTTCCCTTCCGGGGAAAGGACGGCCACCCAATCGGGCGTGGTTTCCAGGACACTTGCCAGAAGGCGGACCTTTTCCTCCACGTACTTCTGTCGGGTCACGTCCGATACCGTCACCAGTAATCCCACAGGAGCCTGTTCAGTCGTCTCGATCCGACGGATTTCCCAGTCTGCAAAACGCGGGAGCCCCTTTGCATCTATACTTGCAGGCCAGCCGTGCAAAGCGTGCGGCTTGCCTGTCTGGATCGTGTTGGAGCAGATGCGCAGGATCTCCCTGCTCGACTCCGGGGAAAGCTGGCTTTCAAGAATTTCGCCCAACAAACCCCCTTCAATCTCTCGGGCGGTACCGGTCAGAATCCGTCCCAGAAAGGGATTTGCCTGGAGAAATTGGAGATCCAGATTGAGAAACCCAATCCCGACCGGTGCGTTTTCAAAGCAGAGCCGGAGCTGCTCGGATTGGAGTTCGTCCACCTTCATAGAGTAGGGGCGGGAAAGGAGAGTTGGAGGGCCGATGCTGCTTCCGTTGGGGAGGGGCTCTTTTTCAGTTGGCAAGACACCCCGGTAAACTGCTTCGGAATAGGCTGCAGGCAAAAGAAAACCGGCGCCTGGAAGGGTTTTCCTGGCGCCGGTGGTTCACGCAGTTTGCGTGGCAGATGCGGGAGGATTTTTCCCCGCATCCTGACCTGAGACTAACGCATCAGCAGAGCCTGCCGGGAGCGCTTGATCTCACGGGTGATTTTCCGGTGGTAGTGCGCGGGCATCCCAGTCAAACGACGGGATAGAATCTTGCCGTTTTCTGTGACGAACTTCTTAAGAAGATCCGGATTTTTCCAGTCGATGGCGTCGAGTGCGATGTCAACGCGCCGACGGGGCATGGTGCGGTTAGCTCTGCGGAAGGCGGAGCGGCGGGCGGGAGTTTTGGGCTGCATATAAATTGAGAGTTCCTTCGCTTTTACCGGGTTTCGCGGTGGACCGTACGGCGGCGTAAGAAGGGATTGTATTTTACCTTCTCGAGACGGTTGGGAGTGTTTGGGCTCTTTTTGTTCCGAGTGGAGATGTACCGGGATACAGGTTTGCCTTCAGCTTTCGCTTCAGTGCATTCGAGGATAATAAAGTCGCGTGCCATATGAAAAAGGTCGGGGAATGAGTGGGTGGTTTTTTGGGGTGCTTTGTAAAGTACGAACGTTCGGGACTACTCCTTTGTGTCGATGATTTGATCTTCTTCCTCGCCTTCGCCGCCTTCTTCATCGGTCAATCCGAACAGGGAGGTGACTGGCATACGCGCTTTCTGAAGCTTTTTCTGCCGCTCTACCTCGGACTGGCACTCCACCGTGTAACGGGCGAAGGGGAGTGCTTCAAGCCGGGCGGCGGAGATCTTTTTGCCACTCATTTCACAGACCCCGTAAGAGCCGAGTTCCATGCGCTTGAGGGCTTCCTCGATTTCGTAAAGTGCGTCCTGCTCCTGGCTCAGCAAGGAAAGTGCGAAATCACGGTCGTAAGCATCGCTGCCTGCGTCCGCCTGGTGCATCCCGAAGGCGCTTGCCTCGCTCCCCTCCGCCCTAGAGCGAAGGGTGTCCTTCGCCACGCCCTGCATGGACTCCAAAATGGTATCCCGCAGTTGAAAAATCCTATCCCTCTGCAAGACGAGAAAGGGGTCACTCAAATCTGCCAGTTTCACCTTCACAACAGCGGGACGGGGAACCGCTACAGGCAAAGAGACCGTCTTCGCAGGCTCTGTCGTTGCCTTCTTGGTTTTCGAAGTTTCAGAGACGGTTTTTTTGTCTGTGACCTCCGTCTTTTTTTTCGAGGCTTCAGCGGTTCCTTTGGCCTGCGTACTTAGAGCAGCGGCCTTCGGGGCAGCGGCCTTCGGGGCAGCGGCCTTCGGGGCAGCGGCCTTCGG
>CAMCIN010000262.1 GCA_945874745.1 Akkermansia muciniphila | reverse complement strand
TGGCAAGGAAGGACGCGTCGTCGATGACATCCAGACCCTTCTAAACCGGATGCTTCAGGCGCGGGACAAGTCCACCATGAAAGTCCATGTGGATGTCGAGCACTACAGGGGGATGCAGGAGGACCGCTTGGTTTCCCGGGTCAAGGATCTGGCGGAAACCGTGCGGCAAACCGGCCGCCCTCTCCAGCTGGAGCCGATGAACGCCTACGAACGCCGGATCGTGCACAACGCCTTCGCCGAGGATCCGGAGATTACAACATGGAGTCCCCAGGAAAACGCGCGCCTCAAGCGGTTGGTGCTCAAACGGCGAGGCTAGGGTGAGGCCCTCTTTTTTTGGGTTCCTGCAGTCGGCCTGCTTTCATGGTTGGATTGCTTCGTCCTCCGCGTTTTCCAAAAAATGACAGGACTTTCTCTCACGGAAACGCTGCTCCGCTGGGTCGGTCTTGGCCTGGCTTCGCTGTTCTATCGGGTCAGGGTACTTCCTTCTCCGCAATTGCCCGAGGGCGGGTGTCTGCTGTTGCCCAATCACGTCACTTGGGTGGATTCGCTTTTGTTGCAGCTGGCAACACCCCGGCGCGTCCGCTTTCTCGCCGACGAAAGCCACTATCGCAACCGCTGGCTGGCTCCTTGGTTGGTTTTGTTTGGCGCCATCCCCGTTTCCCCGACGCGGGCGAAGACCGGCATTCGCTCGGCCGTCAGTGCGCTTCGAAATGGCGAGGTCGTCTGCCTTTTTCCGGAAGGGACGCTCACGCGTACCGGTGCTCTGATCCGGCTCCAGCGGGGTTTTGCGCTTATTGCCCAGGAGGCTGGTGTGCCCTGCGTGCCGGTCTGGATGGATGGCACTTGGGGCTCGGTATTTTCCTTTTCCGAGCGCCGGTATTTTTTCAAGCGTCCTCGAGCGTTTCCCTATCCGGTACGAGTCGCGTTTGGGGAGCCTCTTTCTCCAGAATCCGCCTCGCCGGAGCGGTTGAGGGAATGTCTGTGGGATTTAAGCGCGCGGTGCTATCAGGAAAGACCGTTTCTCAAAGGGCACCTTGGCCGGGCTGCGATCCGGGGGCTGCGGCGTGATCTAGGGAGCACTGTTGTCAGCGACGGAATGGACGGCACCGAGCTGACGGCCGGCAACTTGTTGGCAGCCTCCCTCGCGCTGGCTTCTCTCCTGCGTGCGCGCTGCCCCGAGGAGAGAATCGCCGTGGTGCTTCCGCCAGGAAAGGGCGCCACCGTCGCGAATCTGGCGGTGGTTCTGGCTGGGAAGGTGCCGGTAAATCTGAATTTCACGGCGGGTCGGAGTGCCCTTGTCGCCGCCTGCAGGATCGCCAGCGTGCGTTCTGTGCTTACTGCGGACGCTTTTGTCGCGCGCTTGCCGGATTTTCCCTGGCCGGAGAATCTACTTTTGTTGGAGCAGTTCTTGCCTTCAATCAAGCGCCGCATCGTCTTTTGGCGGCTGGTGAGTGCCTTTTTGCCTGCTGAGTGGATCGCCTGCCTGGCAAAGGTGCCTGCGCGCGGAGATCGCTCCGAGGCTGTGTTGCTCTTTACAAGTGGTAGCGCGGGTGATCCGAAGGGCGTGGTTCTTTCCCACAGGAACCTGCTCGGCAATGTGGCCCAGTTTTCCTCAATGCTTGGGTTGCGCCGAGGGGACGCCATCCTGGCCTGCTTGCCTGTGTTTCATTCGTTTGGCAGCACGGTAAACCTCTGGTTTCCCCTGATTGAAGGACTGCGCATGGTCACCTATCCTTCACCGCTGGACATTCCGAAAAATGCGGAGTTGGTGGAGCGCCACGGCGTAAAGCTGGTGTGTTCGACGCCCACTTTTTTGAGGGGTTATCTGCGCAAGGCCGACCCAAAGCAGCTCGCAAGTGTCGAACTGCTTGTGACCGGCGCTGAGAAGTTGCCTATGGATTTGGCGGATGCTTTTGAGGCCCGGTTTGGCATCCCCGTGCTGCAAGGCTACGGTTTGACGGAAACGTCTCCGGTGGTCAGCGTGAACCTTCCTGACCCACCGCCTGTGGATGCTGCGAGCAGCCCGCAGTCTTCCTCCCGGAGTGGCTCAGTGGGAATGCTCGCTCCGGGGCTGAGTGCTAGAATTCGAGATCCCGAGACGGCTGCCCCCTTGCCTCTGGACGCCACCGGAATGTTGTGGCTCAAAGGGGTGAACATTTTTGAGGGCTATTTGGACGACCCTATCCGGACGGCTCTGGTGCTCCAAGAGGGCTGGTTTGCCACTGGCGACCTGGCCCGTTTTGATGAGGACGGCTTTCTGTACATTGAGGGGCGCCTCTCCCGGTTCTCAAAGATCGGGGGCGAGATGGTTCCGCACGAGACGGTTGAGGCGGCGGTACGCCGTTGCCTTGGAATCGAAGGCGAGGACTTGAGTGTGACCGTCACCGGCGTGCCTGATGAGGCCAAGGGGGAGGCGCTGGTTCTTTTGAGCAGCCGGGAGCTAGAGTTTGCGCAGTTGCGCAAGGGGTTGGCTGCCGCCGGCATTCCCAACTTGTGGATTCCCCGCCAGTGGGTGCGTTGCCCTGAAATCCCACAACTCGCCAGCGGTAAGCTGGACCTGCGGCGGATTCAACAGCTCGCGCTGAAGGCGTCGGAGTGAGTAGGCCGCGCGGTTCCGGTCACTGGCTCCCTTAAAGCGGTTCGATGTGGACCAACACGTCGGCGATCGAGGGCATCCTCTCCCTGACTGCGTCCTTGACCGCGTGCGCGATTGCATGTCCTTCGCGGACGGAGAGGTCTCCATCCACCAGCACGTGCATGTCCACGTAGAATTCGACCCCCATTTTCCGGACCTTACACTTTTCGACTCCGCGCACTCCTTCGGCGAGCGCCGCCGATTCCCGGACCGAGCGCTCGATCTCGGGAGGGGGGGCCATGTCCATGGCCTCGTTGATCGCCGGCCCGAGAATCCGGATGCCGTTAAAGGTGATGATTCCACAGGCCAGCAGCGCCGCGTAGTCGTCAGCCGCCTCGTAGCCCGGTCCGCCGAGCAATGCGATGCTGATGCCCACAAACGCGGCGCCTGAGGTGATCGCATCGGCCCGGTGGTGCCACGCATCGGAGTGGAGTGCCGCACTGCCCAGAGTGTTGCTGTGACCGAGCACCGTTCGGAAAAGGCTCTCTTTGACTGTGATCACCAACAGCAGGACGAGCAGTGTGAAGGGCTCGGGAGCGTGGTGGGGGGTGAGGATTTCACGGATGCTCTGGACGGCCAACAAAAGGGCGGTTCCCAAAAGCAGCGCTCCGACGGCGATGGAAGCGAGTGTTTCGGCTTTGCCGTGGCCGTAGGGATGGGTGTCGTCCGGGGGAAGGGCGGCGTAGCGTAGTCCGGCCCAGACCACCAGCGAGCCGAAGATATCCAGAGTGGATTCCACCCCGTCGGCGATCAGTGCGTAACTATTTCCCAGGATGCCCGCGACCACCTTGCTCAGTGCCAAAAATACATTGGCACAGGCACCCAGAAGGGCGATGCGTGTGCCGCTGGAGAGGGCTGCATTTGGGGTGGGGGGCGCCATAGGAATCCTTGAACAGGCCTCTACTTGCCTCGCTCAAATTTCCAGGGGAATTTGGAGACGGGTTTGCTTTGGTTCGCGTTTCAAGCAGTCTTAAGTCTAATCTATGACTGGTTCTGCTGCCCAGCTTCCCCAAACTAATTGTGCCATCTGGCTCTCAAAATTTGGGAGTCCTCTTGACGCAGTTGAGTTGTGTGCCGGCCCTGTGCCCGTACCGCTGGCGGGCGAAGCACTCGTCCAAATGGAGTACTCTCCGGTGAATCCGGCCGACCTCAATGTGCTCGAGGGGCGCTACGGGCAGTTGCCGGCGCTGCCTTGCGTGCCGGGCCACGAAGGGGTCGGCCGTGTGATCGCCTTGGGGGACGAGGCCGATGCCCGCGTCAGCGCGCGCTTTCTGGGCCGACGCGTGCTGTTGCCTCCCGGGTTTGGCGCGTGGCGTGCCGTCGGTGTGGCACGGGTCGCGGAGTTGGTGGGGGTTCCCGAGGCGGTTCCCGCGCAGCAGGCGGCCATGCTGCGCATCAACCCGGCGACGGCTTTTTGCATGCTGCAAAACTTCGCGACACTAAGGCCGGGGGACTGGCTGGTGCAGAACGCCGCCAACTCGGGGGTAGGCCGTTCCGTGATCCAGATCGCCAGGGCCAAGGGCCTGCGCACCGTCAACATCGTGCGGCGTCCAGGGCTGGAGGCAGAGCTCCGGGCGGCCGGGGCGGACGTGGTTTTGGAGGAAGGAAATGGTTTGGCGCAGCGCATTGCGGCGGCGGTGGAGGGCGCACCTCTTTGGCTGGGGCTCAATGCGGTGGGCGGAGAGTGCGCCCTCGCACTGGCCAAGGTGCTTGCCCCCTCCGGGACACTGGTGACCTACGGCGCCATGGCAAAGCAGCCTCTGACGCTTCCCAATGGGTTGCTCATTTTCAAAGACCTCATTCTGCGCGGCTTTTGGATTTCCCAATGGTACCGGCGCGCCGCCGCGGCGGAGGTAGAGGCCCTGTTTGCTCAGTTGCTGGAGTGGGCAGCCGCGGGGGTGCTTCACACTCCGGTGGAGGCCGTCTATCCTTTGGAACAGGTTGGTGCCGCCCTGGCACACGCCCAGCGCGGAGAGCGCTCCGGAAAAGTACTGCTGCGTCCCTAAGACCGCTGCTCCGCCCCCGTGTCGGCGGGATTCCGGTCAGACGGTGTCCTGCCCACATTCCCTGCAGGTTAATGAATTCCAAGCGCCGCCCCATGAGTATGTTTTCCCACAGTTTTATCCAGCGGTACGGGCTGCGCCTAGTGGTGGCTGCTTTTTTGCTCTGGGTGGCGGGTTCGATCGCGTGGGAACGGTGGGACCGCAAGGGGCCCGTCCAGCCCTCGGGCGGGCTGTATTTCCCGCGTACCGTTCTGCTCAGCGTCCCGTCTTTTGCGCAGGCCGACCCGCGCTGGGGTGCTGAAATGCTTGCCTCGACGCAAAACACGCTGGGCGCCGAGGGGTGTGCGGTAACCTCCGCTGCGATGGTGCTCGCGGGGTACGGGATGGATGTGGATCCGAGGCGGTTGAATGCCTTTTTGAAGGAAAACGGGGGCTACACTGCGCGCGGTTGGATTTACTGGGAGGTGGCCGCGGTGTACGAGCCCGGCAAAGTCCGACACGCCTACGAGGACCTCCCCTCCTACCGGCTGATGGATTGGAATTTACTGAAGGGAAACCCAGTCATTGTGCGGGTGCGCCCGCCTGGGCGCGGGACACACTTCGTGTTGGTGGTTGGCAAGAGTGGGTTTGATTACATCGCCCAGGACCCTGGGGCGGGTGGGCGCCAGTTGCCCTTGCACGAGTTGCTCAGCCCGGTTGAGGCGCTCCGGTTTTACGAAAAGCTCTAATTCGGAGGTGGCTTCCCCCGAGGGAGAGTGCGCGGTCAATTGAACCTCAGTGCAGGAAGGGAAGCGGACGGGCTCTTCTTGCTGGATTCTATAAGGCGCTGCTTATAAGAGTTATCCGCAGATCCCACCGATTTAACAGATGAGAAGAAGTCAGACGGAACCTCAGGGGATACCTGCTTGAGCTGCGGATCACTGCTCATTCCGCGAGGCGGCAGCAAAAGTGACCCACAGCGAACACCCCCTAGTCTCGTGCCGCTCAAAGCCGGGCTCGTGCCTCCTGCCATTCCGTTTGCAGAGCTTTACAGGCTCATCGCCCCAGGAAGCGAGTGGCGTCTCCACCGTCACTGGTTTGACCAAAGTGCGTTGGCTGATCTTTTGGGAGGAGACTTCGGCTTGGCGGAAATCCACCGGCTTTACGAGTGCCACGACAAACTTCTTGAACATAAAAAGGCGCTCTTCGAACACCT
>CAMCIN010000261.1 GCA_945874745.1 Akkermansia muciniphila | reverse complement strand
GCGTTGCTTAAACGGTTGCGGCGACGGTCTCGGGTTTGGGGAGCAGTTGCACGCCCAGATCGCCGATCTTGCTCAAGTTAAGGCCGGCAAACGCCGGGATATCCTGCGACATGGCCCTGAAGACATCCTCGATCTCATGGAAAGACACTGGCGAACCACTTGCCACAAGCAGGTCGCGGAGGATCTCCCAGTCGTCGTGTGCTTCTCCTGCGGGTTCCACCCCCTTGTTGAGACGCTGAAGCCTACCGTGGATGTTAATCATCGAACCACGCTTTTCCGCCCAAGCCGCACCCGGCAGGACGATGTGCGCTGCCTTGGTGGTGTCAGTGGGCAGAATGGAGGTGGCCACCAATGCCTTGAGCTTCTTGAGGTCCGCGGGGTTGAAGCCGCACTCGGAAAGATCTTCCCCGAGACAGATCAGCCCTTGGATGGCCCCGCTACGCACGCCGGCGACGATTTCGGGGAGCGTTTTGCCCGGTTCCTTGCCCGTGGCGCCGAGCAACTGGGCGCCGGCGGTGTTCGGGTTGCGATCGGCGGGGATGAGGATTCCGTCGGGTTCACCCACGCGCGGCACGACATCGTGGAGGGATACCTTCAGTGCCGTTGAGAGCAGGCGTGCAAGGTAAAGTTCCTCGTTGGTAAGACGGGCTGACAGAACCATTGCCAGCGTGCCCGCAGCCTTGAGGCTGGACACGGCGGCGGAGATGGTTTCCGGCCAGGGCATCTGTTTGCCGTCCACCGAGGGGTGGCTGAGGCGGTGCTCGTCCTGGAGGTATTTGAAATTGAGTCGGTGCGAGTCCGGGATCCAGTTGCCGTTGACGTCGTTGTTTTCGCGCGGCGTGATCCGGTAGATGTGGTTCTCACGGGAGCCTATGAGGATGTTGCAGCCAAGTCCGTCGTTGACGTCGATAGACTTGGTTTCCTTGAGGAACCAGACGCGCATCTTGAAACGGAAATCCGTGGAGGTCAGCGCGCCGACCGGGCAAATGTCTACGGTGTTAAGCGAGTAGTTACTCTCCAGGGTCTTGTCTGGGTGACAGGCGATGGTCGAAAAACCGCCGCGGTCGACGAAGCCGAGCACGTCGTCCTGGGCGACCTCCTTCATGAAGCGGATGCAGCGGGAGCAGAGCACGCAACGTTCCGCGTCCAAGGTTACCCTCGGTCCAAGCTCGACGTTCTTCGGCTTTTTGACCTTCCGCTCCAGAAAGCGGGACTCCGCGTTGCCGTACTCCACGGAAAACTCCTGCAGGCGGCATTCCCCGGCCTGGTCACAGATGGGGCAGTCCAGCGGATGATTGATGAGGAGGAACTCCATGACGCCCTTGCGGCACTCCTGCACCATCGGGGAGTCCGTGCGGACGCCAAGGCCTTCGGAAACGTCCTGCGCGCAGGAGATCTGCGGGCGGGGGATCCAGCCGATTTCGGGTCTGCCGTCCGGCCCGAGGATGGGCTTGCGGTCCGGCGTCATCTTGGGCATACCCATTTCAATGAGGCACATCCGGCAGTTTCCAGGGACCGAAAGCTTCGGGTGGTAGCAATAACGGGGGATGAACTTGCCGGCTTGAGAGCAGGCGTCGATCACCTTGGTTCCCTTGGGAAATTGCATCCACACGCCGTCGATCTGGACGTTGAGGAGCGGTACTTCAGTGCTCATGGTGCGGCGGAGAATGGGTTAGCGGGTGGCGGCGGGCGCCATGATTTCGTGACCGTTTCCACGGGGCGCGGGAACGGCGGGAATGGAGTCGTGGGCGATCAACTCGTCCCGGGTGTATTCGGGCGGCATCGGCGGAGGGAGGTCCTTGTGCGCTTTGGCCGAAAATTCTTCCTTAAATTTGGCGAGGAAACTTTGGGTCGGCCAGGAACAGGCTTCCCCGAAGGCGCAGATGGTTTTTCCGGCGATGTTGTCCGCCACGTTTTTGAGGGTGTCCGGGTCGTTCTCGACGCCGCCGCCCGCCACGATGCGGTCCGTGATCTTCTTCATCCACTGCGCGCCCTCGCGGCACGGGGTGCACTGGCCACAAGACTCGTGGGCGTAAAACTCGTTGATGTTGTTGAGGATCTCCACCATGTTGCGGGTGTCGTCCATGACGATCACGCCGCCTGAGCCGGCCATCGAACCGGCGGCTGCGAGGGAGTCGAAATCCATGGGGAGGTCCTCAAGTGCGACCTCCTTGTCCTTGATTTTGTACTTTTCGCCGGCACGCAACACCTTGGCCGAACTGCCTCCGGGGATGACGCCCTTGAGCGTGCGGCCCGGCTTCATGCCGCCGCAGATCTCGTTGATGAGTTCCCCGAGCGTGACGCTGCCGACGGCCACCTCGTAGTAACCGGGGCGCTGCACGTCCCCGGACACACACAGGATGCGGGTGCCGGTGTTGTTGGGGCGGCCGATTTTGGCGTATTCCTCGCCGCCCATCTGGACGATGTGCTTAACGTGGCAGAGGGTTTCGACGTTGTTTACGATCGTTGGACATTGGTACAGGCCCAATACGGCGGGAAAGTAGGGGGGCTTAATGCGTGGATAGGGCCGTTTGCCCTCCAGCGATTCGATCAAACCGGTTTCCTCGCCGCAGATGTAGGCGCCCGCACCGCGGTGCACGTAAATCTCCAAATCAAAGCCTGAGCCGAGGATGTTTTTGCCCAGGAACCCCTTGGCCTTCGCCTCGGCGATCGCCTTTTCCAGGATCACCGCTCCCTCGGGAAATTCCCCACGGATGTAGAGGTAGGCGAGGTGTGCGTCGACAGCGAAGCAGGAGATGATCATCCCCTCGATCAACTGGTGCGGATCTTGGTGGATGATGTAGCGATCCTTGAATGTCCCGGGTTCCGACTCGTCCGCGTTGCAGATGAGGTAGGTGGGCTTTGGCCCGCCCCGCTTGATGAAGCTCCATTTCGTGCCGCAGGGAAAGCCTGCACCGCCGCGGCCGCGCAGGCCGCTTTTTTTGACTTCGTCCAGGATTTCCTCCGGCTTCATGCCGAGCGCCTTCTTCAGGTCGCCGTAGCCGCCGCCGGCAACGTAAGTCTCAAGGTCGTTTCCGCGGCCGGGAACGTCGATGGTCTTGAAAATCAAGCGGTGTTCGCGCGGGTGCGGCGCAGCCGTGTTCACGCGGGTGGCCTGCGAGGTGGTGGTTTGCCAGAGAGCGGCGGCGTCTTGAATCCGCACGTTCTCCTGAAAATTGTCGTTCACCAACACCACTGGCGCTGAACCGCAGGACGCGAGGCATTCGACAAACTCGATGGAACAGTTGCCGTCGGGGCTGATTGCGATCGGGTTGCCGTGGCCGGGGTTGTGTACTGCGTGGCCGGTGAGCTTCGCAGGGGAGTTGGAGTGGCCGTCGTCGCCGTGCGCATGGCCGTTCATGTGCGCGTTCCAAGTGGCGATATCAATGCCGCCTTCCTTGGCGAGGGCGTCGCGCAGCGCGTAGCTGCCGGCCATTGCGCAGGACAGGGTACGGCAGACGCGGATGTGGGTTTTGCCCGCCGGTTCCCTGCGGAACATCGGATAGAAGGTGACCAGCTCCAGAACATTGATCGGCTGGAGCTCCAGTTTCGCCGCGATCCAGGAAACAGCCGCGTCGGAAACATACCCGAAGTGCTCCTGCCACAAGTGAAGCAAGGGCAGGGAGGCACTCCGTTTGGAAACCGGATAGTGCGTGATTGCTTCGTCAATCTGAGCCAGGAGGTCTGCCGGAATGGTCATGGTTTTTGGGGTTCCTGCTCCGGTTGGTGGTTCCAGCCGGGGACTCGGTTAATCAATTTATTGTCGAAGAAATGCAGCTCAATCGTCTTGCCGTCCTGTTCGTAGTAGTACCGGGTCAGGCCGACTTCTTTTTTTTGAGTTTCCAGTTCTATCGTCGCGTTCTCCACCCGGTCGGGTGGTCCCAAGATGCTTTCGACCTCCTTGGGTGAAAGGGTTTTCTTTCCCGTTTTTTCTAGTTTTTCGAACCGTGTGTTGACCGCATCAATATTGGACTGGGAAATCTCGGGCTTGCAGCCGCACAGCCCCATGAGGGAAAGACACAGCAGCAACGCCGGCAGGGAAATGTGCGTCGGACTGTTCACTTACCGGTCGCATTCTCCCATTACGAAGTCCATCGAACCCAGAATGGCCACAACATCGCTCATGAAATGTCCGGGCAGCAGCTTGGGAAGGATGCTGAGGTTCACAAACGAGGGGGCGCGAATCTTAAGCCGGTGGGGCACTCCTCCGCCTTTGGACTGAATGTAAAACCCGAGTTCCCCCTTGGGGTTTTCTGCCCCAAAGTAGACTTCACCCGGAGGTGCCTTGAGCCCCTCGGTGTGCAGGATAAAGTGATGAATCAGTTCCTCCATCTTGGTCATGACCGAAGTCTTGGCCGGAGGTAGGTTTTTGGGGTCCGACACTGTGATCGGGCCCGAAGGAAGCTTGTCAATGGCTTGGCGCAGGATTTGCACCGACTGGCGCATTTCTTCCACTCGGCACAGGTACCGGTCGTAGCAGTCTCCAGCCGAGCCCACTGGAATATCGAAATCGTACTGTTCGTAGCCAAGATACGGGTGCTTCTTGCGAAGATCGTGGTCCACGCCAGATCCCCGCAGGTTGGGACCGCTCAAGCCAAAGGAAATTGCATCTTCCTTAGAAATACAGCCCACGTCCTTGGTCCGATCCACAAAGATGCGGTTCCGGGAGAGGAGTCCGTCCACTTCGTCCAGAGAGGGGGGGAATTCCTCCAGAAACTTGCGAACCATCGGGAAGAAGGCGTCGGGCAGGTCGCGGGTCATTCCCCCGATCCGAGTGTAGCTGGTGGTAAAGCGGGCGCCGGAGATCACCTCGCACAGGTTGTAAATCTTTTCGCGCTCCGTGAAAGTGTACATGAACACGGTCAGTGCGCCTGTATCCATCGCGAAGGCGCCAAGGCCGAGCAGATGGGAGGAAATACGCGCCAGTTCACAGCAGATGACCCGGATCGCCTGGCCACGGGGCGGCAGTTCCCAGCCCATGAGCTTCTCTACAGCCAGCGCGTAGGCCACGTTATTGGCAAGGGGCGCCAAATAATCCAGCCTGTCCGTGTAGGGCACAAACTGGTTGTAGGTCATGTTTTCGGCGATTTTCTCGTCGCCCCGGTGCAGGTAACCCAGATCGGGGGTGGCCTTGGTAATGAGCTCGCCGTCCATTTCGAGCACCAGGCGGAGCACGCCGTGGGTGGCTGGGTGAGACGGGCCCATGTTCAGGACCAGCTTTTCCCCGAGTAGGTCAGGGGAGAGCGCTCCGGCCGCGGCAAGCGATCCAGAAGCAAGTTTCTGGAGGCCGGACTCGGTTTTGGCCAAGGCATCGGGCTGTTCGAACGGCTGGGTAGTGTGAGCCATAGTTTGAGCGCTAAACGCGCTAAGATAGAGACGGTAGAGACGTCCGGAAGAGCCCAGCAAGCCGAATTTGTGAAATGTTTCACAATCTCCCCCCGGGTCCTCAACTCAGCGTCGCCTTTCAGTTTTTGCTTTTCACTGTTTCTCGTCTGAAAATCAGCTGTGTCCTGCTTATGATGAACCGTCGCATTTTTCTCAGTGCCGCCGTGGGCGGTTTGGGGGTCGGGGGGCTCGGCGCCTTGATCGAGGAGTCCTCCAAGTTGAGTGTGGAGCGTATTCTGGCCCCCATTCCGGGGCTCAAGTCCGGGTTGGAAGGGTTGCGCATTGCCGCCCTGAGTGACTTTCATCTGTATCCGTTCACTCCGCTTTCTTTCCTCAAACGCGCGGTAGGGGAGGCGAACAGCCTGCGTCCGGACCTCACTGTGTTGTTGGGAGACTTCGTAGACGAGACGCTGGATGCCATGGATGAGTTGGCCCCCTTGCTGGGAACGCTTAATGCCAAGCTTGGGGTTTTCGCCGTCTTGGGCAACCACGACCACCGCAAGGGCGCCC
>CAMCIN010000260.1 GCA_945874745.1 Akkermansia muciniphila | reverse complement strand
TTGGCTGACATGTGTCTCGGCACACTGCGTTTGCGTGCGAGCACCCGTTTTGCCCAGCCGGTCTGCCCCGCCGTGCCCGACGTCCAGCCCCGCGAGCTCGCTCCGGAGCCGGTCGGCGCCCACTAGGGACACCCGCAAGCGCTCGGCTTCCGCGCCGGACGCCGAACCAAAAACCGCCACCCGAAAGGGCCCGGCGGTTTTTTTGCGTCTGCCCCTCGGGAAGTCCGAACGGTGGGCCTTCCCATACGCTGGGGTGGGGTGGCCTCAGGGAAAGCTGCGTTCCTGAGCTTGCAAAACGCCTCGTTTGCGCGATGTATTTCCCCCTATGCGCTCCCCCGTTCGCCCCTCTCGTAGAGATTTCCTCAAGCTCGCCTCTCTTTCCTCGGGCGCGCTCTTTTTCCCACACATTCTCCGGGGGCAGGCCCCGAAGAAGCTTCAGTTTGGGGGCATCGGGGTCGAGGGGAAGGGGAAGATGGACATTGCCAACACCGCAGCCGGTGCCGAGATCGTGGCCCTTTGCGACGTGGACCGGACCCGTTTGGAGCGCGCCAAGCTTTTGTACCCCGAGGCGCGCGTGTTTGAAGACTTCCGGGAGATGTTCCAAGCCATGGGCGACAAGCTGGACGGGGTGACGGTTTCTACTCCCGACCACTCGCATTTTCCTGCGGCGCTGGAGGCGATCCGCCGGGGAAAGCACGTGTGTGTGCAGAAGCCCCTCGTCAACCGGGTGTGGGAGGCCGGCCAGCTTTTGGCTGCGGCGCGTGAAAAAAAGGTCTGCACCAACATGGGCAACCAAGGCCATCTCATCGAGGGAATCCGCCAGCTCAAGGAATATCTCGAACTGGGCGTTATCGGGCGGGTCAAGGAGGTCCACGTCTGGACCAACCGGCCCATCTGGCCGCAGGGCAGCAAGGCGCGCGACGGGATGGTGGCGGCCGAGGCTCCCTCCACCCTCAACTGGAACGCCTGGCTCGCCCAGTGTCCGGAGGATTCCTACCGCCCCGGCCTGCATCCCTTCGCCTGGCGGGCGCACCGGGAGTACGGCTCTGGCGCCATGGGCGACATGGGTTGCCATACGATGGACGGCCCGTTCTTTTCCTGCGACCTCGGGGACCCCTACCGGGTCGAGGCCGAGGTGGACGATTTGACGGAGACCACGTTCCCCACGTCCTCCCAGATCACGCTTTTGCACAAGACCCCCCGCTTTGGCGAGGTGAAGGTCGTCTGGTACGACGGGGCCCGCAAGCCGGAGCGGCCGGCGGAATTGGACGAATCCGAGGATTGGAGCAAGGCAAAGGCCGGCGCGCTCTACATCGGAGAGGAGGGCAAACTCATCTGTATTGGGGACCACGCGAGCAAGCCCCGCCTGCTGCCCTACGCAAAACACGAAGCCTGGCTGGCGGCCAAGCAACCGCAGGCGCGGCTGGAACGTGCGACCGCCAAGAATCCCCAGATCGAGCTGATCGAGGCGATTTTGTCCAACCGCCAGTGCGGTTCCAGTTTTGAGTACGCCGTGCCGCTGACCCGGTACGGGTTGCTGGGCAACATTGCGGTGTTGAACCCGGGCAAGGCGCTGGACTGGGATGCCGCCGCGCAGCGTTTTCGCAACAGCGAGGAGGCCAACCGCCTTCTCAAGCGGAGTGCGGTGCGCAAGGGCTGGGAGGCGTACAGTTAAACCGCTTGCGGCGTCACACCTCGTCCGCCACCCGGGTGCTGCTGCCGAAGGATGTCTCTTCAATGCCGAGCTGCTGTAGCATGCGAACGTAGAGGTTGCTCAGAGGCATGTTCTCCTTGCGGTCTTTGAGGATATGGCCCTGGTGCTTGAAGCCGCCGCCGGCTAGCAGGATCGGCAGATTCTCACAGGTGTGGGCGGAGGCATTGCCGAGGTTGCTGGCGTTGAGGATGGCGGTGTGGTCGAAGAGCGTGCCTCCGCCCTCGCCCTCGCGCACCTGTTGCAGGGTGGTGAAAAAGCGGCTGAGCTGTTGCAACTCAAGCTCCTCTATCATTGCAAGCTGTTCGATTTTGGTCTCGTCCTTACCGTGGTGCGAGGCGTCGTGGTGGCCGAGGTTGAGACCTTCGAGCTTGGGGCGTCCGGCGTCCCCCATCGTGAGCAGAATCACGCGCGTGGAATCGGTTTGGAAGGCGAGCCTTGTGATGTCGAACCAGAGCGTTTCCCGGGCGACCAGCGCTTCGTTGTTCGGATCCGCCTTTGGTGCGGAGTAGGGAACGGACGGTTTCGGGCGGTTGACCCAGGCCTCGGAGCGAAGCAGGTTTTGCTCGGTTTCACGAATGGAACTGAACATGAGATCCAACCGCTGGCGGTCTTCGGCCCCGAGTTTTTTGCCGAAGCTCTTCGCCTCTTCGCCGACCTGGTCGAGGATGCTGCGTCCGGTTCGAAGCCGATGCGTCTCGGAAGCGACCTCCCCTGGGCTGCCATTGATGAACAGTTGTTTGAAGACCTTGCTTGGGCTGCGTTCGCTGGGAACCGGCACGCCGTTCTCGTTCCAGGAAAAGTTCCACTGAACGGGCTGACCGATGACGAGGTTCCGGTAGCGTGTGTCCGCCTTGATCCGCTCCGCGGCGTACTGGTCGAGCGAAATGCCGTTGCGATGCTCCTTGGCCGGTTCCTTGATCCGGTCCCAGTGCACTCCGGTGAAGAGCCCGGCCTCGCTGTGGTGGTTGTTGTAGTTGAGGTGCGAGACGCCGGAGAAAAGCGTGAACTGGCCGCGGTGCTCGTCCAGATGCCGCAGGTAGCGGGTGCTTTCGTAATTCAAACCGGCGGTCTCGGGGAAGAAGAAGGGCGCGTGCAGGCCGAGGTTGCGACCTATCAGCAACAGGCGCTTTGGTTGCGGCGCTTCTGCGGCCCGGAGGCTTCGCGGGAGCATGGCGTTGAGTGCGGGCAACGCGAGGCTGACTGCTCCGGCTTTGAGGAAGTGGCGGCGGGCGATGGGTTGGCGGAGGCTGATCTGCATAGGGGAGTCGGGCTATTTGTTCAGAAACGGGCGGCTGTCCACGACGTGATGGATCAGGGCGCGCAGGCCGTAGTTTTCGACGCGCACCGACTTGACGATTTCCGCCACATCCTCGCGGTCCGCGAAGTGCACGCGCGCGCCAGTGGCGTACGTGAGCAGGTGTTCGGTCAGGGCTCTGGCGAGGCCGTCCTTGTCCTCGAGTAGCATTGTCTTGTATCCGTCCACGTCCGCAAAGGCGCGCCCGTCGGGCATGGTGTAGCCGACTTCAACGGCGGGGCCACGGTGCACCCTTTTCTTGCTGGGCTGGATTTCGATGATCTGGCCGGTGCTCTTGGGGACGCGATAGAAATCGCGCCAGCCGCCGATGACATCAAACGTTTCCAGAGCAAATCCCGGCGGGTCAATTACGGTGTGGCAGCTCATGCAGGCGGGGGTGTCGCGATGCTTGGCGAGCTGCGCGCGGATGGTCGTGGCCCCGCGGATGTCGGGCTCGATCTTAGCCACGTCGCTCGGCGGGGGGGGCGGATGGATGCCGAGGATTTTTTCATTGATCCAGTTGCCGCGCAGGATGGGGGAGGTCTTTGCACCGTCGGCGGTGACCTTCAGCACGCTCGCCTGCGTCAGAAAGCCGCCACGGTGGGAACCGGCCGGCAGTTGGACTTTGCGCAGTTCATGGCCGCTGAGGTTTGGTAGGCAGTAAAGCCACGCAAGAGGTTCGTTGAGGAAGGTCCAGTCCGAATGGATTCCTTCCAAAAGGCTGCGGTTGTTTGTGAGGAGTTCGTGGAAAAAGAGCCGTGTTTCGCGTTCGGCCGAGAGTCGCAGGGCCGCATCAAACTCAGGATACAAGGCGCTGTCCGGCGAGGTGGCGTCGATCTTCTGCAGGTCCAGCCATTGGTTGACGAACGACTCTTCGAACCGCGCAGACCTGGGGTCCTTCAAAAGGCGCTCCACCTGCGCATGGCGTGCACCGGCCTGCGAGAGGTTGGCCTCCAGAAGTTCGGCATCCGGCGGGCCGTTCCAGAGGAAGTACGCCATTCGGTTCGCCAGGGCCTGCGCCTCGAGGGGGCCGGGCGTTTCCTCATGCAGCAGGAAGTGGGGCGAGCAGAGGATGGCTTTATATCCATCCAGCATCGCTTGATGAAAATGGACGCCCGCATCGAGGGCGCCGAGCACACGCGCCACATACTGCGCGGCGATGTCCTCCGGCACCGTCCTCCGGAATGCCCTTGGCAGGAAACGCCGGATCAGCCGTTCCGCATCCACCTTGGGTTGAGCCGACACCGGCAGCGCAGGATTTGGCGTCTCCTTTTCCGCAGGCACGCCGCTGATCTCCGACAGCGAGCGCTGCTGCAGGTGGTCGAACAACTCCTGATAGGCTTGCGAGGGCCATTTGTGGACCTGTCCGTCGCCATGGAGCGGCCCTTCGATCTCCACCTTCTGGAGGAGAATCGCTTGCTTCGTCCATCGCTCACCTTTGCGCCAGAGTGGAATCACAAAGTCCCGGTGGTAGAGGGTGGGACCGAAGACATGGATCTGTTCCTCGCGCTGCAGGTCCACCTCCATGGTGACGGTGCGCATTTCAGTTTCCGAGAGGTCCCGCCAGTCGAGGAGTTCGGGCCCATCCGGCTTGGAGGCGCGGTGGCTGTGCACACCGATACCGATGGGCATCGGGTTGCCGCCATTGTTGCGGGCCTGTGCCGTGATGCGTATGCGATACCTCCCGCTCAACGGCGCCCACGGTCCCATGATGGCGGTGTAGGGATAGAACAGCCGCGAAGTCAGGACGATGTTGTTTTCCTCCATCCAGTTCCCGTAGTCGACAAACGTCTTTTCCTTTCCCTTGAAGAACTGGGGGCCGTCGTTGGAGTAGTGCAGTTCGCCCGCATGGGAAAGCGCATCCGCGAGCGCCTTCTCTGCGGCTTCCTGATAGCGGGCAAAGTGTGTGGACGAAAGCGTGAGCCCTTCCCCCACTTTATCAAACCCAGCCGTTGTCGCGTCCTCCGGGAACAGGCTCTTGAGATCACACTTGATGTGAAGCAGCTCGGAGACGGTGTTCTCGTACTCGGTGCGCGTGAGCCGACGCACGGGGCCGCGGCCTTCCTTTTGCTGGAGCTGGAGGGAGGCGGACCGGAGACTTTGAGAAAGTTCTGCCAGCCAGGCTGCCTTTTCGTCCTGCAAGGGCTGGCGTTTGTTTTTGGGAGGCATCTCGCCTTTGGCGACGCGGTCAAAAACATGCTGCCAGGTCAGCGCGTTGCGCCGCTGGGTGGGTTCGTAGCTGAGGTCCTCGAGATTGAGCCCGCCCTTGCGGGTTTCGCTGTCGTGGCAGTTGCTGCAGTTGGCTTCCAGAAAAGTCTTCAGGCGCGCCGGAGCCGACAACGCTGTGACAGAAGGCAGGAGGAGGCAAACGGTGTAAATGAGAGGCCTGAGGGGCATGGCTTTTCTGGAGGAAAAAGACGTTGGCTCGGAGGAGTCAGTCCCCGTTTTGGGTGTCCGTCCACGCCCGCGAGGAGCCGCTGAGGCGGACCTCGACTTGGTCGACATAGTGGCCGGGGAATTCCGTTGCCCCGGTTTCCTGCTGTGGCCCCTTAAACACCACGGCACATTCGATCACGAGAAAGTCCGCGTCCGGGGGCAGCACCAGCGGGGTTGCCACGCGCTGCCAGGTTCCTGTGTCAGAATCCGCCTCAACAGAGCGATTGGAGCGGCTCCCTCCGGCGTCATGGTCCTCCCAAAGCCTCGGCGCGTCCGCGATATCTCCCCGAAAAGCAGCGGCTTTGACCGCGAATTCGTACTTCCCCACCGGGGGCAGTGCCACCGCGTTAAACTGCGCCGACACTTCAACCAATGACTCGGCGCCTGAAAGCGTCATCCTCAAGGGACGCAGGTCGATCACCTGTGCCACCTCGCCCACATAGCTGCGCTCAGTTCCGGTGGACAGCTCATTGTCAGAACGCAAGATCCTGAGCATCTGC
>CAMCIN010000259.1 GCA_945874745.1 Akkermansia muciniphila | reverse complement strand
GTGCAGCCCCCGCTGCAGCCTCAACCGCCGAAGCCCACGCCCGCTGCCGAAGCCAAACCCGCGCCGGCGCCCGCCCCACCGGCAACCACCTCCAGACCATCCCCATCCCCCTCCTCCGCGCGACCCGCCCGCGCCGGAGGCTCCCCGGGCGGCACCCAACCCGTTCCGTTCTCCTCCGCCGGCGGCGGCCGGTTTCCCTCGCCCTCGTATCCTTCCGCCGCGCGCTCCGCCCGTATTGACGGCACCGTGGTTTTGCTCGTCACCGTCGAATCCAGCGGCGTGCCCTCCTCCGTGGAGATCCGCACCTCGAGCGGACACACCCTGCTCGACACGGCCGCCCGCGACCATTTGCGTCGCAACTGGCGGTGGCCTTCCGGAGAGTCCCGGCTTTTTATCGTACCCATCAAATTTGTCCTCCAATGATCCTTCCCGCCCCTTTTCTATCCAACGCCCTGGTGGAGCTCTTCCTCAAGGGCGGCCCCATCATGTGGCCGATCGCGCTCCTCACTCTTTTCTCGGTTGCGGTGATCGTCGAACGCGTTTGGTGGTGGTTTCTGCTCTCCAGAAACCGGAACGCCGCCTTGCTGGATACGGTCCTCACGGCGTTGGAAGCGGGCGACGTTGCGGCGGCGCTTAAACTTTGCGGAGGCTCCGCAGATCCGGTGCTGCGCGTCATCAGCGCCGGGATCACGCACCGCCACGCCAGCCTCCAGGGGGCGTTGCAGGCGGCCGCAGGGGTCGAGATCAAGCGGGCGGGCCGCTTCCTGACGGCGATGGACACCATCATCACGCTGGCTCCCCTGCTGGGCCTGCTTGGCACGGTCACCGGCATCATGGGCAGCTTCTCAAGCATCGGCAGCTCCGAACTGGCCGTGGAGAAGGTCACTGGCGGCATCGGCGAGGCCCTCATCGCCACCGCCTTCGGGCTGGGCATCGCCATCGTGACCCTCGTCCCCTACAACTGGTTTCACTCGCTGGTGGCCTCCCTCCAGCACGACATCGAGACGGCTGCAAACAACGTGGAGGTCTTCACCGCCCAGAAAAAATGAAGCTCGTCTCCCCGCTCCCGCACAAAAAGGCGCGTCTGGAAGTCGTGCCGTTGATCGACATCATGTTCTTCCTGCTGGCCAGCTTTATGATGGTCAGCCTCACGATGACCAAGCAGCGCACCGTCGGCGTGAACCTCCCGGCGGCCTCCTCGGCGCAGACCTCCCTCAAGCCCGATTCCATCAGCCTCGCCGTCGACGCCGCTGGGCGCGTGTTTTTTGAAAAGCAGCCCGTCACCCTCGAGCAGCTCGAACAGCTACTCCGCGAGAAACTCGCCCAAAACCGGGACCTCCCGGTGTACCTGAGCGGCGACGCCGCCACGCCCCACGGCGCCATGGTGGCCGTGCTGGATTACGTGCGCCGTTGCGGAGTCACCAAGGTCGGGTTCAACGTCAAACCCGTGGAGGTCCGGTGAGCCGTCCGGTACCGCTTGGGATTCTTCTGCTCCTGCTTCTGGGGCTCTGCGGCCTGTGCGCCTGGCAGTGGAACCGCGAGGAACAGCTCCGCGACCTGACCCGCCGGCAGTTGGCCGAAAACGCAGACCTGCGGAAGGCCCTGGATGAAAACTCCGCGCGCGCGAAAGCGGGGGACGCCGAGATTCTGCGCCTAACCGAAACGCTCAGCGACATCAAGACGGCCTCCGTTGCCAAGTCGCAGTACGACGAAGCGCTGGCCGCCGCACAGACCATGCGCGAAGGTGTGTTGAAACAGAACGCCGCCCTCAAGGAGCAGCAGGAGGCCCTGCTCAAAGCAAACGCCGCCGTGGCGCAGGCCAATCACGCCATCGAAAAAACAGCAGCCGAGCGCGACGGCTTCATCCAAAAACTCAACGTCCTCACGCTTCAGTACAATAAGCTAGTCAAGCGGTTGCAAGCGGAACCAGCCGAAGCCGCTCCCGGGCGGGAGGCCGGGGAGAAACCGCAGTAGTCTCCCCGGATTGCCTGAGTGTGGAGTGCCAAGGTCCCACCCACGCGATCCCGAGAGCGCACTTTACTTCGGCCTCTCTCCCACTGCACGCTGCCCCGCTTTTGTTGCGCATCCGATCCAGCATTTACCCCCCCACGTCGAAATGACAAAGCACGCCCTCTCCCTTCTCCCGGTTCTTTTGTGTGCACCGCTGACTTTGCTCCAGGCCGCGGACCTCGAACTTTCGGAGACTGTTCCTCTTCCCGAAAGCCACAGCCTCGGCTGGGTGAGCGCGAACCTGCAGTCGAAGGATACAAAGAGCTGGGACGGCGTGCTCGATGAGGCCCGGTGGGGAGCGCCTTCGCCCCAGCAGGTTGTCGGTCGGAATTGGGACTGGAAAATCAGCGACCAACAATGGGCCGCAGCTGTGAAGGAAAAGGGCGAAGGCAAACAAGAGGATGTGAAGTTTGACCTGTGGCTGCCGGATGGCCTCGAGGTGGTCAGAGGCGTTGTTGTCATGTCCGGTCACGGCAGCGGAGAGAGTCTGTTTCGGCGGGCCGACATGCGCGCCCTCGCCAGAGAGCTGCACCTCGCGTTGTTCAAATTTGTCGGCAACCCTGTGCAGCGTGGCTTCTGGCCGAGGAGCCTGCTTTTCGAACGGCTGCAGGCGTTTGGAAACAAGGCGGGCCATCCCGAGTTGGAACATGCGCCACTCTTTCTGTACGGCCACTCAAACGGCACGGGCTTCTCCGCCGTCTTTCCTTCCTACGTGCCAGAGCGCGTCTGGGGCTGGGTTTCGATGCGTCCCGGCATCACGTTTCAGGTCTACCAGCCCGGTGCGGCGCAGGTGCCCGGGCTTGTGATTTTTGGTGAGGACGATCCTTTTCTGACGCGGCCCTCGAAGGAAGAAAACCTCGCCGTGGTGCCGGTGCTGCGTAAAAAGCACGCCGCACTTTGGAACTTTGCAGTCGAGCCTAAGACCGGCCACGGACCCGGTGAAAAGACCTGGCCGCTCGTGTTGTCCTTCCTGCGCCACACCTTTTCCGCGCGGGTTCCCGCAAACTCCGATGCGCGCCACAGCCCGGTGCAACTCCAGCAACTGTCGCCTGAGAGCGGCCACCTCGGCGAGAACTGGGATCCGGCGAAAGGCGGCTACCAAACCCTTTCCACCCTGCCTTTTGCATCCTTTGACGGAGGAGAGAAGGCGGGCGCTTCCTGGCTTGTCAATGCGGCTTACGCCGCCGACTGGCAGGCTTTCCAGCGCGACGGCGCGGTCGGGCAATCCAGATGACGCCGAGTGCGGCGCAGACGATGTCCGGCCGGTGTCAGGAAAGGTCGCTGAGGGCGGAATCGGCATCGCCGAACCGGTCCAGACGCATCCCCATCCGCTCCATGAGCGCGAGGTGCAGCCGGCACAGGCGGCGGTTGGGGTCTTTGCTGTAGTCGAGCAGGCGGCCACCGCGCAGGGAGCCGCCCCCGCCGCCCGCGAGCAGGACCGGAAGCTGTTTGGAGTCGTGCGCGTTGCCGTCCATCAGGCTGGAACAGAAAAGGAGCATGCTGTTGTCGAGTAGGGTGCGCTCCCCCTCGTTGGTCTGCCGCATTTTTTCCAGCATGCCGGCCAGAAGCTGCATGTGGTACTCGTTGGCCTTTTGATACATCGCCAGCCGCGCCGGATCGTTGGCGTGGTGCGAGAGCTCGTGCAGGCCGCCGGAGATCCCGCCGAGGTACCCGAAGTTCATCCCGGACAGGTCGTTGTTGAGCATCAGCGTAGCGACGCGGGTGCGGTCCATCTGGAAGGCCAGCGTGAGGATGTCGAGCATCAGCCCCATGTGTTCGCCCGGGTTGGCCGGGATGCCGGAGGCGGGGCGCGCAAAGGTGGGCGCCTTTACCGAGGGCTGCCAGCCCAGGCCGCCGGTTTCCTGCTTGCTGAAGGTGTCCGCCCGCTCGATGCGCTGCTCAAGTTCGCGCACTGAGGCAAGGTATTCCTGGAGTTTGAGGTTGTCGCGGCGGCTGAGGTGTTTGGAAAGGCCCTGCGCGTCGCCCCGGACCAAGTCGAGGATGCTCCGGTCGCGGCGGCGTTTGCTGCCGTCGTCGAAAAGCTGGTCAAAGGCCTGCTGGGGGTAGATTTCCTTGGGGGCCGGGGCGGTGGGCGAGGCCCAAGAAATGTAGGCGGAGTAGAGGGAGGTGTAGCCGCTGTCGGTGGAGTAACCCGGCCCCTCGGTGCCGAGGGTGAGGCTCTGGACGGGGGTGTGTTTGCCGACTTCCCGGGCGATCATCTGGTCCACGGTGACGCCCACCTCCACGTCGGTCGTGGTCTGCTTGACCTTCACCCCGGCCAACACGTTCATCTTCGGAAAGTGCCCGCCGGGCCCCTCCACGGTTGTCGGATTCCACAGCCCCTGAAACACCAGCAGCCGGTCCTTGAACGGCTCCAGCGGGCGGAGTGAATCCTTGAGGCGCATGCCGGCGCCGTCGGGTTCCGCACCCCAGTGGTGGGGGTTGACTCCGTTGCCCATGAAAAGAGCCGCCATCCGGCGCGGGGCGGCTGAGGGCTTTGCCGACTGGTTGCCGGCGAGGGACTGGCCCCACGCGTTCATGGATTCAAACCAGGGAAGTCCCAGCGCTACGCCGGCGCCGCGCAAAAAGTGCCTGCGGGAAAGGGAGCCGACGGCGGGAGACGAATGTGAGGGGTTAGGCATGGTGCTGGTGGTTAATCGTTGCGCCTCTGGGTGAACTGTCTGCTCTCAATGATGGAGAGCACGGCGGTGGAAAACGTGCCGTCTTCTTTCTGGAGCCTCAGCTTCATCGCATCAAGCAGCGGCTGGTCGGTGGGCAGGATGACGCGTCCGAGCGAGTAGCCCAGAAGTTTGCGGCAGAAGACCGCGAGAAACTCCGCGTCGCGGGTGGCCAAGTAGGAGCGGAGGCCGCCGACGCCTTCGAAGGTCTGTCCGTCGCGGGTTGTGGCGGAAGTGTCGACGGGGATCCCCGCCTCGTCCTTGGTGCGGAGCCTGCCGATCGGGTCGAAAGCTTCCAGAGCGAAGCCGAGCGGATCCATCTTGTCGTGGCAGGAGGCGCAGGCTTTGTCGGCGCGGTGCCGTTCGAGCCGTTCGCGGAGCGATTTTGCGGAGGCCACGCTTTCGTCGAGTTTGGGCACGTCGTTTGGCGGCGGGGGGATGCGCGTGCCCAAAACGGCCTGGAGCAGCCAGTTGCCGCGCAGCACCGGACTGGTGCGGTGGGGATAGGAGGTTTTGGTGAGCAGCGCGCCCATGCCCAGAATCCCGCCGCGGCCGTGTTGGGAGACGTCTGTTTGCACAAAGGCGTCCCCTTCCACACCTGCGATGCCGTAATGCCGGGAGAGGCGTCCGTTGAGGAAGGTGTAACCGGCCGAGAGGATTTCGCGGACCGGCCGGTCGTTGCGCACGATGTGTGAGAAAAAGGCCACCGCCTCGTGGTGGAAGTCGGCGCGCAGCGCGGGCGTGAATTCCGGAAACTTGCCGGTGTCGACCTTGGTATGGGCGTCGAAATGGTGGAACTCCAGCCACTGGGCGGCGAACTCCCGGGCAAGCGCTCCGGCGCGCTCGTCCCGCAGCATGCGGCTCGCCGCGGCCCGGAGTCCCTCGTCCTTGAGCAGTGCGCCCGAGGCCGCCTCGCGGGCCAGAGTCTCGTCTGGAACGGAGGACCAGAGCATGAAACTCAGCCGGGAAGCCAGTTCCCAGGCGTTGACCGGGTGCACCGGCGGGCCTTGGTTTTGTTCCAGTTTGAAAAGAAAATCCGGAGCGACCAGCACGCGCACCAACACTTCGCGTGCGGCAGATTCGCGGTCGAGTTCCGCTGTGATCCCGGCCTGGTATACCAGGTCTTTACGTTTTCTGGAGTATTATGTTTTCAACAAATTGTTTGCTTGAGAGTGCAACCATGGTCGACCAACCAAGGAGAGCACTGCCGTTGCGTCTTCCCAAAAACGGCGCAAGGCTGGCTCCATGGCCTTTCGCAATTTTCCAACACTGCTAAACAATCCGTTCGCCACGCCCTCACTATCCTTGA
>CAMCIN010000258.1 GCA_945874745.1 Akkermansia muciniphila | reverse complement strand
TGGGTGTGGAGGAGCGGCAAATCCCCCGGGAAAAATCGTTGGAATACGACCGCATTCTGAACGGCATCGAAGAGGGTAAAATCCGCGGGCTTTGGATCATTGCCACGAACCCGATGCACTCGTGGATCGGCCGGACAGATCTGGGTAAGATCCTGCAAAAGCTCGACTTTCTGGTGGTCCAAGACATGTACGCCTCGACCGAGACCGCGGTCCTCGCCGACCTGTTTCTTCCCGCGGCAGGTTGGGGGGAGAAGGAGGGTACCTTCATCAATTCAGAACGCAGGATCGGCTACGCAGCCAAGGTGTGTGACGCGCCCGGGGAGGCCCTGTCGGATTTTGAGATTTTCCGACGCATCGGCAGGCAATGGGGCTGCGGCGCGTGGCTGGACCGCTGGCAGACGCCTTGGCGTGTCTTTGAAATTCTCCGAGAGCTGACTGCGGGACAGCCGTGTGACTTTTCTGGCGTCGCCGCCTACGCACAAATTGTGGAGTCCGGCGGCATCCAGTGGCCGTACAGGCTGGGCGGTGGGGACGAGGGAACGCATCGAAGGCTTTTTGAGGACGGGGTGTTTTACCGTCCCGGGGGGAAGGCGCTGCTAAAGTTCGAGCCGCCCCGTGAGAATCCCGAGCCCCCCAACGGCCAGTATCCGTTCGTGCTGTTGACGGGCCGAGGCAGCTCCGCCGAATGGCACACCGGCACGCGGACCTCGAAATCGGCGGTCCTCAGGTTGCTGGCGCCTTCCGCCAACCGCGTCGAACTGCACCCCCGGGATGCCGTGCAACTGGGCCTGCGGCAGGGGGACCGGGTGAGGGTGCACTCCCGCAGGGGCTCCATGGAGGCCCGGGTGGTTCTAGAAGCGGGCGTGGGGCGGGGACGGGTGTTCATCCCGATGCACGACGGGGCAGTGAACAGGTTGACCCTTCCCGCCTTTGACCCGTATTCACGGCAGCCTTCCTACAAGTCTTGTGCCGTCCGGTTGGAGCCCGTTGGGGAAACGACGGCCCCGGGCAAGCAGTCCTTGGGGGTCGGCCACTCAGGCTCCCGTTGACAACTCAACCGCCGGAGGCTGCACCATTGCGCCACCAACCCTTTCGCAAGGCCCTTCGTCCCGGGACCTGCGCGAGGCGAGGACTATCCCGGGCCTTTGCTCGCAAAAAAGGTGTAGTAACTGCCGGCCGCAAAAAACGTCCCTTCCTCGTGCGAAGCCAGCATGGCCTCCACCCAGGCCCGTCCCTCCTCCTCGGGCAGGATACCCAGCGCCGGAATCAGCCGGGCGAACCCCCTGACACTCGACAGCCAGAAATCTCCCCGGCCACACTCTGAAAAAAGCTCGGAACGGTGCCGGTCCAATTGAAAGCCCGCCTTCTTGAGGAGCCTCGGCAGTTGTCGGCAGATGTCCGGATGCGTTGCAATCGCCTCCGCCAGTTTTTGATCCACCGCCCGCATTCGAGCGTACTCCGGCAGGCCGTAGGTCGTGCTGGCGTGGTCCGCGTCAAAAACAATCAAGGCTCCCCCCGGCTTCAGCACGCGGTGCGCCTCCCGCAACAGCGCCTCCGGCCCGACCACATGACTCAGCAGCGTGTGCATGGCGAGCACGTCGAACTCTGAATCCCCGAATGGCAGCCCTTCCGCGTCCACCTTCCGCCACTGGATCCGGGAGCCCGGACTGAGCGCCACTGCCGCCTCGAGAAGCCGCTGGCTCACGTCCGCACCCACGAGCGCGGAGCCTGGGTGCAGCCTGGCCTCAAACGCGCGCGCCACCACGCCCGTACCGCAGCCCAAGTCCAGCACACGGAGCGGCACCTCCGCCGGCACCTGGCTGACGTAGGCGCCGATCATGCCGGCAAACACCGGATGCCGTCCGCGTTCCTCCAGGCGCGTCACCATCGCCTGAATGGTAACGTCGCTCTGCTGGTCTGGGTTGTTGTAGGGATCCATTGCGTGAAGAGCGTCGCGCGCGGGGAACGGCGCGTCAGTTCCCGTGCGTGATGGGAGGGAAGTTTTTCGAGAGGAGCTCCACGGCCTCCCGCTGCGCGTCGGCAACCTCCGGGCGGTCAACCGCGTTGTGCAGCTCCGGTGCGTCGCCGGGATGGGCGTACAGTTCGCGGGCTACGACGCCCCCGGTTTTCCAGTCGCGCCACTCCGTGTAGCGGACCCGCGCGGTGCGGACGGAACACCCCATCGCGTCGGGCACCCCGCTCGGGGTGCGGTCGTAATAAGCGGGCCGCGGGTGTTGGGTGAACGCGGCCGGTTTCACAGTCGCGTTTGCGTTGTCAAGGATCGGCAGCAGGCTGGTGCCGGCGAGTCCTGCCGGCGACGGGAGCGCGCAGGCCGCCGTGAGAGTGGGGAAGAGGTCCACCAGTTCGACAAGCGACTGCGTGTGCTGGCCGGCGGCGCGGGCGCCGGGTCGGGCGAGCAGCAGCGGCGGGTGCGCGTCGTACTCGTAGTTGGAGGTCTTCCCCCAGAGGGAGTGCTCGCCGATGTGGTAGCCGTGGTCGGCCACGAAAACGAGCAGCGTGCGTTCCGCAACACCGCTTTGGTCGAGTGCGTCCAGCACCTTGCCCAGCTGCGCGTCCATGTACGAAATATTCGCAAAGTAGCCGCGGCGCATCTCCGCTGTTTGCGCCGGCGTCGGCACTCTCCGGGCGCTCACGGGACCAAGCACTTCGGTACTTTGGTGGAAAGCGATCTCCGGGGCGCCCTCGGGCCGTGCGGGGTTAAGCACCGGGAGTTTTTCGGGCTGGTAGAGATCCCAGTATTTCTTGGGCGCGTTGAAGGGCGCGTGGGGTTTCCAAAAACCCACAGCGAGGAAGAACGGCTTGTCCTTCACCTCGTGGAGCACGCGCACGGCCTCTGCTGCCACACGGCCGTCGTAGTAGGCTTCGTCGGGAACGTCCCGGCATTCGGTGATGGTTGTGTTTCCGTATTTCCAATTGCACTCGGTCGCGAGATTCGGGGGTGTTTCCCCTGCAACCTGCGGTGTGTCGTCGCCGTGGTTTGCAAAGTGCAGAAACTCCGGCGCGCTCCACGAGCCAGGGTCCCCGTGTGTCGCCGTGTGCCAGTTGTGAAAGATTTTTCCAGCGCAGCGCGTTTCATAGCCGTGCTCCTTGAACCACTGCGGCAGCGTGCTCACCCCCGGGTTGGGCGTCCGAAAGTGCGTGCTGTTGTTCCAGACTCGCAGCGCATCGGGGCGCAGACCGGTGAGCAGCGAGCTGCGCGAGGGGTTGCACACCGCTTGCTGGCAGTAGGCCCGGTCAAACGACACGGCGCGGCGTGCGAGCCGGTCAAGGTTCGGCGTGAGCGCGGGCGAGCCGTAACAGCCGGCTTCGGTGCGGTAGTCGTCGGCCATGATGAAGAGCACGTTCATCGGCGCGGCAAACGCGAACGAGGGGAGGAGGAGGAACAGAACGAGGCGCAGCATGGCTACAGGAGTAGCGGCGGGTTCTCCGTCAAACCAGCGCTCTTCTGAGTTTCCGCTATTAATCTCCCGTCTTGTAGACTCCGCCGCTTCTCACCACCTCAGGGGTTCCGGCCACCCGCTTTCGCGGCTTCGCGTGCCGCTGTTACGTCCCTCTGTTGTATTGGGTTGTCTCTGTATTGTCGCTTTTTAGGAGTCTCGGTTTGAGGCTGATTGCGGGGCCCTGAGGAGAGAGAGCTACGCGCTCTATGGACAACGTCGCCGGAGCCCGCCCAAATCACACCACAATCCGCGACGCCCCGCCGGGGCCGCGCACCACGCGCACCTGCACCGGGATCGCGTCCACCATCTCACTCACATGCGAGATCACCCCGACCTTGCGTCCCTGCGCCTCCAGGTGGCTCAGAGCGTTCAAGGCCACGCGGAGCGTCTCGCTGTCGAGGCTGCCAAAACCCTCGTCGATAAAAAGGGACTCGATCAGCAGCCGGCTCGAGGTCAGTGAAGCCAGCCCAAGGGCAAGCCCCAGCGACACCAGAAAGGACTCCCCGCCCGAGAGCGAATGGACCGAGCGCTGCTGCCCGTCCATTTCAAGATCCGTCACCAAAAGGTTGAGCGAATCGCGCAGCCTCTCCAGCCGGTAGCGGCCCGAAAGGAGGCTCAGCTGTGCGTTGGCATGCCGCAGCAGGATTTCCAGCGTCCACTGCTGCGCGATGTTTCTAAAACGCGTGCCATCCGCCGAGCCGATCAGGGAACTGAGCTTGTGCCACGGATCCCATCGCTTTTGCCGTTCCTCCAGGCTCCGCACAAGGTCGCCCGCCTGCCTGCTTCTCTCATCATCGCCCAGTACCGCGGCACGCTTCGCATCCGCGGCATCACCCGCCGCCTTCGCCTCCTCTTCCAACCGAGCCGCTTCGCCTGTCACGCTCGCATAATCCTCCTCCGTCGCCTTCGCCGCGAGATGGGATTCGCACTGCCGACGCACCACCGACTCCATGCCGCGCGCCGTGGACAGCCGCTGCACCGCCTCGTCCAGCCCACGCTGCTCCCGTTCGAGCCACTGCGCGTCGCGGCCCAGCCAATCGTCCAAGTCGCTCCTGCCGATTGCCTGGCCCTCGCGCTCGGCGAAAGCGCCCAGCCACTCTTCCACCGCGCCGCCGGCCGTACGGAACCCGAGCGCAAGGGACGCAACCCGTTTTTTTGCGTCCTCCAAAAGCCCGCAGTTGTTGCCCTGTTTGCTCTTCACCTCGGTATGGTCTTCGCTGGCGCGCTCCCCGGCGCCTCGCGCCAATTCGAGCTCCGCCGCCATCGCTGTCTCAGCCTCAGCCACAGGCCGCCCTCCCAAAAGCAGGGCCCGTTCCGCCTTTTTATTGGCAAGATTATCCTGCGCCGTCTGCTGCTCTATTCTCCGCGTTGAGAGCGCTGCGCGTGCGGCTTCCAAAGCGTCCTTCAATGGAGGCAGCTGGCCGGATTTAGCGGCCTCCGCCTGCTTCGCCTCTTCAAACTGTTGTGCAGCGGCGTTCCATTCTCGCGCCCCCGCCTCAAACCAGCCTACGTACTCCAAAGCCGCCGCCTCGTAGTCCCGTTCCCCTTGGGCACCGGCCTGCTCCGGTTGGAGCCCCTGTCCGCCCTTAAGCGCGTCCAAAACGGGAGACACCGCGCCTAGGGCCGACGCATGCTCCGCCTCGAGAACCGCCAGCTCGGCCTGCGCGCTGTTGCGCGCGGTTTCAGCAGCCGCGCTTGCATTGCGCGCCTCGGCCTCGGCGGCTTCGGCGGCCCGCACCGCGGCACCGTTTTGATCATAGTCCGCCCGGGAGGTTTTGAGGATTTTCTCCGCCCGGATGCGCTCCGCGTCCGTCCGGTCCAAGGACTCTAAAAGCTCCCTGGTCCGGGATTCAGCCCGCTCCAACTCCGGCTGCCGCTGCGCGTCGGGCTTCGCCAAGATGGCCGCCGTCTCGGCCACCTCCGGCTGGTAGCGGCCCAGTTCCTTGAGCCGTGTCTCCAACCCGGCGAGGTCACGCCGGAGCTTCTGTTGCTGTTTTTTTCTTTCGTCGAGGCGCACCTCCACACCGCTCAATTCCGCCTGAAGTTTACGCAGCGCCGTCTCCTTACTGCCCACCTCGCGCCTCAAGGCGTCGAGCACCGCGGTCTGCGGAGAGTTGCCGCCGCCGGCGTTTGGATGTTCGAGCGAGCCGCACACAGGGCAGGCCTCCCCCGAAACCAAGGTCTGCCGAAACACCGCCGCGTGCTCGGAGACCGCCGCCTCGCCAAGCCGGAGACTCTCCTGCGCCTGGGTGAGGACCGCCAAGGCCCCGGGCACCTGTTTATCGCCCAGTTGCTCCCGCCTCCTATTTTCTTCCAAAAGCTCCGCGTCCAGCGTCTCCAGCGAATCCGTGCATCCCGCCTTCTCCTCAAGAAGGCGCCCCTGGGTTTCCAGATGCGCGCGCAGCGCGTGCAATGCGGTCTGCAGTTCGATGGCCTTTCTGCGCTGCGGCAGGAGGTCCTCGGCGTTGAAGGACGCGGCTCGTTCGGACGCCTCTTTCCAGGCCGCCTCCGAGACTCCGAGTTTTTCGCGGAGCACCGGAAGCACTCCCGAAAGTTCGCCAAGGTGGCGGGCCGCCTGAATGGC
>CAMCIN010000257.1 GCA_945874745.1 Akkermansia muciniphila | reverse complement strand
GCGGATGGCCAAGGGGATCGGCGGCCGCCCCGAGCCGATGACGGTGGCGGTACCCGCTGCGTTGCAGGCGGTGACGCTCAAGGCCATGGCGTGCAACCGCGAAAAGCGTTACGCGAGCGTGGAAGATTTTGCAGAGGACATCGAGTCCTACCAGAACGGGTTTGCCACCAGCGCGGAATCGGCCGGTTTGCTCAGGCGAGCGCGGCTTTGGGTTGCGAGAAACCGCACGCTTACAGCATCGGCAGCGGTGTTGCTGGTGTTGTTGGGCAAGGTGGTGGTGGAAGGGCAGAGGGCGGCGCTGGCGATCCGGCGGCTCTCCGCGAGTGCTCCGGTGTTTGCAGCGAGGGCACAGGAGTTATTGAAGGACGGGGATTTTACCGGGGCGCTGGAGGCGGCGGAGAACGCGGTGGATCTGGAGCCACAAAACGCATCACACCACGTGGTGCGAGGGAATGCCTTGCAGGTACTGCTGCGTTTGGAAGACGCGAAGAAAGCCTATGGGCGGGCACTGGCTTTTGGGGGGGAGGAGGGAGCGACGGAGGGTCTGCAACTCACGGAAGCCGTCCTGGCTGCCGTTACAAAGCACGGGGAGGCGAAAGCGAAGGTGGCGCTGTACGAGGGACTGAGCGCCTCTGGGCGCCAGATGGAGGCGCTGGCGTTTGGGAAGGGGCTGGGCGATTTTTGGAAGGAACGGAAACAGGATTTGTCGGTGGTCCCCGAGTTGGTGAAGCGGTTGGAAGCAAAGCTGCTCCCGGTGCCGGGAACGGAGGTGCTACTGAGCAAGACAGAGCTTACGGTGGGAGAATGGAAACTCTACCTAAGGGCGGAAGGGCTTCCCGACTGGCAACAACCTGCGAAGGAGTGGACACAGACCGACGAGCATCCGGTGGTGAATGTAAACTGGAATCAGGCAGTGCAGATGTGTGAATGGCTGGCCAAGGTGACGGGGAAGGAATGGCGTTTGCCAACCAACACGGAGTGGGAGGCGGCCGTAGGCACCTCCGCCTATCCATGGGGGGATTATTACCCGCCCAAGTGGGATGACGGGAACTACGGGATTTTGGCCAATGGACAGTTCGACCGCAACCGAGTGGGCGTGGATGGGATACTAGGAACAGCACCCGTCGGTTCTTTCAAACCTAATGCCATAGGCTTCTTTGATCTAGGCGGTAATGTTTGGGAATGGATGCTCGACGGGCTGCATGAAAAAACGGGGTTGCCTGTGTTGCGTGGCGGCGGGCATCTCGCTTACGAAAAATTCGCAACGGTCCAAGATCGGTTTAGCATAAAAGGGACCGATAGTCTTGGCCAGGGCGGGCTTAGGCTCGCATGCAAGCTGGCCCATTGAGTTCCGAGGCAATCCTCGTGAAAGTCCCTATGCGAAAACGCTGGCGACGGCCGCGCAAAGAAACCGATTCAGCTGCCCGACCGTTTTTTACCCGAAGACGCGTTTTTGAGCGGCTTGGAGGCGGGCGGCGCCGCCGGCTTTTCCTGCGGGGTCTCCCCCAGCAGCGAACGGGCCAGCTCCAGCGCGGAGGCGTTCTGCCCTCCCAACATGCGGGCGATCTCCCCCTCCCGCCGCTCGCCCGAAACCAGTTCGAGTCGGGAAAGCGTCCGGCCCTCGGTGTATTCCTTGCTCACCACAAACTGCTGATGCGCCTTTGAAGCAACCTGTGGCAAGTGAGAGATACACAAGACCTGGCGCGTTGCACCAAGGGCCCTCATCTTGCTGCCCACCGCGTGCGCAATTTCACCGCCCACGTTGGCGTCGATTTCGTCAAACACCAGCAGCGGAACGGTGTCCTGTTCGGCCAGCGCAGACTTGACCGCCAGCATGACACGCGAAATTTCGCCGCTGGAGGCGATCGCACGCAGCGCCTTTGAAGGTTCCCCCGGATTGGGCGCGAACAAAAACTCGACGGCCTCCAAGCCACCCGGAGCCGGCAGCGGGAGCGGCAGGAGCTGCACCCCGAATTCGGCCCGTAAAAACCCGAGGTCCTTGAGGTGCTCGGTGATCTTGAGCGCCAGCTGCGGCGCCGCCTGTGTTCTGCGCTCACGCAGGGAAAGACCGTGCTGCCCAAGCGTGGCGGCGGCGGCCGCAAGCTCCTGCTGGAGGCGGGCCCGTTCCTCGGCGCGCGAACTGAGCTTCCGGTGACGCTCGGCGGCGGAGGCCCCGTGAGACAGGATGGACTCGACGGAGCCGCCGTACTTGCGCTTGAGCGATTCGATCAGGTTGACCCGGTCTTCAAGCATCTGCAAATGGCCGGGATCGAGGTCCAGCGACTCACTGTAGCGCTGCAAATCCGCGGCTAGTTCCTCCACCTCGGTGACGGCGCGCACGTGCGCGGCCGTGAGGTGGGCGGCGCCCGGATCGAGCCTCTCAATTTCCCGCAGGCCGCGGGCAACGCTGTTGAGCCGGGCGAGCGCGGCGTCCTCGGAATCAATCAGGTTGGCCTGGGCCTGGGTGCTCAGTTCAAGAAGACGGCGGGCCTGGGTGGCCACGGTGTAGCGGGCGTGGAGGTCCTCTTCCTCCCCCGGCTTGAGGTCGGCCGCCTCAATTTCGGTGCTTTGGTGCAGCAAAAGGGCGCACTCCCGCTCGAAGGCCGCGTCGTCTCCGTGGAGCGAGGCGAGCTCGCGCTCCAGACCGGCGTGACGGCGGTAGGCGGCCGTGTAGGAGGCCAGATCCGCGGCGCAACTGGCGAACGCATCGAGCAGCGAACGTTGCAGTTCCGGGGAGAGAAGGGACTGGTGGTCGTGCGGTCCGTGGAGGTCGACCAAGCCGTCCCCAAGCGACTTGAGTACGGCGAGGGTGGTGGCGGTGCCGTTGATAAACTGGCGGTTGGCGCCGGCGGCGGTGAGGACCCGTTTGATGAGCAGCAACCCGTCCTCGCAGGGTTCGACTCCGAGGTTCTGAAGCTGGAGGTTGAGCGCGGAGGTGTCGCTTGCTTCAAAGACGCCCTCGACGGTGCAGGCCTCCTCCCCGGAGCGGATGAGTGTTTTGTCGGCGCGTTCCCCAACGAGGAGCTTGAGGGCGCCGACGATGATGGACTTGCCAGAGCCTGTCTCGCCCGTAACGGCGGTGAAGCCCCCGCCCGGAGCCCAGGTGAGTTCCTCGACCAGGGCGAGATTGCGGATGCGCAGGGTGGAGAGCTGTACGGGAGTCACGGCGGGAAGATACAGGAAAAAGGGCGCGCCGTCACACCCGAGAAGCCGGGAAAAAGCCTAGATGGCGACGCGCATACCGAGTTCCACCACGCGGCCTTCGGGCAGGTGGAAATACGTGCCCGGAGGCTCGGCCACCCTCGAGAGGAAAGCGAAAAGCGACTCGCGCCAGAGGGCCATGCCGCGCTGCTTGGACGGCACCACTGTTTCACGCCCGAGAAAGAAGGTCACCTGGTCAGGGTTGACGTCAAAGTTGACGTAGTGGGCGGCGCGGCGCAGCAACTGGGGCACGTTGGGCTCCTGAAGGAAGCCGTAGTGGCCGATCATGCGCCAGAAACCGGGGGCGATCTCCTCGAGCTGGACCTGCTTGTCGCGGGCGACAAAGGGATGGTCGTCCGTCACGATGGACAGGAACACCACCCGCTCGTGGATGACCTTGTTGTGTTTGATATTGTGCATGAGCGCGTTGGGGGCGCGGTGCGAGTTGGCGGAAAGAAAGATGGCGGTGCCCTGCACGCGGATAAGCCGTTCGGAAATGCTCAGGCTTTCGACCAGTTCCTCCTGTTCGAGCGTGGCCCGGTCCAGGTTCTGGCGCACCAGCTGACGGCCGGTCCGCCAGGTGGTCATCATCGTAAAGAGGAAAAGCCCAACCACCAGGGGGAGCCATCCACCCTCGAAGACCTTGAGCACGTTGGCGGCGAAGAAACTGCCCTCCCCAACCAAGCATAGGAGCACGACCGGAAGGGCGCGATTGAGGTCCCACCCCCACTGGTAGCGGGCCACGAAGTAGAAAAGGATGGTGGTCACCAGCATGGTCAGCGTCACCGCGATGCCATAGGCGGCGGCCAGCGCCTCGGAAGAGCGGAACTGCTGCACCACCACGACGCAGGCCAGCATCAGCAGCCAGTTGATGGTCGGAATGTAAATCTGGCCCCGCGTGTGGGAGGAGGTGTGGCGGATGCGCAGGCGGGGCAGGTAGCCCAGCTGGATGGCTTGGAGCGTGAGCGAGTAAGTGCCCGTGATCAGCGCCTGGCTGGCAATGACGGTGGCGGCCGCGGCAAGCACCACCATCGGAATGAGGGCCCAGCTGGGAAACAACTGGTAAAACGGACTGAACGAGTCCTCCTGCATGATGTTCGGGTTTTCCAAAAGCTTCAGTCGGAGCAGCGCCCCCTGGCCGAGGTAGTTCAAAAAGAGGGAGGGGAACACCATCGCAAACCAGCCAATCCGGATGGGGCGGGCTCCAAAGTGGCCCATGTCGGCGTAGAGCGCCTCTCCGCCGGTAACCACCAAAAAGACCCCTCCCAAAACAAAGAACGCGGTGTTGCCGTTGCGCAGAAAAATCTCGATGGCGTATCTGGGGTTTACGCAGGCGAACACCCCCGGATCCTGAACGATCCAGCGGAGGCCTCCCGCTGCCAGCGCAAAAAACCAGAGGATTGTGATGGGTCCGAAAAAGGCGCCCACCTTTTCGGAGCCAGCGCGCTGCACCACAAAAAGACCAACCAAAATCGCGATGGTGACGGGCACGATGTAGGGCTCCAGCGCCGGCGTGATGATCTTGAGCCCCTCCACCGCGCTGAGCACCGAAATGGCCGGCGTGATGATGCCGTCCCCGAAGAGCAGGGCGGCGCCCGCCACCCCGGTGAGGAGCAGGATCCCCCGCGTTTTGGACTCCAGCCCGAGCTTCTCCACTGCCAAAGAGAGGAGCGCCAGAATGCCACCCTCCCCATTGCGGTCGGCCTTCAAGACAAACAGCAGGTACTTGATGGTGACGATCAAGGTGAGCGTCCAGACGATGAGGGAAAGCACCCCAAGAACGTTTTCGGGGGTGGCCGGCACCGTGTGGTGGCCGCGGAAGCACTCTTTGAAGGAGTAAAGCGGGCTCGTGCCGATGTCTCCGAAAACGACTCCAAGCGCTCCGATGACTAGCGAGGCAGTCGGCGGACGGTGCTCCGCAGAGTGATTGTGATTCATTGTGGGATGGGCCGCAATGGGGGGTGCGGGGGGCGCATTTCAGAACAGAAGGCCCTCGTTAGACAAGCAATTATCCTGCCGGACCCGGGTGGCGCCCAAAAGCCCAAGGGCATTTTGGTCCGCGGGAGTGGCGCCCGGAAATGGTTACCTTCCACGTCTTCTGCTTGAAGAATGGTTACCCGGCATGGATTCGAACCATGACTAAGGGCTTCAAAGACCCCTGTGCTACCTTTACACCACCGAGTAATTCCCGGAACGGCTGGCATCCACGGGAGCCCAGAGTCAATCACGGTCGGGGGAGCTCGGGCAAACTGGAAATGAGCCGAATTCCGCTGGCCCGGCAATTTTGGCTTTGCCGCGGAACCTCAAGATTATTTTTGGGCCCGACTTTCAGAAAAAGCACACGGGCTCCTTGGATAATGCGTTCAGATACGGCCGCGGGGCACGAAGGCCCTCCTTGCTTTAAGGGACTGCTCTCAGTAAAAACCCTGCGTCTTCCCCTAACCCACAGTTCCGAAAATGAGCTCCAAAACCCCCTCCCTCCCCCTCTCCTCCCTCGCCGTCATGGGCGCGCTGTGCCTGCCCATGCTGGCACAGGAACAGCCCACCCCGGTTCAGCCCGGTGGAAAACTGCCCAATCCCGTCGCCATCAAGCTCGTCAAGGTAGCCGACGGCCTCGTGGATCCGGGACACATCTCGGCTCCCAAGGACGGGTCCGGCCGCCTGTTCATCTGTGAACGCAACGGCCTCGTGCGCATCGTGAAAGACGGCAAGCTCCTAGCAAAGCCGTTTCTGGACCTCAAGGACAAGACCATCAGCTCTTTCCTCGAGGAAGGCCTCTACGCCATCGAATTCCATCCGAAGTTCAAGGAGAACGGCCTTTTTTACGTCAGCTACTCCGACCTGTGGTTCAACGGCGCAACCCTGCTTGTCGAGTAC
>CAMCIN010000256.1 GCA_945874745.1 Akkermansia muciniphila | reverse complement strand
CCTGATCCCAGTGGCTCCCATGCATCGAACCGCCCTGTTCGTCGAAGATTTCGCGGATCACGGGCAACGTGCTGAGAACCTCCTCCCAGTCTCGCACCGTTCCTCCGCAGGTGATCTTCGCAAGCTCCCGCTGGTGGAATCGCATTCCGTCTTCGATGGAGCGCCGGCGGGGATCGTTCAACCCGAAACCGGCCAAATCCCGGTGGGCCTCTTCAATCTTGGACTCGTACCAACTTCTGTGTGCGGGGTCCCCAAAGGTTCCTTTTTCGACCTCCGCGAGCAGCGCGGCGCGCACCACAAAACGCTCGTGCTGGCGGGTGAGGCGCGGTCCCAATTTTGCCGCCTGCGTGCGGCTGTCGCTGAACACCAACAGCCGTCTGCCACCCGCGGGCAGCCAGGCAGAACGGTGACCGGGGTACGCCGGCATCTCGTGGAGCATCGTTTCCGCAAGAATGGAAAGCTGGAGCGCTCCGGGGGAGCCGAAAAAGCGGAAGGTGCTGCCATCCACAGACCCAGTGGGCAACTCCCAGAGCCTCACGCCTTCAAAAATTCCGTAATCTCCCGTGAGCGGATCGATTTGAACGGGGGTCGCACCGTCCCTTTGGCACAAACTGAAGACACGCATCTGCCCGATCGGAACGCCCTCCTCGTCGGGATCGTCCATGCTGAGCGAGGAACCGCTGGACTGCAAAAGCGGGAGCGGCCTGAGCCGTCCGTTTTCAAGCACGCCGACCAGAAACCACTCACCCGTGACATGGTCCCGAACCATGCTCAAAACCGCGCCCACCACCCCGTGCAACGCACCATCGCTACCATTTGAAAACACGAAGCCCTCGCTCCCATACCGGTGCAAGGGGTTGTGGGGAGCCGCCTTATTCAGACAAAAAGACATTCCTTCCGGCCCCCGGACCACAAAATGGATGCGGTTGGGAACGAGGGGGGACAATCCCGGCGCGGTTCGGGCCGAGGCCAGCAGTTGCAGCAGAATCCGGGTCGCCTGAGTCGCCTCCGCGGTGTTACAGCCGAACAGGCGGGTCGCAAGGTCCCTCAATGGCAGGCGCTTGATGTTCCACAGGACCTCGTAGGCGGCCGCCGCCAAGGGACTGCCGCTGAGCAGCGCGTGCAGCACCTTTGCAATGTGAACCGGGCTGCTGCCCGAGGCAAAAGCGCGCTCCAACTCGGCTGTCGGGAGAAAGGTGGCGAGTGCCGTTTTCCACGTGCTTACCTCCTCAGGAGAAAGTGTCTTAAAACCGGGCACGTCCCCGTCGAACTCCATGGTGCCGTTCTCCAGCCACTGGGCGGAGGCGATTTTCGAGGCACACGCGGAATCCGCTATTTGAGCAGGGAGGGCGAAGGGAACCGGCTGGGTCTGCCCCTCGATGACGACCACATCCGCCGCATCCTTCGAAAACAACTTTTCGGCGAAGGCAGGCAAATCCGCGGGCGAACCGATGGTGGCGGAGGTTGCGTAGTAGGTGATGGCCGAGGGGGTTTTACCGCACCGCTCGACGACCCGGCGCAGCAGCAGGGCCACCTCTGCGGCGACATTGCCCGAGTAAAGGTGCGCCTCGTCAATGATGATGGTACGCAGGTTGGCCCCGAAGAAAACGGCGTCCTGCGGCCGGCACAACATGTACTCCAGCATCGAGATGTTGGTGACGAGAATTCTCGGAACGGAGCCGCCCTGTATTTTGTCCCCGTGCCGGTCCTCAAGACCGCGCGCCTGCTGGCGGGTGCGGAAGCGGCACGCGTCCCAGTCGGGAACACCGGCCTTGTTGGCCTCTCTGGCGTCCTCGGGCGTTTCTCCTGTGAAATGGAAAACGCTGACCTCCTGCTGGCCTTGCAACCACTGATAGAGCCTCTCCATCTGGTCGTTTACCAAGGCGTTCATGGGATAAACGATGAGGCAGTCCACTCCCGCGTCGGGCTGGGGTGTGGTTTCAAAAAGCTCGGCCAGGGTCGGCAGCAGAAAGCTTTCAGTCTTGCCGGCACCGGTGCCCGCCGTGACGACAATTGCCGGTTTGGCGGCTTTGGCACGGGCGGCGTGTGCGACGCGGACGCTCTCGCTCTGGTGCGTATAGAGGAACTGGCCTTTTTTCAGCGCCCCGTTGCGGTCCAATAAATCGACAAGTGCCGCAGAAACCACTCCCTCTTCTTGAAGGCTGCCGAGGCTGTCCCGGCTGGGTTTGGAGGGAAAGGCGCCCTCCACCCAAAGGTCGCTCAGCAGTCCCCCCTCTTCAGGGGTGCCTCCCCAGATGCTCTCCAGGATGTCACGCAGGGCGGCATCTTTGGTGAAGTGATCGTCGACGGCAAAATCCACGAGCCGTCTGCGTGTCGCCGCGGAAAGCTCCAGGGCGTTGAGTTGTTTGCTGTTTTTGGTGCGGGCTGACATGGTTGCGGTAACCTCCTTGTTTGTGTTTGTTTGTGACTCTTTGCGCGGATTGGCGTCAGTTTGACGCCTTCAAAATCAAGGCGCCCACCCTGCGCCGGAAGGCCGGGGTTTTGAGCGCCACCGCCACGTTCCAGGCGTCCGCCCCTTCAAGGTAAACCTTGTTTGCGCCGTGCCGCGCGGCCTGGCTGGCCAGTCTCGACCAAAAGCGCTCGTCCACCTGCATTTTAAGGCTGCATTGCGCCCAAACATCTTCCGGGCAGTCCGCGATCCGGGCTAACAGGAGCTGCGCTTTTTTCTGTTCTCCGGCGGGGGCCTGACATGCCTGGAGCACCTCTCGCACCGCATGCGCGGCCAGCCATGGGGAAACCTCCATGAGAAGACGCAAGGCATCCCCCAAGACGCCAAGGCAGTTGTCGATGGTGCCCAGCCCCGAGAGAGAAACACCGGCCACCTTGGCGACCAAGGTCCGCGCATCAGCGACTGAAAGTGGCACCACATAGGTCGAGAAAAACTCCTGAACTGCCTCCA
Source organism: Akkermansia muciniphila (assembly GCA_945874745.1). Taxonomy (GTDB): domain Bacteria; phylum Verrucomicrobiota; class Verrucomicrobiia; order Chthoniobacterales; family Chthoniobacteraceae; genus Chth-196. The sequence goes on along the minus strand of CAMCIN010000256.1, from coordinate 3,170 downwards.
GCCACAAATCTTCAGGGTACCCCTCGCGCAAACAACTGGCGCCCAGTTCGAGCCTGAACGGGCACAGCCACACCGCCAGCACTGTCGGAAGGTTTTTGTAGATCCAGGCGCGATACACGCGCTGGCTGCAGGTTTCCAAAAATGGGAGTTTGAAAGCCCGGATGCACCCGGAAAATGCCCGGACTTGCTCCGGTTCCTCCTGCGCTTCGAGCAGTCGTCGAAACTCGGTGGGATGTTGCCACGCTCCCAGAGCCGTCTCCCTGTAGAGCACGGCAACGCAAACAACAGGCGGCATCCCCCTCTGCCCAACCGGGATGGTCCACTGCCGCAAGGCGGCGTCCACGACGATTTCCGTTGAAGGCACGGTATGCCAAACCCCAGCCGAATCCAAAAGCAGGACGCTGTCCTCGGCGCAAGGCTGCCGCTCGTGGTAGAGCCACAGGCTGATTTCTGCGCCCGTATCCTTTACAGACCGCAGAAGGCCGTCGGTGTTCCTGACCTTGTCCGCCACGATAAAACGGCTCTGAGGCGTGTGCGCATTGAAGCGATCCCGAACGAGCGAAAGCGGCGCTCCGTAACCGCTCAGGCCCGAAAGGCGCTGCGGGCGGGTAAAGTCCACCTCCGCGACGATCCGGTGGCCTTCCATCAAAACCGGTTTCATCGTCGGTCCCCACAACTCGGGAAACTTGAACCGGCTCGCCTTCGCCTCCCCCGAACGCAGTGGAACTTCCACCGGATAACGGAGCACCTGGCCTTCAGGGTTCTCCATGAACACCGCCTTCACCCAAAGGTCCTCCATCGCCAGTACCACGGAATAGCGGTTTGCTCCGATCCGGACGCCGACTCTGAGGCGTGGGGTGTGGAGGAAATCGGCGCTTTCCAGCACCACTTCCAGCAGCCCGGGATTCTCCGGCGTCTGCCCCACTGCAAGGCGGCGCCCGTTAAAATGGGCCGACACAAGGGACACCCCATCAGGAAGCAAGAGGCGGATCCCTGCCTGCTTCCCTTCTTCGAATAGTTTTCCTCCCACAGACTTCCACTCGGCGCGCAAGCCCGAGCAAGCCGACGCCGAAGACGCAGCGCTCACCCACGAGGCGTCCCAAAGGAGTTCGCCCTCTTCGGTGCAGAGCTGCAGCTCCACCGCCGGCGGGATCACCGTGGCACACCACCAGTGTTCGGAGAGACGCGCCCGGCTCTGCGCACAGCCCCGCAGTTGCACACACGAATGATAAATCAGGTGAAATCCGGTACGCAGGCCGCCCTGACAGGAATCTTCCAAGCGCCCCCCGGAAAGCGAAAAAACCGTGACGATGTCGTTCGGGTCCCAGAGTTCCAATCTCTGTCTCAGGGCAGGCTCAGCCGCGTTGGGTGCTTGCAGGACAAGTTCCCCGTCGGCGCGGGTTGCGGGAAGCATCAGCCGCCCCCCCGAAAGTTGGTAAGAGCCCTGCTCCAGTTGAAGAAAGCCCACCGCGTCGTTGTTCCAAAAAATACGGTATGCGGGTTCGGTCAGATCCAAGGCATTCGGGTTGCCCAGATTCACCTCGAAGGCATAGGCCGCTGCCTCGCCCTGACGGGTTTGGATGAGGCGCACGCTTTCCACAAGGTGGCCTTCCCCTGACCCGTCCAGCCAACCGTGGCTGGGTGCCTGTGCTTTTTTGGCGGCAGCCAAAAGGTCCGCCGACCATTCCGGCAGAATCCACGGGCTGTTTTCGAGCAACCGGCGCTGTGGCTCCGAGTGGGTTTTCTCCCGGGAAACCTTCCTAAGGCAGTTCCACAGCTCTTTGAACTCCGGGCTTGCGCTCGAGGAAAGGAGCAGTTGAGACACCGCCACAGGAAGTTGGGGACTGTGCAGCCAGGTGCCCAGTCGGTTGAAGGCGCCCCGTTTGGTGAACCCAAACTGCAAAAAAATCGAATCAATCCAACTGTGGACCCCCTCCTGTCCAAACAGATGCCGAAGATTGAAGGTTTCTGCGGCCTCCTGCAAAAGCAGGCGGTGCAGGACCGAGGCGCCGCCCTGGCTGTTGAAAAGGCATGCGCCAACTTCCTCACTCCACCCCAGGTTGCGAATGCAGGCCCAAACCATTCCTTCCGTCGCCTGGCGGCGGGCGGTCTCGCTCTCAAGCAGGAACAACACGAGGCCCAGAATGCTGCTGCCCTTGTATGTCTGGCCGCTGATCTCAAAAGGGACCCTGCCGCGGGAGAGCATCGAAAACTGGTCTAAACTGAGATTTTGTCCCCAGGCGGTGAGCGAGGCGAACTCAGCCGCAGTGAGTCGGATTTCGCACAGCGACCAGCCACGGCCGGAGCGGGGCCGACGCGCCAAGATCAACTGCGCCCATTCAAAAGCGCTGGAGGGAGAAGACATCAGGGGAGTGGCGGTGTGGGTCTTTGTGAAGGTGAAAAGGAAGGTTGAAGGGTTTGCCTCGGAAGACGCCGCGGATTTGCGGCGCCGCTCCGGATCGGGCCAGGAGGTGCGGGAGAGTTTCATGCCCCGCCGCACACGTTGACCGGCGACAACGTGAATATCGGCCGGCCAGCGCAGAAACTCTAGAAGGCGGATGTCTGCGGATGTCCGTGAAGATGGTAGCCGCTTTTGAGAAACGGGCTGCGGGTCCGGAGGAAGATTTGCGGGCGCATGGATCCGGCGACCGGGAACGGCATGGCAGTGGAAGGCATACGCCATTATTGCACGCGCCCGCCGGACCGATGTCCGGTACGGCGGGGTTTGCGGGCGGCAGCGGTTGGTTTGGGGAGAACAGCTTGCGGCAGCGCACTCGGCCCCAACCGGTACTGGGAAGTGCGAGGACGCACCTTGCTGCGGGTGCTGCGGGTCACCAATGCCTTTCGGCAGTCGCCCCTCTCGGGACTACAGCTACCTGCCCACTGACCCATGCGAAGAACCTGAGGTCACCAATGCCTTTCGGCAGTCGCCCCTCTCGGGACGAAGTCCTCGGTTCCTTCAACTGCGTTCAAGACTATTTGAGTCACCAATGCCTTTCGGCAGTCGCCCCTCTCGGGACCGGACATGGGCCTGTTTATGTGCGCTTGTCTGGCAAAGTCACCAATGCCTTTCGGCAGTCGCCCCTCTCGGGACGACGTGCAGATGTAATCGGGCTTTTAACTCATTGGAAGTCACCAATGCCTTTCGGCAGTCGCCCCTCTCGGGACAT
>CAMCIN010000255.1 GCA_945874745.1 Akkermansia muciniphila | reverse complement strand
AGCAGGTCCAGCACGGGCATGCCTTTGCGATCGTCGACGAGGTCGACTCCATCCTCATCGACGAAGCGCGCACGCCGCTGATTATCTCGGGGCCCGCCACCGTATCCACCCACCAGTTTGATCGTTACAAACCCATGGTGGACGATTTGGTGCGCAAGCAGGCCATGCTTTGCAACCGGCTGGCCTCCGACTCGGAGGAGCTTTGGAAGGCGGGTAAGGTCGAGGAATACGGTCAGTTGCTGTACAAGATCAAGCTTGGCCAACCCCGCAACAAGGGCCTCATGCGCGCCATGGAGGACGCCGAAAAACGGCGGGCCCTCGACAAGGGCGAGCTCTTTTTTGCCACGGATTCGCAGAAGGAGGCGCTCTTCGCCCTCAAGGAGGAGCTCTTCTTCACCATCGACGAACGCGCCCACGAGGCCGACCTCACCGACAAGGGCCGTAATTTCATCAGTCCCGACAACCCCGATGCCTTCGTGCAGCCGGATTTGATCACTCAGTTTGCTGAGATTGACCAGAACCAGAAACTCTCCCCGGCGGAAAAGAGCGAGGCCAAGAACAGCAGCCAGGCGCACATGGACCACCAGTCCGAGCGCATCCACAACATCACCCAACTGCTGCGCGCCTACTGCATTTACGAGAAGGACGTGAACTACGTGGTCGAGGAGGGCAAGGTGGTCATCGTCGACGAGTATACCGGCCGGAAGATGCCGGGGCGCCGTTGGAGCGACGGGCTGCACGGAGCCGTTGAGGCCAAGGAAGGGGTGACCATTGACCGCGAAACCCAGACGCTGGCGACCATCACGATCCAGAACTACTTCCGGCTCTACCGGAAGCTGGCGGGCATGACGGGAACCGCCGAGACGGAGGCCAACGAGTTTCACGACGTCTACAAGCTGGACGTGGCGGTGATCCCGACCAACCGGCCGTGTGTGCGCAAGGACCTCAATGACTTGATCTACAAGACGCGGCGCGAAAAGTTGAGCGCCGTCATCACCGAGATTCAGGAGGCCCACGCGAAGGGCCAACCCGTGCTCGTGGGAACAGTGAGCGTCGAGCAGAGCGAAGTGCTCTCCCGCATGCTCAAGCGCGAGAAGGTCCCGCACGCCGTCCTCAATGCGAAGTTTCACCAGCAAGAGGCCGAGATCGTGGCGCGGGCCGGGCAGAAGGGCGCAGTGACCATCTCCACAAACATGGCCGGGCGCGGCACCGACATCAAACTCGGGGAAGGAGTGCGTGAGCTTGGCGGATTGTATGTCGTCGGGACTGAACGCCACGAATCCCGCCGGATCGACCGCCAGTTGCGCGGGCGCTGTGCGCGGCAGGGGGATCCTGGGCTTTCCCGGTTTTTTGTTTCGTTCGAGGACGACCTCATGCGCAACTTTGGCGCTGCCGACCGCATGACGCGGATGATGGAGCGCTTTGGGTTGCAGGAGGGGGAATCGCTCGAGCATCCCTGGCTGAACAAATCGGTGGAGACTGCACAGAAGCGGGTGGAGCAGCGCAACTACATGGCGCGTAAGCGCTCCCTTGAGTTCGACGACGTCATGAACAAGCAGCGCGAGGTCATCTATGGCTGGCGCAACGAGTCGATCTCCACGGAAAATCCGCGCCAGATGTTGGACGAGGCCATTGAGGAGGTGATCCCGGCAAAGGTCGCCGAATTTATACAGCCCGACATGCCCGCGGAGACCGAGGCGCTTTTGCACTGGGTCAACGTGACCTTCCCTCTGGCGGTGACCCCGGAAGATGGCCCGTTCGCCTCGGGCGACGCAGCGAAGATCTCCGAGTACCTTGTCGAGCGGGTGCGTGCCGCCTACGCGCTCAAGTGCGCGCACGAGGAGCCTGAATCGCTGCTTCACACGGAGCGGATGATTTTGCTCAACGCGATCGACCGGCTCTGGCAGGAGCACCTCTACGGGATGGACGCGCTGCGCGAGGGTGTCTACCTCCGCGCCTATGGCCAGAAGGACCCGCTGGTGGAGTTCAAATCGGAGGCCTACGAGATGTTCGAGGTGCTCATGCAGGCCATCCGCAGCGAGATCCTCCACAACCTTTTCCGCTCCGCTTCCAATCTCATGGCCTTCGAGCAGTTCCTCGCGAGCCTGCCGCAGTTTTTGCAGTCCTCGGACGAAACCGGCGAGGTGGTGGAGACACGCGAGCCCGCCCGTCCGGCTTACCCCGAACTGCCTGAGGCCTCTTTGGATTCGGTCTTTGGAGCGCGGGCCCGTGAGGCACAGCCAGTTCAGGTTGGGCGCAATGATCCCTGTCCTTGCGGCAGCGGGCGTAAGTTCAAGAGCTGCTGCGGCAAGGTCACCGTTTAGGGCCACGGCCGCCAGGGAACCAACGTTCCGATCATGTCAGCGCCGCGCGATCAGGCTTCGCTTATGTGCTCGCCCGAACCTCGGCTTCTGCCGGGGGCCGGGGCACCTGCCGGGGTGAGCGAGGCGTTCGCAGCGGGCGACGCGGCGGGGGTTCTGTACCTTTCGACCGTTGCACTCAAGGAAATCCTGCCTCCCGAGCTTGCTTGGGCGCGCGATTGGGGGCGGCTTTTTTTTACGCAACTCTGCCAGACCCGCGATCCCGGTGCGGTTGCTCCGCCCTCGGAGGCTTTGCTGCAAGCCGCGGTGCAGTCGGCGCCGCCCATGCCCGGGGCGGAGTACTTGAGCGAGGCGCTGCTGGTGCGTGTGTGGGAGGAGTTGCGCGAAGCGGTGTCCGTGGCGGCTGCGGCCCATTCCGGAGGGCTGGCCGGCTGGCTGGATGAACGCAGTTCGCTGTGGCATCTGGTGGGGCGCGTGACCTTTCACCTTGCTGAAAACAAGCGAAACGAGGCGCAGCCCTTCGCCTTCATGGCGACCTACACCGACCAGCTTAGTGCCGCAGGCCAGGTGCAGCACACGCCACTGGGAAGAGCGCTTCAAAACTACGCGGCTCAGAAGAACCAACCGCTTCTCGACGCACTGTTGACGCCGGTCCGGGCGGCTTCACAGCGCTCCCCGCTGGTGCGCGAGTTGCTGGAAAGCCGCCGTCTGTTTCAAGCGCTCGCCTGGACGCCGCAGGAGGCGTTCGCCTTTCTCCGCGAGATTCCTGTACTTGAGCAAAGTGGTCTGGTGGTTAAGCTTCCAGACTGGTGGAAGCGCAAGGGGCCTTCGCGCCCGGCGGTGGTGGTCACCCTAGATGCGGCCAACGCAGGAGGCGTCGGTCTGAACGCGATGCTTTCCTTCAAGGTGGAGGCCTCGCTGGACGGGGCGAGGCTCACGCCCGAGGAGTGGGCCCAGATTCAGGCCTCGCCCTCCGGCTTGGTAAACCTCCGGGGCCAGTGGGTGGAGCTGGATGCCGACCAGCTCGGACGGGTGATGGAGCATTGGAAGCAGGTGCAGGCGGCGCACCAGTCGGGAGGGCTTTCCTTCCACGAGGGAATGCGGTGGCTGGCGGGGTATCCCTCCGCCGGCACGGGGGAGGCAGTTGCGCTCGATCTGGATTCGGGGCGGGAATGGACTGAGGTCGTGGCGGGCAAGCAGCTCGAGAAGGTTCTTCAACAGTTGCGCGAACCTGGGGAGGCGGCTGAGGCACCGGGGCTTTTGGCGGTGTTGCGTCCGTACCAGAACCGCGGGTTTGCCTGGTTGCATTTCCTTACCAGGTTGGGCATTGGCGCCTGTCTGGCGGATGACATGGGTCTGGGAAAAACGTTGCAGCTCATTGCCTTGCTGTGTCAGCGGCGGGCGGAAAACGCGGCCGGTGGGCGGCCCAGTATTCTAGTGGTGCCCGCGTCACTTGTGGGAAACTGGCTGCGCGAATTCAGCCGTTTTGCGCCGCACCTGCGTATCATCGCGGGGCATTCCTCGGTGGTGTCGAAGGAGACGTTGGAGGCACTCAGCACGGATCCCAAGGAGGCGCTTGCCGGTTGCGACGCGCTGCTGACCACCTACGGGCTGCTGCAGCGCACGGCCGCGCTGCAGGAAGTCGAGTGGGATCTGGCGGTTCTCGACGAGGCTCAGGCGATCAAAAATCCCGCCACAGCGCAGACGCGAAGCGTCAAGAAGTTGAAGGCGCGCGCCCGCATCGCGCTGACGGGGACGCCGGTTGAGAACAGGTTGGGAGATTTGTGGAGCCTGTTTGATTTTCTAAACCCGGGGCTGCTGGGGAAGGCGAGCGATTTTGCGCAGGTGGCCAAGAGCCTCGCAGCGAGTCCCGGTGGCTACGCTCCTGTGCGTAAGCTCATCCGCCCCTATTTGCTGCGGCGCCTCAAAACGGACCGGCGGATCATTTCAGACCTGCCTGACAAGACGGAGGTGCAGGCCCGCTGCTCCCTCACCAAAAAGCAGGCGGTGCTTTACGCGAAGCTGGTCGAGCAGCTGAAGGCTGATCTCGCCAACGAGGACCTCCCTCCCAACCAGCGGCGCGGGTTGGTGCTGGGTTACCTGATTAAATTCAAGCAGGTGTGCAACCACCCGAGCCATTGGAGTGGAGACGGACGGTTTGAACCGGAGGAGAGCGGAAAGTTTCTGCGGCTGACTGAAATTGTCTCCGAGCTGGCGGAGCGTCAGGACCGCTGTCTGGTGTTTACGCAGTTTCGGGAAATGACCGACGCCTTGTCCCTGCACCTGGCCAACGTCTTTGGGCGGCCCGGGCTGGTGCTGCACGGCGGCACTCCGGTGCGCCAGAGGGCGGAACTGGTGGAGCGGTTTCAGGCGCCCGACGGGCCCCCGTTTTTTGTGCTAACCGTGAAGGCTGGGGGGACCGGCCTGACCCTGACGGCAGCCAATCACGTGATCCATTTTGACCGGTGGTGGAACCCGGCGGTGGAAAACCAGGCGACCGACCGGGCGTTCCGTATTGGACAGAAGCGGAACGTGCTGGTGCACAAGTTTCTGTGTCCCGGGACAATCGAGGAGAAGGTTGAGGCGCTCATTGCCGGAAAGGCGGCCCTGGCGGAGGATCTGCTCGGGGGGGAAGGCGGGGCGGAAAAGCTACTCACCGACATGAGCAACGAGGAGTTGCTAGACTTTGTCCGCCTCGACATAAAATCGGCACTGTTGTAGCAATCTTCCCCACCCGCTTATGGCCTGGTTCCAGTACGAAAGTGTTCACGAGAAAAGGGAGCGCATGGCGCGCGAACTCAAGAAGCGGAGTGCCAGGGGCGAGGTTTTGGAGCCTCTCGAAATCCCGGCAGGCAAGCGGAAGATTGCCCACACTTTCTGGGGCAAGTCTTGGTGCGAGCATATTGAGTCGTACCGAGATTATGAAAACAGGCTGCCGCGCGCACGCAGTTACCTGCGCCAGGGCAGTGTGTTTAATTTGACGGTGGAGCCCGAAAAAATCCGGGCAAAAGTAGCGGGCTCGACACTTTATGACGTGGAAATCACGATAAAGCCGGTGGCCCAGGAGGATTGGGTTGGGATACAGCGGGCCTGTGCCGGACAGGTGGGGAGCCTGCTGGATCTTCTGAGCGGCCAGTTGGGCAGCGGGTTGATGGAGGTGATTTCCAACAAGGAGCGCGGCCTCTTCCCCAGCCCGCGCGAGATCCGCTTCAATTGCAGTTGTCCGGATTACGCCAGTCTTTGCAAACATTCCGGTGCCGTCCTTTACGGGGTTGCTGTGAAGTTTGACGCCGACCCGGCGCTTTTCTTCCGGTTGCGGGGAGTGGACCCGGCGGAGTTGCTCTCTTCCGGCGCGGGCCAAGTACTTTCGCCCGCTGCGGAGGCAGCATTGGAGGGTGAGGATTTGAGCACGCTGTTCGGAATTGATTTCGGACAGGCCGCAGGCGAACCGACGGCCATTGGGACCGGTTCTTCGGAGGAGCAGGAAAAGCCCGTGGTGAAGAATCCCGCGGCGAAGAAACCTGCGGCGAAGAAACCTGCGGCGAAGAAACCCGCGGTGAAGAAACCCGTGGTGAAGAAACCTGCGGTGAAGAAACCCGCGGCGAAGAAGCCTGCGGTGAAGAAGCCTGCAGCGACGAAGCCCGCGGCGAAGAGGGTTGCGAAAGGAAAGCAGTAGCCCCAGCAGGGGACATCGGTTTGTGTCTCGGTTCGAGGCAATGTCCCTTCTTTAGACAAGGCTACCGCGAGACAAAGGGAGCGCTCTGGAATCC
>CAMCIN010000254.1 GCA_945874745.1 Akkermansia muciniphila | reverse complement strand
GTGTCCGCATCCGTAAACAGCAAATACTCCCCCTCGGCCACCTCCGAAAGCTGGTGGCACGCCCAGTTCTTCCCCACCCAGCCCTCCGGCAGATCCGCCCCCTTGAGCAGCCCCCCGTTGCCTTCATGGAGCCCGAGCCGCCTCACAATGTCCCCGGTTCCATCCGTCGAATGGTCGTCCAAAACATGCACCTGGAAGGCGGGGTAGTCTTGGGCGAGCAGCGAGCGCACGCAGGCTTCGATGTTCAACGCCTCATTTCTCGCGGGCACCAGAATCGACACCCGCGGCAATCTGCCCTCGCGCGGCCTGACCTTCCGCAAGCGCGGAATCACCGCCAAATTCAAGGCCAGCTGGACCACCGCCAGCAACAAGGAGCCGGTGACCGCAACGTGCAACAGCGTGAGAAAGATAGGGCTCAAAACGCGGCTTCCCCTCCCTCTGGAGCATTCACAGGCACGGTGTTACTGGATCTTGCGCCGATTCCGAGGCCGGCGCGGCTGCATTTCCACGTGCAAATTATGCCCCCCAATCTCGTCGTCCATGCCGTCCCCAAGCGCCGGCGGCGGCAGATCTCCAAACTCGGTCGCAGGCAGCGGAGACCCCTCCGGACTTCCCCCTCCCGAAAACCAAGTCCGCTCATCCGGGCGCTGTAGTTCAATGGGGAGCTCTTGGCCGATGATCAGACTGCCGGAAAAAATCCCGCCCTTCTCCACCGTGATGGCACGCGCGTAGACGGTTCCCTCCAGCCTGCCCTTTCTCTGGATGATCACCCGTTGCGCACAGATCAGCCCGCGGGCACTTCCCTCCACCTCCACCGTCTGCCCGTACACCGGCACCATGAATTCCACCTTGGCCTTCGCGTGGATGACCAGCTTGGCCGCATCCACCTCCCCCTCGTACTGCCCAGCAATCCGCACCGTCGCCTCGTCGGTGCACAAAATCCGGCCCCGAAACCTGCCCTCGATCCGGGCACTCCCGCACAAGATCCGGTGGCTCGCCACGTCCGCATCCGGCGACAAATGCACCATCCCCTGCGTCTGAATAGAGCGCGCAAAAGGACCTGCTATCCGGAAGTCCCGGATATCAATGTAAGAACCACACTGCGGACACAGACTCGACTGCGCCGTAATCGGCACCTCGTGGGACTCCCTGCAACTAAAGCAGGTCACCTGCCGGGAATTGGCCCGGGCAAACCACTTGGAAACCTTATCAAGAATCGAGGGAGCCTTGAGCGAGGCCACCTCCTTGGCCAGAAGCTTTTCGACGGCATAGTGCTGGCCGCACTGCCGGCAAAACGTACTTCTGGCTGTGGAAGGTTCGAGTTGACTGAAGCCGCAGTGCGGGCAATCGGCGCCGATCTTGTCGGGCAGTTGCTTGCGGGGATTGGCCACAGAGGCCCTAGGTTCGCAGGGTAGTTGGACCCCTGCTTGGGTTGGAATTCAACCGTGAACTGGGGGCACGCATGGTAAACGGGAAAACCCGATTACACACGCGGTGCGCCGCCCATCCCACCCATGCCACCCACTGCGGGACGCGCCGGTTCAGGAGCCCGCACGATCTCGGGGGTCTTCATGGCAATCCGGTTCGGGGTCACCTCAGACTTGCCGACGAAAGTCGCCCCGTCTTCGATCACCAACCGCGCCGCCTTCAAGTCGCCATGCAGCACAGCGTGGCTCTTCAGCTCGCACCGCTCTTCCACCGTAATGTTCCCGTGCACCTTCCCTAGAACGGTCACGCCCTTGGTCTTGATTTCGCCACGAATCTCGGCGTTTTCGCCGACCACCAGCACGCCGGGGCTGACGATTTCGCCCTCCACCTTGCCGTCAATGGTCAGGTCGTTCTGGAATTTGATGGACCCCTTGATTTCCACATCGGAAGCAAGGACGTTTTTGGTGTTCGGTAGGATCTCGGACATGACTGTATGCAGGTGGGGTGTTTTAGTGGTGGGTTATTCTGGATGCTGGGATGCTGTGCTGCCAACGGAAGCCGGCCCGGAGCCCATTCGTTACTTTAGTTACCTTTAGTTACCTAATGGCCAACAAGACCGAATCCCGGCCTCTCAGGCCGAGACTACAATTTGTCTCACAATCTTTCACGGGAGGCTGCCCGCCGTCTTTCTGCACCTGCCCGTTTCCTAGCCGTACTCCACACGAACTCCACCCTGCCCCCAGTGTTTGCCGCCCTGCCCCTTCCGCTCAAATGCGCGGCTACAGGCCAAACGGTCATCTTCAAGAGCTTCAGGGCGCTTCGCACTCGCAGCACGCTCAAAAACGGGGGCCTTACTTGTTCCGAACGGATTTAGGCAACGCCCAAACCCCAATCGAACCAAGTCAATTGACAAGGCAAACAAACCTCCCGTTGCAAAATCTAAGCCTCGTTTCCTGTGTGTCAACGCAGAGCTATAAGAAATCCGCACCGCGCTTTCCTTTAGAACCTTACACCCCCAGACAAGGCTCCTCGCTACTTTCATTGGTTGAGAGGCCCCGCAAAGTGAGACATGCCACATCGGGACACGACATGAGACTCGAATGCCTGCCAATCCAGCGGTCGCAGTATCCCTCTCCGTCGGCTCTGCTAAACAAAGGCAGAACCTTTATTCATACAACTATCCACAGATTGCCCAGATTTAGCAGATGACCGGAAACCGCAAAAAATCTGTGAATCTCTGAGTCATCTGTGGATAAACCCCCTCTCCAATGGGTGAATAAAAAGACCCAACCTTGCATTTGTCAGGCTTCCCACCCTGCCGCCTGTACCTTACGTATCTCCATGTCCCGCTCCCTGCCCTCCTCCCCCATCCTTGCCCTCAGCGACCTGCGCGTCCTCCGCGGGGGCGTCACCATACTCCAAAACGTCTCCTGGGAGGTTGCGCCGGGACAGCACTGGGTCCTCCTCGGCGCCAACGGCTCCGGCAAGTCTTCCCTTCTTTCCGCCCTCGCCGGCTACCTCCCCCCCACCTCCGGCGCCTGCTCGGTCCTCGGCCAGCACTTCGGTGAATCCGACTGGCGCGACCTGCGCGCCCACCTCGGGATCGTCTCCGCCGCCCTCGCCTCCCTGATGCACCCGGAAGAACCCGCCGCCAGAACCGTTCTCACCGGCCGCGACGGCAGTATCGACCTCTGGGGACCCGTCTCCAAAGCCGAACGCGCGGAAGCCCTCCTCTGGCTAGAAAAGGTGGAGGCACAAGATCTCGCAGACCGCCCCTGGGCCGTCCTCAGCCAGGGGGAACGCCAGCGCGTCCTCATCGCCCGTGCCCTCATCCGCGCCCCGAAGCTCCTGATTCTGGACGAACCCTGCGCCGGCCTGGATCCTGTCGCTCGGGAGGCGCTCCTCGCTTTTCTCGGGCGGCTCATCCGCCGCAAGGACAGAACCTCCGTCGTGTTGGTCACCCACCACGTCGAGGAGATCCTCCCCGAGTTCACCCACGCCCTCTTGCTCCACAACGGGGCGGTTGCCGCCGGGGGCCCGATCCGCTCCACGCTTACCGAGCCCAATCTGCGCAAAATCTTCTCCGCACCTCTCAAGCTGAGCCGGCGGGCCGGCCGCTACAAATTGGAGATCACCCCGCCCAAGCGCGGAATCCTCTAAAGCGAGGCCGCCGGATCGCCTCGCTTCAACGGCGCCAGCGCGGCGTCCCAGCCCCGCCAGGACACGGGTCCGAGGCGAAACTCTCGCAGACCTCTTTGGGAACGGAGAGCCATCCACAGATGACATGCCGTCACGGAGACTCACCTTGTGCAGCGTGGTCCGTGGCGCCGCGCCTCCGGGGCCGGCGAAAAATCCGCCAGCCGGCCTGCTTTTATAAAACCTTTGGGCGCCCAACTCCGTAGCGAGGGGTGGGACCCATCAGCGGCTTCACTCTTCGCCTACCTTTGTCTTATGCATCCACATTTCATTGTTGTCACCGACCGGGGCGCCTTCCGTGCAGGCTGGATCGAGCCCGACCCGCTCGAGCCGCTGCTTAAAGCGGGGGCCGAGGGCAGCCTTAAAACACCGCCTCCCGGCCGCATGCCGGTGCCCCGGGCCGCCCGGATCAGGTGGGTGGCGTCTCTTGATTTCGTCCATCCGCGGCAACACTTTGTCGAACAGGTCACCGACCTTTCGGGCAACTACTCCGCGGCCTCCTCCTCCGGGATCGGGGGCGCACCGAGGCGGATGCAATCCTCCTCCTCGGACGTGCACTGGAGGCTGGAGGCCGACCGCCGTGCGGTGGGGGACCTTGCCCGGGCCATTGAGGAGGTTCTCACGAGGGAGAAGCCCGAGGCCTGGACCCTCTCGGCGCCCGCGGACATCCACCACCAGCTGGAGGAGGCCCTCGCGCAGCCCTATCGGGAGCATTTGCTTGGAGTTATTCCCAAAAATCTGGTGCGCGCAGAAACCTCCTCCCTCTTAGAGCACTTTGCCCCGCTGCGCGCTGGAGCGGCCCACACCCCGCAGGCGCACTCTGCTTGATCCGGGGCACACCCCCTGCTGGGAGGAGCCTCCCCTTCCCCCCGGGGGCACTCCGACCCATCGGACGGCTTGAAGCCAGCCCGCACTTGCACTATGCAGTAGAGCCTGTGCGGTCGGAACAGGTGAGGACACCCCGGTGTTCAGCCCCTGTTTTGTTCCGTCTTCCCCTGCCCCCCTGCCTCCCCATCAACCCTCTCCGACTCCGAGTACCACCCCTGATCCATTCCTACCCATGAGCCCGCGCCTTCTTTTTAACACCCTCGTTCCCGCTCTCGTTGTGTCAGCGAGCCTCTGCGCGCAGGTCGCGCGCGCCGCCGACTCCGCCCCGGAGTCCTTTGAAGTGGGCGGACTCAAATTCAAACGCCCTTCCGACTGGGCTTGGGTGCCCCTTCAGTCCTCAATGAGGAAAGCACAGCTCACGGTGCCCGGACTCGGAGCGGCCAAGAGCGCCGAGATCACCTTCTTCCACTTTGGCCCCTCCGGCGGTGGGGATTTGGAGTCGAACATTCAACGTTGGATCCGCCAGTTCCAGAGCGCCCCGGGGGCTGACAAGGTCGAGTCCAAAACGCTGGGGGGCAGAAAGACGACCCTGGTGACCACGGAGGGGACGTTTTCCGCCGGGATGCCCGGGCAGTCGGCGGTTCCGATGGAAAACTACGCCCTTCTGGGGGCCATCGTGGAGGATCCCGCGGGCAACGTGTTTGTAAAAATGACCGGCCCGCGCGAAACGGTACAGGCGGCGAAGCCCAAGTTTCTTGAGTTTCTCGAGGCTGCCAAACAATAGTGCGCCCCCGCCTTCCTGATGAGCACCTATTACACCTCCTCCCTTGTTGAAATCATCCACTACGTGAGCGATGCACTGGTGCAGTGCGATGCGAGCACCAAGGTTGCGGAACTCTTTGGCGAGGAGTTTGATGACGTCGACTTTGAAATGGCGCTATGCTGTTTTGAGGCGACCCACAGGCTGGCTTTCCGAGACGACTTGATCCACACCCCGATCGACCAGTACGAGGAACTTTCCTTGGAGGAGTTCCTAGACACCTACCTGGATTTAACCGAACAGAAGGATCCTTTGTTTGTCACCAAGCGGTTCCGCATCTTTGAGGATGCGATCACTCGCGCGATTGCGGAGGAACACGCAGGGCCCGAGGAGTTTTAACTGCCGCCGGGAGCGGCTCCCACGCGGGTGTTTCCAAGCAAAGCCGACAAGCCTTTGCCGCAGAGATTTATCCGCAGATGTCATGCCGTCACAGATTTAACAGATGAGAAGAGGGCCTGAGGGTAATCCGCAGGCGCCTCATTTGGCTGTGTCATCTGTGCTGGCATCTGATGCTACCCCACCGCTCCCGAGGAGTGAGCAAAAAGTGACCCGCACGGAAGGTCGCGGCTGCTGCGGGAAGCGTCACAAGGGGGGTGTTTTACTGGGCAAAACTTTTGAGGAGTAGGGAGCGAGGGGTTCACTCCGGGCGTTTCAAAAACAGCGTCTCGGTGGAGCCGTACCGTTTGCGGCGCAGACACTCCCAGCCCGTTTCCTCCGGAAAAGCCCAATTCTGGGCGACTTCCAACACAAAAGTTCCTCCGGGAACAAGCAGCGCAGGCAGCCTTGGATTGCGCAGAAGCTCCTCGGAGAAATCCCTGTCACCCACTTTTTTAGAGTAAGGGGGGTCAGCAAACA
>CAMCIN010000253.1 GCA_945874745.1 Akkermansia muciniphila | reverse complement strand
AGGGATCCTTTTCCGCGGCCCCTTCCGGCGCCTCGGACGCCAACTGCCAGGTGCGCGACAACAGGATGCTCCGGTGCAGTCGCTTCAGCGACCAGCCCTCCTGCACAAAGCGGCTGGCAAGGTAATCCAGCAACTCTGGATGCGAGGGCGCCTGTCCCTGTCTGCCAAAGTCGTTTGGCGTCGACACAAGGCCCGCCCCGAAATGTTGCAGCCACACGCGGTTCACCAGCACCCGGGCAGTCAGCGGATTTTGAGCCGCACTCAGCCACCGCGCCAACTCCAGCCGCCCGCTGCCCTGGATGTCCCCGGGCAAACGCATCCCGCCTAGAATCTCCGGAAACTTCCGCCCCGCCTCCGCCCCGAGGTTTTTGGGATCGCCGCGCAGCTGGATTCTGGCGTTGGCCGGTTTCTCGCCTTCGGCGATGGCGTAAGCCTCAGGCAACACGGGAGCCTGCGCGGCCACCGCCGCCAATTCCTTTTTTGCAGCCTCCAACCGCACTTTGAGCTTGGCTGAGCGCTCCTCCTTTTCGGGCGTTTCCACCGCCGCCTTCAAGGCGGCCTGTTCGTTCTCAAGCGCCTTGAGCGCCGCCTGTGCCGCCACAGTGGCCTGCTGGTGTGGTGCGGTCAGCCGCGTCTTCTCCTCAGGCGGCAGCAGCGGGACAAACTGACTTTGGCGGGAATCCCCCTCGGCGCCCGGGTAGGGGTAGCGACTGCTGCTGAAAAAACCGTACAGCCCGTAGTAATCCTCCATCGTGAAGGGGTCAAACTTGTGGTTGTGACAGCGCGCACACGCGATGCTGGAACCCAAAACGGCGCGGGAAAGATTGTCGATGGTGTCGTCGATGGTGAGGTGCAGTTCCCCGCCCTTTCCGGCAAACCTGCGCGCCATGGCGAGGTATCCGGTGGCCACGATGCGTTGGTAACGCGCCTCCCCGTCTTCACCCGGCAGCAGGTCTCCGGCGACCTGTTCCTGGAGAAACCTGTCGTAGGGCATGTCGGTGTTGAGGGCCTTGATCACCCAGTTCCGATAGAGAACCGCCTGAGGGACCGGATAGTCGGAGGCATTGCCACAGGTGTCGGCGTAGCGCACCACGTCCAGCCAGTGCCGGCCCCAGCGCTCGCCATACGCGCTCGAGGCCAGCAACCGGTCCACCACCCGCTCAAACGCACCGGGCGCATCGTCCGCTAAAAACGCGCCGGTCTCCTCCAGACTGGGAGGAAGGCCGGCCAAGGCG
Organism: Akkermansia muciniphila; assembly: GCA_945874745.1. Classification (GTDB taxonomy): domain Bacteria; phylum Verrucomicrobiota; class Verrucomicrobiia; order Chthoniobacterales; family Chthoniobacteraceae; genus Chth-196. The sequence continues at coordinate 4,950 of CAMCIN010000253.1, read as the reverse complement.
AAGGACACCCGCCGCAGGAGCGTGCGTTTGTCAGCCTTGGGCGCCGGTGCGAGGCCTGCCGCTTCGAGCCTGGCGACGATGAATCTGTCCACGGGCTGCTGCACCCACTCGGGATGGCTGACGGTGGGAGGAACCGGGTGCGTCACCGGCTTGTAGGACCAGAAGGACCGCCCCTCCTCCAACGTCATTCCAAACCCGGCCTTGGACGCGGCGGCGGTTTCCTTTGGGGCGGGAAGCCCACGGCGGACCCATTCCGTGAGGGCCTTGATTTGGGCGGGTTCCAGCGGCTTTTTGGGCGGCATCTCCAAGTCCTTGTCCAGTCCGCTTACCGCCACCACCAACCGGCTGGTCTCGGGGTCGCCAGCGACGGCGGCGGGGCCGGAGTCCCCGCCCCGGAGGACGGCCTCCCGGGAATCCAGCCGCAGCCCCCCTTTGAGTTTTTTGCTCTCGGCCGAATGGCATTCGTAACAGTGCTGCGCAAGCAGTGGTCTGATTTCCTTCTCAAAAAATTCAACCCCGTCTTCTATGCCGGCGCCGGAGCCGGATGGGGAGCAGGCCCAGGCGCACAACAATGCCCGCAACACGGATCTCAAGATGCACGCCTGCCGATTGTTTGTCCGGGTAGCCATTGGGGGGAGTTCCACTCAGGATGGAGCAAGCCCGGTAAGCAACCGAAAAAGGCTCCTCGCTGTTTTCGGTGGGTACCTTTTCACTCGCTCAGGATGGACCGGGAAGTGATCCGCAGATGGCTTAGATTACCACAGATGTTTTTATGAGTTCCACTCATCTGCTAAATCTGTGCCTGGATATCTGCGGCACATGACCCAAATTAGCTAAAGTTTCGAATAGAGAGAAGGGCGCTCGCGCTCCCGGAGGGAGCGGAGACAGTTAGCCGGGCGGCAGCGAGGCATTGCGAGCGCCCCCGGTCCCTTCCAACGAGAGCGCCGGCCCCGGCGGGGCCGGAGAACCGGGGCGCGCCCACAACGGGGCGGTCTTGCGCCCCTGCCGGGGCGGGCCGCTGGTTTTGGAGAGACCGGTGGCGGCGCTCGCGGGGCTCGCTTGCCGACCGGCTAGCTATCGGCGGGCCCGCAGGGCCCGGCAGATAGGGCCTGGCAGACAGGCCCTGTTTTTTAGAAAAAGGGAGCCGAACATTCGACTGATTTGGGGGGCGAGATGTCTAAACAAGAGGCTCACTGGCCGTCTTTAAGAGGCCCGACGGAGTCGGACACTGCATCCTCCAGAGCAACAGCCATTCAAGGATCATGCCAGTGCCTGAAGTGTCCTGTCTCGCTTACCGGAAGCGCTCACCCACTGAAAATAGCGAGGAGCCTAAAAAAAGCACACAAACTCACGGCGGCGACTCGATTGAGCAAACCAGGTACGGAATTGGGAGCCGCTCCAAAGGGCAGGGGGCCACGCTGACTAACTGGAGCGGACCTGGGCCGCATTCGCCGTAGCCCATAACCATGACAAAAAACTATGGCCGAACGGCTTGTTGCTATGGGTGGGGTTCCTGCAAACGGTGGTCCGAATGCACGAAAATCCAGCAGACTGCGCCGAGAAAATAGGCGGCCGCAAACAGGGCGATGTTGACGCTCCAATTGTTGTTGGTGGCGCTTAAAACGAGGGGCACGGCCATCGGGGCGATTGCCCCGCCGATCTGGCCGGCCATGTTCATGCTGCCGGAGAGGGCGCCGGTGTGGCGGCCCCCGACGTCCATGCACGCTCCCCAGGAACCGGGCATCGAGAGGTCACTCAAGAGGCTGGCGAGTCCAACCGCGAGCACCGAGCCGAGGGGATTGCTGAACTGGAGCGACACCAGCAACATGACCCCGGCCGCCCCCATGCCGCCCACTCCAAGCACGCGCCGAGTCAGGGAAATCGACCCCAGCCAGCGGTCCAGTTTTGCCGCGAGCAGGCCGGAGGCGATCGAACCGATGCCGCCGCAGAAGAGCGGCACGCAAGCCAGCAGCGCCCGCTGCATTTCGGTCAGCGTGAGGAACTGTTCCCTCAAATAGGTCGGAAACCAGGTGATGTAGAAGTACCAAGCGTACGACATGAAGAAGTACTGGAGCCACAGCATCCAGACCGTGCTCGAGGAGAACAACGCGCGCCAGGGCATCTCGTGCGAGCCGCCGTCGGAGGTGTCGTTGATGTGGGCCAGCTCGGCGGCATTGACGGAGGGATGGTCCCGGGGGTGGTCCCGGAACCAGCGGTAGAAAAGAACGGCCCACACGATGCCAAGCATGCCGAAGAGCAAGAACACCCACTTGTAGTGGATTCCCAGTCCTGCACGGCCCTCGCCGCCGGTGGCCAGCATCCAGCCCACGATCAGCGGAGTGAACGCGCCGCCCCAGCGCGCGCTGAGCCACAAGACGGCCTGTGCGCGGACGCGCTCCGCCGGGGGAAACCAGTGCGTAAACGCCTTGGTGATATTGGGAAAGCAACCCGCTTCGCCCGCACCAAAGAGGAAGCGCGAGACCACCAGGGAGGCGAGGTTCCAAGCCCATCCGGTCGCGATGGTGAAGATCGACCAGAGCGACACGACCCGCAGCAGCACCAGGCGCGGGCCGAAACGGTCCCCGAGCCAGCCGCCGGGAATCTCGAAGAGGCCGTAGGCGATGCCGAAGGCGGTGAAGGCGTAACCCATCTGGGTTTTGGTCAAGCCCATGTCCTGCTGCATGAGCGGCGCCGCCTGTGAGATACAGACCCTGTCCACGTAGGTCACGATGGCCAGGGTGATGGCGAAAAAGAGCACCACGAAGCGGGCGCGACTGGCGGGGGGTGGTTTCATGGGGGGAGGGGATGGCCGCGCCCTTGGCGACGGTGGAGTGGTAGTGCTGAGGTTGCCTGGCCCGGTTTTAGAGCGAATGCGTCCGCGTTGTAGGCACGCGTTCTAGGGTTTGTCGTACAGCAGGAAAAGTCCCGAGTGGTCCTTTTCGCCGTGCCCCTCCTCATGCACAAACCGTTCCCATTGTTTCCGGCAGTTGTCCAGTGTGGGCGAACTGAAGTGAAGCGACTCCGCCAGTTCGCAGATCAGGCGGACGTCCTTGAGTTGCAGTGCGGCGCGGCCGCCGGGGTTGAAATCCCGCCGGACCATCCGGTCGCCGTGCAGGTTGAGGATTCTGCTTTCCGCAAAGCCGCCAAGGAGCGCCTCCCTCACCAAAGCGGGGTCCACCCCGGAGAGTTCGGCCAGCCGCAGCGCCTGGGCGACGGCGTCGATGGTTTGCGCGACGATGAGCTGGTTGGCCAGTTTGGTGACCTGCCCTGCACCTGAGGGGCCCATGTGCGTACTGCGCTGTCCTAGCACCCGGAACACGGGAAGCGCCCTCTGGTAGTTTTCGTCGCTGCCGCCAGCCATGATGGTGAGGGTTGCGGCCTCCGCGCCAACCTGCCCGCCGGAGACCGGCGCGTCCACCCACGCGGTGCGTTTTGCAAACTCGCGGGTCTCGGGGACGCCCGTGGTCCCGAAGTCGATGAGCAACGCGTTTTCTGAAAGACCTGCCGCGAGACCGTTGCTTCCGAAGGCGGCTTCGCGGACCACTTCGGTGGTGGTAAGGTTGAGGCAGATGGTTCCCCCGCCGACCTCGCGGGCGAGACCGGGGAGCGTGGCTGCCCGGCGCATGCCCCGTGCCTCGGCCGCTTCCGCAGGTTGTGGGCTACGGTTCCAGACAACAACCTCCGCCCCAGCTTCATGCAGGTGGCGGGCCATTGCGCTTCCCATGTTTCCCAGACCGACGAAACCGACCTTGTGTCCCGTAAGTGCTTTATCCATGTTCATGGGCTCCATTCCTGAGTAACCGGCAGCCAATTGTAAACGATCTCCCGACCCACCCATGAAAGTTATCATCACCGGCGGGGGAGGCTTCCTCGGCTCCCAGCTTTGCGAAAAGCTCTTGCAACGAGGCGAACTCACCGGTCCCTCGGGCGCCCCCGAGACAATCGAGCAGATCGTCCTGCTCGATGCCCGCTTCACCCGGGCCTGCAGTGACGTGCGTGTGCGCCAGATCAGTGGCGACATCAGCCGGCGGGAGGTTGTGTTTGCAGCGGTTGGGGACGACCCGGCCACCTCGGTTTTCCACCTCGCCTCGATGGTCAGTGGCGAATGCGAGGAGCGCTTTGATGACGCGCTCCGGGTAAACTTGGATGGCGGCAGAAACGTGTTTGAGGCGGCCCGTGCGCTGGGGGGAAGGGCGCGGGTCGTGTTCGCCAGCAGCATCGCCTGTTTCGGAGGCGGCGTGATGCAGGACCCCAACACGGACGCCACAAAACTCGCGCCGCAGACCACCTACGGGATGACCAAGGCCATCTGCGAACTGCTCGTAAACGACCATTCCAGGAAGGGCCACTTTGACGGACGCAGTGCCCGCCTGCCCACGGTGATCATCCGCCCCGGAAAACCCAACGCAGCGGCCTCAAGTTGGGCGAGCGGGATGTTCCGCGAACCGCTTGCCGGGGAGCCCTGCCTGCTTCCTGTGCGCCGCGAACAGTGCCATCCGATGACTGGCTACCGGACCGTCATCGAATCTTTGGTCGCGCTGCACGAGGTTCCGGCGGAGCGCTTTGGAGACGACCGCGCCGTCGGGTTGCCGGCGCACCGTGTCACCCCGTTGCTGGCCGGGGAGACGCTTTTGGAACTGTCTCGCGAGCGCGGGATGAGGCTTGGACCGATCGTCGACGCCTTTGACCCGCGCATCCAGGGCATCGTGGACAACTGGCCGGTGTCGGTCGATGGAGGCCGCGCTTTGGCTCTGGGGCTGCCCGCGCCTCCCCCCTTGAAGGAAATCATCGCGCACTATTTGGCGGATTTTTGCCCGGCTTAGCGGGGTGTGGGGAAGGCTTCCCTCCGGCGGATGACTCGGCAAAAGGGGAGCGCATTGGTGTGGCTCTCCGCCTGTTTGTGAAACGGGCTTTTGGAAGCGATACCACATCTCAACTATAACCGGAGTA
>CAMCIN010000252.1 GCA_945874745.1 Akkermansia muciniphila | reverse complement strand
AATAATCGGATGATGGAATGAACACTCCAGTTGCTTTCCGGAAAACTCGGCACCAGCAACACCACCAGAACTGGGATCCACATTGCATACCGCCAGCGCGCCGGCACGCGGTATCGCAGCGGGGACTGAATGATGAACACCGCTGCCGTCAGCAATGAGGCACGAGCGCTGGCCGCAAGGAGCCAGTCCACGAAGAGCGTCAAAAAGTGCATGGCAGGTCAGGGTTTCAAAGATTGATCGAGGATCTTCTTCAACTCGCGAATCTCCGCTGCAGTCAGCTTGCTGTTCTGCGCAAAGTGGACGAGCAGCGGTTTGGCCGCGCCACCGAAAATACGCTGCATGAAGGACTCACCCTCAGCCCGGACGCAGATCTCGCGTTTCACGGCGGGCTCAAAGGTGCGCGTGCCGGACGCGTTCTCACCCGTCTTGAGCGCGCCCTTGCCCAGTAGACGCGTCAGAAGGGTGCGCACGGTGTTTTCAGCCCAGTTCATCGTTGGGCGGAGCGTCTTGGTTAGCTCGGAGGCAGTCTGAGGAGAAGACTCCCAGAGTGCTTCCATCAGGGTCCACTCGGATTCGGAAATGTCGGGTAGCGAAGGCATGGTGGCTACCCAATCCACTACAGATGTAATGGGAAAGGTTCAACTACAATTGTAGGGACACTCGCACGTTTCCACCCTTTGACCGGTGTCGGCAGGTTCGGATTGGAGATCGGATCGGTGCCGTTCAAATGTTCACGGCCGATTGATCCGGACAGCCTGCCTCTCGAGCGATTAGAGGGATCGCACGGCGCGGTGAATCCGCAGGGCAAGCGCTTCAAAGTTTGGATCTTCAGAACAAACAAGGATGCCGTGATGAATCGCTGGTTGTTTGTGTAACCGAACAAAGTGCAGACGGTTGAATGTCAGAACGGCCCGCGATTCTTGCCGGGCAAATTCGAGGACTTGTTCGTCGGGAACCCGCTGATTCGCCCTACCGGCCTCCAGAGAGGTGAGCACATGCTGCCCAACACACGACCGTCCGCACGCAAGCCCATCGGGCTCGGGTTTATCCCGGAAGAGGCGCGCCATGGCTTCCTCGTCCATGTCCCCAAGGGAAAAGAAAATTCGGAGATGATCTGCATTTCAGAACACCGCGGAGACGGACTTGGCGCAATGGCCGAAGCTGATTCGGTCCCCTTGCCAACCGTTTCCGATCCATCGCTGTGGGTGCTGATCGACCGTCTGCGCTGCCTGGCACTTGTCCCCGCCTTCTGGGAAGAGGCCAGCCGCCGCCTCCGCGCCAACGGACTTCCGAGCGCCAAATTCCAAAAGAACCCGGCCAAGCCCATTCCCGTGCACCCCTCTCTCGGCAAGGAACTTTGCATCCTTTGCTGGGCGGTGGAAGAGGCCTCGCCCGAGGACATCAAGCAGGGCGTCTCCCAGATCCGGAACCAACGATCGAAGAACTCGCCGGGCGCGTCCGCTTCACCGTTCCTCTTGTAGAAATCCTGCCGCTTGCCCGGGAACAGTCGCGGAGAGGCGGAGAGCAGCCGGCACCAGTCACGGCACCAGTCACGGCACCAGTCACGGCACCAGTCACGGCACCAGTCAGTGACTATATGGAAAAACTCCTTCACCTTCCAGCCCATCGGGAGCCGCCTGGAAATGAGGACATTCGCGAGGCATTTGGACTGAAAAGCCGGCGGCGGTTGCGGGAAACCTACCTTGCTCCGGCACTCTCAGCGGGACTGATCCAATACACACTTCCCGAGAAACCCAACAGTCGCCTGCAAAAGTACCGTCTCACGGATTCAGGCAGAAAGATGACCGGTGAGGGATGAAGGGTTACTCCGCTGTATCGTGCCTAGTGTTCTGGCCAGGCCATCCTTCCCATCCTCCTTTACCGTCCCAAGGCGTTCCGAATTGAGCCCTGTGTGCTTTTGTGCTAAAATGCTTCCATGCGCACCACGCTCGAAATCCCCGACCCGCTCTTTCGCGAGGTCAAAGCTCGCGCCGCCCAGTCCGGCCTCAAACTCAAGGAACTCCTCACCCGCTACATCGAAGCGGGACTCAAATCGCCCCATCTGCAGAGTCCTCAACTGCGCCCCAAACGCGCGCCGTTGCCTGTGCTTTTTGAGAAGACGCCCGGGGCACCGCCAACACCAGCCCTGACCAATGCTGAGCTCTATGCAATCCTCGATCAGGAGGACCTCGAACAACTCAGACGCGCCTGGGGTCTGTCCGACGAGGCGCCATGACCGACCTCCTCGATGTCAATGTGTGGCTTGCGCTCACGGATGCGCGCCATGTGCATCACTCAGCGGCGCTTCACTATTGGGAAAATGATGCTGCTGAGCTGACCGTTTTTTGTCGGGTTACGATGCTCGGGTTTCTGCGGTTGGTGACGCAGAGTCGGATGGCCAACCCGCCATTGCCCGCCACGCGGGCGTGGGAGGTGTACCGCGACTATCTTCAAGCGCCGGGAGTGGGATTCCTTCAAGAACCGGCGGGTTTGGAACAGGAACTGGCTGTCTTTTCCACCCAGCCTACTTTCCGGCACCGCCTCTGGACCGATGCCTATCTCGCGGCCCTTGCTATCGCCTCGGGTTGCCGCCTCGTTTCTTTCGACTCTGATTTTCAAACATTCGACGGCCTTAAGTTCCTCCACCTGAGTCCGGTCTAAGCGACTCAATCCCACCCCATGCCCTCCTTCATTGAAACCCAGTTTCCCATCGATCCTCTCTCTGCCGAGTCCTACAAAGAGCGGAAGGCAAACAAAGGCCAGACCCTGACCCGTTTGGGCAAATGGTGGGGGCGCAAGCCGCTGATCCTCGTGCGAGCCTCCATTCTGGGGATGCTCATGCCCGCCTCGGCGGACTCCAAAAAGGACCGGGAAATCTTTCTCAAGATCCTGACCCTGGACGATGACGGCGCTTGGTAGCGCTGCAAACCCAACGGCTAACCAAAACCTCCCTCTTCGCTTTCGCGGCGCTCCCCTACGCCAAGCGCATCGCGGAGTGTGAGCGCCCGCAGCCCGAACGCCAGTACCTGCGGGACACCTTTGGCCAAGGCTGCTGGGGGCGGCGGGAGCGGTTCATCGGTTGGAATGGCTGGCCGCGCTGGGCAAAGCAGCGGGGATGCACGAGTGGAGCAGAATAGGGGTCAGTGTTCATTTTCTTTCCGTCACAAATTACAGATGTCATTTGCTTCTGATGAAGCTCCGATATGGCGCGGAGTATTCCTGGTTGAGAAAATGAAAGAACACTGACCCCTAGTTCCCTCCTGACGCCTAGTTCCCCCGGTTGGTGCTTGCGGATCAAGGTCGGATTGGGAAAGACAGTTCAGTTGGCAATGGCTGCGTTGCTCATGGCGCTGGAGGATCCTGATGGGCCGGCGGCGCTTGGTGAGGAGGAGCCCCCTTAAAGCATACAATGACCAGGAATCGGATGGAACCCTTCACGGAGAACACCTCGAGCGAGCCGCCTCCTGAGCGCATGAGTGAAAGCGACAGGCTTCGACTGGAAAATGCTCTTCTGCGCAGGGCGTTACTTGAGCACGGCATCCCGTTGCCGTCACTGGAATCGCGTTTCTCAGCGGGGGCCGTCGGCACCTCGTCCCGCAAAGTTGGAGAGGTAAACGCAGGGACTGCGGCACACGAGAAAATCGCCCTGTTTCGGCGTCTTTTTCGCGGGCGCGAGGATGTGTACGCGCAGCGCTGGACTGGCAGGGATGGGAAGTCAGGGTATTCCCCTGCCAGCTTGAAAGACTGGAACGCATGCGATGCCAGCGGACGTCCTAAACGGACCTTTTTGCCGCTCACCGACGAGGCACTTCAGCGGCATCTAACGGGTAGGGAGGTGGTAGGCGTGTATCCACTTCTCCCGGATGAGACCTGTCATTTTCTGGCGGCTGACTTTGACAAGGACGGCTGGCAGCAGGATGCCAGTGCCTTCGTGGAAACGTGCGAAAGCTGGGGAATATCCGCTGCATTGGAACGCTCGCGCTCGGGGAAGGGTGGGCATGTCTGGGTGTTTTTCGAGAATGCAATCCCCGCGGTGACTGCTCGGAAACTGGGGACGGCGTTGCTCACACAGACCATGGAGAAACGACACCAGATCGGACTGGATTCCTACGATCGGTTGTTTCCAAACCAGGATACCATGCCGAAGGGAGGCTTCGGAAATTTGATCGCCCTTCCACTTCAAGGTGGGCCCCGTAAAGAGGGGAACAGCGTTTTTGTAGACGGGCATTTGGAGCCTTATCCGGATCAATGGGCGTTTTTGAGCGAGCGGCCACTCCTGCCACTAGCCAAGGTGGAGTCCGTGGTCGCGGCCCTCGAGCGGACGGGGAACGTCATTGGCCTGCGGGAAGTCAACTTGGACGCTGATGCGTTAGACGAAGAACCGTGGTTGCGGGCCCATTCAAAGAGAGGGAGTGAGTCGCTCGTCGAGGGGCCGCTTCCCGCCGAGGTTCGGGTGGTGCGGGGCAACCTCGTGTACGTGGAGAAGACGGGTCTGCCTTCCGCGCTGGTAAACAGAATTTTACGGCTCGCAGCCTTCCAGAATCCAGAGTTCTACAGGAACCAGGCGATGCGACTCTCCACGTTTGGAAAACCACGGGTGATTCGCTGTGGGGAGGAAATCGGACAGTTCGTCGCACTTCCTCGGGGATGCTTTGAGGAGTGTTCGAGTTTGCTCAAAGCGCACAACGTTCTCCCGGTGGTACAGGACGAACGATTTCAGGGGACGCCATTGCAGTTGAAATTCAATGGCACGCTTTATTCCGAGCAGGAGGAGGCGGTTTGTGCCCTGCTGCCCCATGCGGATGGAGTGCTCTCGGCGACGACGGCTTTCGGCAAAACGGTGGTGGCTGCCCGGATGATCGCGGAGCGGGGAGTCAACACGCTGGTCCTTGTGCATCGCAAACAGTTGCTGGACCAATGGAGGGAACGGCTCTCGTTGTTTCTGGACGTCCCCAGCCGTGAGATCGGCGCGATTGGCGGGGGCAAAAAGATTCCCACGAAGCAAATCGACGTTGCCGTCATTCAGAGCCTCGGGCGAAAGGGGGAGGTCCACGAATGCGCTGGCGACTACGGACACGTGATTGTAGACGAGTGCCACCATCTTTCCGCGTACAGCTTTGAGCAGGTCTTACGGCAGGTGAGGGCAAAGTACGTGCTCGGTCTGACCGCGACTCCCATCCGGAAGGACGGCCATCACCCGATCATCTTCATGCAGTGCGGCCCCATCAGATTCCGGGTGGACGCCAGGAAACACGCTGCCCTCCGTCCGTTTGAGCATGTGGTTTACCCATGTCCCACGGTGTTTCAACTCCCTCCTTCGGAGGAACCCCTGCCGATTCAAGAGATCTACCGCTTGCTTGCGGAAAACGAGCGCCGGAACCAGCAAATCATCGAGGACGTGGTTGCGGCCGTGCGCGAGGGGCGTTCTCCAATTCTGCTCACAGAGCGCACCTCTCACGCGGACTGGTTCGCTGCCGCGTTGGAAGGACGGGTGCAAAACATCGTTTCGCTCAAAGGGGGACAGGGCATCAAACAGCGTCGGAAGGTCGCGGCCCAAATCGCCGAAATCAGCACCGGCACCGACCGCGTGCTCATCGCGACCGGACGGTATATTGGGGAAGGTTTTGATGATGCGCGCCTGGACACCCTGTTTTTGACGCTGCCGGTCTCCTGGAGTGGCACCTTGCAGCAGTACGTCGGGCGACTACACCGACTGCATGCTGGGAAAACAGAAGTGCGGGTTTACGACTACGTTGATGAGGCTGTGCCCATGCTGTCGAAAATGTACCGGAAGCGCATCCGAGGGTACACCGCTGTCGGTTACAGCATCAAAGAGGGCCTGTGGAGAGGAAACCCTTCAGAGGGCAACGAAACGCCGAGCGCTTAATGCCTGCCCCCCTGCCCAAATCTGCCGAAAAAGCGGTATAGTTACATGAGGCGCGAGTTTCGCTGTTGAAACCCGCAATTTTCCTCAAAAAGGAGGTGAAACACCATGTCACTACCCGTGAAAGCGCTTGTAAGCGCGTTGCTTGCGGCTGTCACCGTGATCGCTCGGCGCGTTTCTGAATCAATGACCTCACGAGCGGTTTGTTTACGCTACAAGAGAGGCGGTCATCGTGGGGTTGTGTGTTTGTTTTGAGATGCCGGTTTTCTGTCTTCTGTTTTCTTCCAGCCGCCGGCAACGCTGGGAAAGTTTTTGGA
>CAMCIN010000251.1 GCA_945874745.1 Akkermansia muciniphila | reverse complement strand
GGCAAAGCCCGTGCCTCCGCCCTGATAATCCCCTCTACGCCAACCAAACAAGGCAAAGCAAACGCCCAACAAGATCAGAAACAGGGACAGAAAAACGCCACGAGGCATGCCGAAATTGAAGTCCTCGGGCTGGCGGAACTGTTCGCCGGCGATGCGCAACAGCGCGTACAACACGAAAAAAGCGCCGGTCACCACCCCTGTGGGTAGGCGGAAGCGGGTCTTGAGCGTCCAAAGTATCACAAAAAGAAGGGCCCCCTCGAGCAAAGACTCGTAAATCTGGGATGGATGCCGTGGCGGCAGCACGCCGCGCAGTGCTGCTTCGAGTCCTGCGGGGTCGGCACTGGATCTCGCACGCAGTTGCTCCAGCACGAGGTCAGGCTGGAGGCTTGCGTAGGGAGTCCCCTCGAGAAGCCCTAGAGACTCCCTGATTTCGGTGGGAAACTGCACGGCCCAACTTACCCGCGTCTCGCGACCGTAGAGCTCGCCGTTGATAAAGTTAGCAATCCGCACAAGAAAGATACCGGGCGGCGCGACACACACCAGGGCATCGCCAATCCCGGTCCAGGAAAGCCGGTGGGCCCGCGCGTAATACAAAGTGTAAAAAACAAGCCCGAGAATGCCCCCGTGGCTGGCCATCCCCCCCTCCCAAACACGCAAAACACTTAGTGGCTCATCAAGCAGGTGGGGCAGATCATACAGGAGCACAAAACCGAGCCGCCCTCCCAAGAGCACGCCAAAGAGGGCTGCCCAAGTGATAAAGTCGCCTGCCTTATCCGCAGCAATGGGCGCCAGCCCCCTGCGGGCAAGCCGCACCAGCAACCAATGCGCCAGCAGAAAGGAGAGCACATACGAAAGCCCGTACCACCGCACCCCAATCCCTGACCCTCGCCCAAACTCCACCAGAAACGGACCGAGGCGATGCAGATAAAACTCTCCCATATGCGGGCCCCAAACAAAACGCTGGCTTCCCGGCCGTCTGAGACGAGCCGGAAACCCACCGCAAACTAACCCTTGAGTTCTTGGCCGGTGTTGGAATCCACGATCGTGTACCGCTCGTGGTGGTAGGTCGGATCCGCACGAAAGGTCAGGCGCCCGGCGTATTTCCGCTCGATTTCGATCAGCAGCTCTTCGTCCTCAGCACGCAAACGCTGCAACACATGAGGATTCACCGTCACCTTCAATTCGTGAATCTCGGGATATTTGCGCAGCACCAAATGCATGGCCCGCTGGAGTTCCACGCTCATCGTCATTGAACTCTTTACCTTGCCCCGTCCATTACAATACGGGCAGGACTCGTAAACGGCGCCTGAAATCGACTCCTGAGCGCGTTGCCGGGTCATTTCCATCAGTCCCAAGGGAGAAATGGGCAGTACGTGGGTCTTGGCCTTGTCGCGCTTTAGCCGCTCCTTCATCCGCTGGAAAACCGTCTGCTGATCCTTCCTGCTCTTCATGTCGATGAAGTCGCCAATGATCAGCCCTCCGATGTTCCGCAACCGCATCTGCCGGGCCATCTCGTCAGCCGCCTCGATGTTGGTTTGTAGAATCGTCTTTTCCACATCCTTGCCGCCCTTGTTGCGCCCCGTATTGACGTCGATGGCGATGAGCGCCTCGGTTTCATCAATGACGATGTAACCGCCACAAGGCAGCCACACCTGACGGTGAAAGGCGTCGTCGATCTGCTTTTGTACTCCGAAATTCTCAAAAATCGGCATCGTGCCGGAGTAGTGCTGGATCCGGCTTTTTGAGCGCTTGGAAATCTGGCCCACCAGTTCACCCATCCGCTTGACCGCCGACTCGTCGTCGCAATGAACCTCGTCAATTTCGTCAGTAAGAAAGTCGCGGACGGTCCTCTCGATCAGGTCGGGCTCTTCAAAAGCGCACACGGGCGCGGGCCGTTTGCTCACGACCTCCTCGATTTTGCGCCACTGCTCCAGCAGCAGGCCCAAATCCCGCACGAAGTAGCGCGCGCGCTGGCCTTCCCCCACCGTCCGGATGATGACCCCCATTCCAGGGGGCACATCCAGTTCACGCAAAATTTTCCGAAGCCGTTCCCGCTCCTTCGGGGACTCGATTTTCCGAGAAATCCCGCTTTGATCGCTGTAAGGCATCAACACAAGATAGCGTCCGGGCAGGGAAATGTTGGTGGTGATCCGGGGGCCCTTCGTGGAAATGGGGCCCTTGGTGACCTGCACGAGGACCTCGCTCCCTATGGGATAAATGTCTGGGATATCCTTTGCGGAGATCCGCTTGTTGCTATTGTTGTGACGCTCGGCACCGCCGCGCTCCACCTGTTCGACCCCGCTGTCTAGCGCGGCTGGAAGGGCATCCCAAAAGTGGAGAAACGCATTTTTCTCGAACCCGATGTCGACGAACATCGCCTTGAGGCCATGTTCAATATTCTTAACCCGTCCTTTGAAAATCGAGCCGACAATATTGCGGTCTGTCTGGCGTTCGATCGAGTACTCTTCAAGAATGCCGTTTTCGAGCAGAGCAACCCTCCGCTCTAGCTTTTCAGAACTGATTACGAGGGTGTTGCCGGTCCGCCTTGGGGCGAAACCAAGAAGGCGTTTGACGCGTTCGGTCATGGATAAAAGTCTGGGAAAAAGGTTAAAAAACACTGGAAATTAGCGGGCGACTTTGCCCGGAGGTGTTGGGGGTGTTGAAATGGGAGGACTTGTCTTTCTAGGGCCGAACACCCGGTCGAAAAAGCTTCTTTTCTCGTTGGCCTCGTCCAAAGGCGCTTTTTTCGAAACACTCCCGCGCTCGTCAGCATCCGGTTTGATGTCCGGTGCTGCCTCCGCCTCGGCCGCGGAGGACTTCTTGCGCACTGGCTTGGCAGCAGGCTCTGCGTGGTGGTCGGCCGTCTCTCGATCGGCCGCCTCGCCTGTGTAAACCGGTCCCGTCTTGAAATTAACCTCATCGACCTGCGCAAAACTTCCTACGGCCGGGTCCAACCAGCTCACTCCCGGGTCATAGCCCTTCTCGAGTGCGAGCGCCTGCTCCAAAATCCGCTGGGCAATAGGAGCGGAAACTCCACCGCCGGACTTTGCCCCCTGTACAAATACGCACACCGCGAATTTCGGCTGATCGTACGGCGCAAACGAAATAAACCACGTGTGGTTGTCCTTCTCCTTCTTGCCGTTGATTTCCCGCCAAAACTGGGCCGTCCCAGTCTTGCCTGCCACCTCCACCCCATTGACTTTCGCCTTTTTCCCCGTGCCTCCGGGCTCGTTCACTACCTTCCACATCCCACGCCTCACCAGCTCCATCTCCTCGTCAGAAATTCCTGAATCATGCAGGTCCGCTCTCAACAGAGGCTGGGGAGACACCAACAACTGCCCCGTTTCGGCGTCCAACACGTCCTTTCCATCAATGTCCACCACGCGGGAGACAAGCTTGGGAACGAAGGACTTTCCGCGGTTGGCAACCGTGGCGGCCACAAAACACATTTGCAAAGGCGAGGCCTCCACCGCCCCCTGGCCGATGGCGACGTTTGCCGTGTACCCGTTGGACCAGCGCTCCTGAGGGCTGACGACTTTGAGCCAGTCCGGGCCGGGAACCAGTCCGGGATCCTCCCCCGTGAGAGGCAGGCCGCTGCGCTGCCCCAATCCCAGGGCCTGGCCGATGCCTACAATCTGGTCGATTCCCGCGGCATTGCCCCACTGGTAGAAGAAGGCGTTGCAGGAAAACTTCAGTGCGTCGGGCAGTCCGAGCATGCCGTGGGGTGCCTGATGCTTTTCCATCACCCAACACTTCATAAACTTGTTGCCGTAGGAAACTCCGCCCGAACAACCGAAAGTGTTTTTGACCGTGAGCCCCTTTCGAAAACCTGCGAGGGCGGAAACAGCCTTGTAGGTGGAGCCTGGCGCGTAACCCTGAATAGCCCGGTTGGTCAGGGGATTGGTGTCGTCGGTGCGAATCCGCTGCCAGTCCTCCTTAGTGATGCTGGGGATAAATACGTTCGGGTCATACGAGGGAACGGAAGCCATGCCCAGCAACTCCCCGTTATTGGGGTCCACAACCACAGCTGCTGCGCGGCCCACGCCGGCGTCCCTGAGCGCGCGCTCCACGATATACTGAATACGCGCGTCGATGGTGAGGTACACATGATTGCCCTGCCTCGGCTCAATCCGGCGGACTTCGGTCTCGATCACCCCCTTCACGTTGCGCTGCAATACGCGCATCCCGGGAGTTCCTCGCAGCCAGCGGTCCATGTTAAGCTCAACCTGCGATTTGCCTTCGGCATCCGGCTGGTAGAACGTGTACTTCTTGATGTCCGGAAGTTTGTCGATGTCCAACGGGGCTCCAACATACCCCAGAAGGTGGCTGGCCAAGGCGCCATACAGGTACTGGCGCACCGGACGGACGGCGATCTCCACTCCGGGGAGGCCAACATCGTTTTCGGAAAAACGCGCGATTGTCTTGAAATCCAGCTCTTCGATGTAGGTGAAGGGCACTTCAGTGTCGTTTCGATAATGGCGCTGGAGCCGGACCGAATTGTAGTCACGCGCTAGGTCCAAATCGCGCAACCTTGGAATGATCGTGTTATTGACGATCTGCACCACATCCTCCTCCCGCTTCTCTTTCAACATCTGGCGCACCGGGGCCGTGTAAGTGGCCACAGGTGGCTTGCCATACTGCTGCCGATAGCCTCGCACCATATCAGGCAGATAGAAGTCCACCTCCCAGCTGGCACGGTTGCCTACGAGCGTCAGACCGTTCCTGTCTCGAATTTCCCCGCGCACTGAGGGAATGCGCACGGTGACCTCGGAGCGGGAGGCGATGCGGCGCGCCCAGCGGTCCCCGTGGGCCACTTCCAACCACCAAAGACGCCCGATCAGGATCGCGAGGGCCGAAACCATCACAAAGGCCAGAAAGTACAGGCGCAACTCCTGGTCCGGCCCGCGGCTCGAGCGTCTCGCGTTTTCTAAGCTCACGGTGCCCCCCCCCCCTTTCGGGCCTGTAATGCTGATGCTTCATCAATCGGCTCAGGTAGCCAAGCGCCATGAAGACAAACGGAGAAAGCACCAACGCCACCACCCCCGCCCCAAGAATCCGCCCCCAGATTTCAGGATTAAACTCAAACCGAAGCGGTTCCCTGCGGAGTGAGATCATGAGGTACTCCGCCAGTACAAGCACGGAGGTCGCAATTCCACTGAAAAGACAGTGTACCTCCCAGCGTCCCCTCAAAAACAGCGGCCGCAGTCCGCTCATAATGATGCCGAGCAGAGCATAAACAATCACGGACCAACCGACGCCCAGTTCCACTGTGTCCTCGACCCATTGCGCGTGAAGCAGGTCCCAGATCAACCCGCTCAAAAAAGCTAAAAACAGCATCCCCCCAGTGGAAAACGAAAGGGCGCCGTACAGAAAAACCAGAGGCATTAGAAACACGCGGGCCCCCCACGGCGGCACCGCCCCCAAAAAATGCTGGGCCACCGTCGCCAACACCAATGCTGCGATGATGAAGGCGTAAAACATTACTTCGGTTCGCTCACCACGACGAAAACATCCTGCAGTGTGGCCAAATCCACCGCGGGAATCAACGCAGCCACCCCGTCCAGTTCGCGCACCCGGAAATCCTGGACCGCTCCGAGCATGATCCCTGAAGGAAACACGCCGCCTACGCCCGAGGTGAACACTTTCTGCCCGGATTTGAGACCCGCCTGTTTCGACAGAAAAAACAGCGATAGCATGGGCGCCGCCCCCGAGGAGGCCCGTTCTCCGCGTGAAATCCCCTGCTCCCTTGAACTCTCCACACTGGCCGCGACCTTGCAGTTTTCGTCCGATATGAGAATCACAATGGAAGAACGCTCTGAGACGGCCGTGGTTTTACCCACCAACCCCTCCTCCGTGAGCACCGGCATGTCGCGCCGCAAACCGTCCTCGCTGCCCCGGTCTATGATGACTTGGTTGAACCAGGTGGAAATGTCGCGGCCGATGATCTGGGCCGGCATCAAACGAAACACGGCCCGCTCCTTGTAACCCAGCGCCCGCCGCAGTCGGTTGTTCTCCGCCTCCATGCCGCGCAGCGTTTGGTTGGTGGCGCTCAACTCGCGGTTAAGCACACGGAGCCCTCTGGATTCCCCTTCGAGCTGTTCCAAGGACTTTATGCCCTCTCGGAAAGCGGTGAACCTGCGTTCCACAGAAGAACCGGACCGTAAAAAAGGCGTTAAAAACCCCAGCAACGTCCCTTGAAAGTTTCGGATCCCCGAGGGCGTACCAAGGCCCACTACCAATACA
>CAMCIN010000250.1 GCA_945874745.1 Akkermansia muciniphila | reverse complement strand
TCTGCGAGCGGCATAATATAGAACATTCCGTCAGCCCTGAGATTTGCGTGCTCTATAGGCATCAGCGTCTTGTTGAGGAGCCTTCCGGATTCATCCCTGTATTTCGCCAGCGCAGCGTGCTCGCGATCGAGCCGCGGCCTGTCTGATGATGGAATGAACTTCATCGCTCGCAAGTCGCCGAATGCCTCGTTTCGGCAAAGCCAGACTTCTCCAAAGCCTCCAGCCCCTATGCGCCGGATCGCACGGTAGCCGTCGAGAACTTCACCTGAGTAAATCATTTTAGATAGGTGAATGCGTGAAACGCAAAAGCCAAGCCCGAACTATGCGACAGCCCGCGCTAGTCAACAGCGGACACCGGAAGCGCCGTAGCGACTGCCATCTTTTTAAACAAGGCAGTGACCAACCGGGACAAGAGTTCGTCATCACCGACAATCGTATCCGGTGAAGTCATCCGCACCTTGATATAGCGTCCTTCCCAGGCGGTCAGCAGAACGTGCGACCGGTGGGCGGTGCCATCGGGATCGGTGATCCGCATGGTCAGGTGACAAACCGTTTCGGCACGGCCGTCGTGCTTGTCTATGGTGAGCCGCTTTTCCTCCAAAACTTCAGGGGTCCGTCCCTCGCTCTCAAAGTGCATGAGTACGCCGTCCCGAGTGTTCGAAAATTCTGTTTCGATGGCCTTGGAGCTCATTTCCAAGTCAGGGGCACCGTAGACATAAAAGGTCACCGTACTTTCGAGAGCCTTTCTTCGGTAGCATACGCTGAAACCGAGATTGGGTTCGTCGTAAAAAGTATACCCGGATTTTTCGAACCCCTCGACGTGGGAGGGAAATTTCAGGCCGTGAATTCTTCCTGCCTCCGGTTTGCGCCAGTAAAGGCTTCCGCAACTGGTACGCTCGAGGATGCCAAGTTCCACGAGAGCAACCCGCGCATGGGAGCCGTCGATCTGATTCTCCCGCAGATATCTGCGTTCGTGCAGAATTACGTGGTCGACATCGCTCTCGCTGTAGGTGCGCCCCTCTTCAAATCCTTGCCCAAGGCAGTAGATAAATTTCAGTTTGTTGCGCTTGTACATGCGCGAGCCGCGCTCGAGAAAGTCGGCGGGCGGTTCGATCAATTTGTACATCTCCGCCTTCCCATGGTGAGCCTCGGCAATTTGCGCCCCCGCAACCGCCTGGTGAAAGACCTCTATGGGACTGAAGAAAACCCTGAAGCTGAAGGACTCTTGCCTGAGTCCATATTCGAGACCACCCGAATCGAGGGCCCCCGCGCTTCGAAGGTGCTCGAATACCACTCCGACCAGGGTGGCAGTGGCGTCGCCCCCAAACTCAAACAGTTCTGTCAGGTCCATTCCGGCGACATTGATTGCCGGCATGTAGTAATACATCCGGTTTATTTGCGGATCATACACCGAGACAGGAAAGTCTTTGGTATTCTCGTGTGCGCACTCCGGGCAGTCAGTCGGGGTGCACGCCCCTGCTGCGAAGGCTGCCAAGGCCTCCCATTCATCGGGAGTGTTAAGCTCTAGATAGAAGGTGTGCCTGACCGGAATGGCCGACCGGCAGTTCTGGCAGAAAATCTCGTGCTCTGTTTCTCTCATACGTTTGGGGGAGGATTGAGGCGCGTTTCAACTAAACCCGTTTCGTCAACCGGTCTGAAAAAGGGGCGTCGCAGCCTTTTTTAGAAAGACTCCGAAGGCCTTCCACGCGCCATTGGAAGCGGTAAGTCGTTTTTTTGGAGGTCATTCCATTGGGGCGGTACGTGGATGGCAAATTCTAGTTCTGGTCCGCTTCAGTCGACGCATGCCTGAGTTTTTCCTCCACCAGTCGGATGATGCTCTGGGTTTCGGGATCGTCCGTACCTTGATCGTACTCTTTGTAAGCTGCCGCGAGTCTCGCGGAGATATCCTTGTCCTCTTCGGGGCTGAGCGGAGAGTCCGTGCTTTTAAAAATGGGATCCTTCATGGGGAGCGCTTAGTTATTAAAGTAGTATTCAGTTTGATATTCGGGCTTAACGGCGATTTCTCTCAGCTTTTGCATCGCCTTGTAGACGGTGTTGTCCACCACGCTGCGACTTTCATTTAGCTCTTCCGCCACCTTTGCGGCGGGAATCCCCAAGAGTTTTACCTGCTCGAAAATGCTGAACCATTTGTGAGGAATGGTTTCCCGCAGCTCAGCAATCATGGTGGCCAGAAGCGCTTTGTTATATTCCTCCTTGTCCAACTCAGGGGCGGGTCCTTCAAGCCTACCCTCGTCCATCGCAACACTGTCTAGGGGACGGGTCTTTCTCAACAGGTCCACGGTCCTCCGGTAGGCAAGCATGCCGAGATAGGATCGAAATTTCCCGCGTTCGGGCTTAAACCCGTTCCGGGTGAAGACCTCGACGATCACACTGGAGACCACGTCTTCCACGAAGGCCTGAGGAGGACGATCGCCGTTCGTGTACTTGGCGTAGGCTGCTGCCGCCATGGACCACAGGGGCTTCTTGTAGAGTTCGAGAAACAATTTCCAGGACTGCTGCCAAGGTGCTCCGTTTTCGGGGTGGCGAAGACGGGAGAGAAGACTCAGCGAGGTTTGAGGGAGGGGTGTCTTCATGGGCGAGGCCTGTGGGTGTGTCGTTTTGTTGAGGATGCCAAGACGCAGTGCTAGGGCGGGTCTCTGTTTGCAGGTCGAATTCATCATTAGATATTCGGGTTTGTCTGGCAAATGTCTCGGTCAGCAAAATTGGTGTTTCTCATCTATCTATGAAGAAACAGGGCGGCCGCGGCCATCAGCACCGAGCCGCCGATGAAGGCGGCGGACACGAGAATCTTGTTAGAAATGGAGGCGGCAGTTTTGCGCAGGTCCGCCATGGCCTTTGTGCGTTCGGCTTCGATAACCGCCTGCATCTCAATGAGGGCAGCCTTCCGTTGCCGCTCTATCGCAAGCTCAGCAGCCTGAACACTATCCGCAATTTTTTGATCCATTTTTCTGGAGAGCCCGTCGGTCACGGAGGATGCTACCTGTGTTCCGATGCTCCTAATCAACGGGGTGAAGGAGTCCTGGGATTGCGAGTTCGCCGTGTTTTTCTGCCGTCCCTTGGCAGGCATGTCTGTCGTCTCTGGATCGACGACTACGCCATGCTCTGGATGATTCTGACTGGCGGTGGTTCCGCTGTTCGCAAACGTGTCGAGGGCAGTCTTGGCGGCCATTCCGAGAAGCGTTTTTGTGAGGTCCGAGTTGATTTTCATGGGATTTCTATTGGAGTTTTAACGTTGACGTTGTTTGCTTTGCGGTGGGTTCATCGCCTTCTGGCGTTGCTTCCCTCCAATATTTCATTCGCCCACCTCACGCCGCTTCTCTCGGCAAGGCGGAAAAGATTTCGGTCTATTTTCCGTAAAACAGGATATCCTGGCGGATTATTCCACATCCGCGTTTTGGCGGCGGACCGCGGGGCGGTAGTCGCCAGTTTCGGACATTGCGATCCCCAAGGCTATTGGGTGACTATCTGAAAGTGCACCATGTCTTTACTTCAAGGCGAAGCACGTGCGGTAAGAGGGGCAGGTTTGTTTTTTGAGGATTCCGCGAGAGAGTTCGGTTTTTGGGCCGAAATAGTAGGTATCAGGGTCCGCTATACCCCCGGATCGCCGGACCGGGGGAAGGGGTCCAGTGGAATATGCAAAACTATTGGAGGACCTCGGTCGCCCCGTTTCGAAACCATGAATTCGCCCCAGTTTGACAGCCCCCAGATGGAGTTCGGTTTTGCGCAGACGCTCACCGGCAAGCGTCGGAGAAAGGGCAGGGCTCGGAAAAGTTCCGCGCAATTGAGGGCCGAGAAGCTTGCGGGGACAACTGGCGCTGCCGTGGAGGGAGCGCTGAAATCCCACGTGAGCGCTCCACTTGGAGATGGAGCAACGCCCGTTGGGAGGATTGACTGGAACAGAGTTCCAGGCGTTTTCGGCAGCGAATGGATAGAAGGCGTTTGCGGAAATATCCGAAAAGCGAGCGATCTGAGGGAGGCTTTGTCCCTAACCGCATGCTATCTAACGGATTTGATCGACCGCGAAATCGATGTGCGTGGCCACAACGAGACGTGGAAGCAGGAGTATGAGGCCTACTGCTGGACCCAGCACTTCAGCCTGACCATTGAAACAGAAACGGAGCTGGAGGAACTCCGCGCACTGTGGTGGGGCGCAGGCATAGTATTGAGCGCCGATAACGGCTCCAACGACCGGTCCGACTGGGAACTGTTTGAGGATTTGTGTGTCTTTGAAGCTGACTTTGGCGACTTGGACGGCAAGGGAGCCGAGAACTCTTACGTGGATTTTCTCGCCTCGATTCTTTCGAACCTGCACGAGCACTTGTTCCGTGCGAGCGGCGGAACTTTCACAGAACGGCTCCAGGCGTCCAAACCCTAGAGAGCGTCGCCCGTACACACGCACCAAGCAGGGATGATTTCGCAGTCCAAACCCAAGAACCCAACACCATGAAAAACATGATACTCGCAGTTTTCGCGGCACTTAGCATGTTCGCGATGCAGGAGGCGGCGGCGTTTGTGTGGTGCGATCACTACACGCTCTGCTACAGCGAGGAGATTCCGGAGGACGGCCCTGAAGAGGTCTACTACCTTTTGGAGCCTTTGGACAACGGCTCTGGAAGCATCCCATTTTGAGACCACCATGGAAAAACAGTAAGCGGCCCATTCTCCAACAAGAGTGTAAAGCAATAACACACACAGCATGTGATATTTATGATTGAATACACATGCCCGGATTGTGGGCGGCTCAAGGTGGGCCAGTTCTCTCGCTGCTCCATAGTTAAGGAATGCTCCTTCATTCCATTGACGTACGACGGGAAGAACCTTTCGATTTCTAAGTTTGTGTTCCCCTCTGAGCGATATAAGGAGTATGATGCTGTGCTCGAGGCGCTTGCGTTCACCGATGAAGACTGTTGCGTGAGACGTCTAGCCTTGCTGCGCTACAGCGAAAAATACTACCCGGATCCGGACGATTTGGAGATGGAGGCCTGGGCCGTCGAGCGTGCGGACAAGCTTTTGGAGGCGGTCGGTGCACACAGGATTCACCGCAGGAGAGTGATGTGGCGGCGGGCAGAGAAGTGCCTGACGAGGATAGCTTTAATTGGTCTTTGTGTAGGTAAACTGCTTCAACTCTTCTGAAGCATCGCCCCTAGGTCATTTCTGACAGCCCCCCTTCCCAGTCCAAGCATCGTCGGACTTTTGCACCGATACACTCTAGACAGGCACGGCGGCGTCACTTCGTTGAACCTGTATTGTGTGACACGAGCGGGAATGTGGGGAGTGGTGTTGGGATTGGTAGACAGCCTGAGTTTCCAGCATCGTGCGCGTCGGGGGCTATCGCGTTTCCGCAGAGCGCTGCACCGTTTATCACCGTCGCAACTACCGCCCGAAAGACAGATACCTCAACGGGGGTTTTCTCTTGATTCACAGGTCGAGTTTGTGAGCTAACGAAGCTCAAGATACGCGAAAGGAGGGCTTGACCGATCCGAAACTGAGGCGCACGGAAATGGAATCGCCGATCAGCAGGACAAGCGGCAAGTCAGGGCCGTTGGATGGCTTGGTCTTGAGCATAATAGTGGTCCAGTTCTGAGACTCGCGCGGCTTTTTGTAGTCGTAGAGGTCCTGAGACCACGCGTGGGTCAGTGCGAGGAAGCAAAGCAGCAACACAGGTGGGAATGGCGTTTGTCTCATGGGTAGCTCGTTGGTTGAGTTTGTTTGGAAAATCAGCTCCGGAGGTAGGCCAGGCTCCGGCGAATGCTGGCCATGATGTCGTGCGAAAGGTCCTGCTCCACGTGGCAATACTGGACGCCGGCTTCCTTGGCGGCCTCGACGATCGGATTCAAAGGAATGCTGCCCTCGCCCAAAGACGCGAAAGCTTCGACGGGCAGACTCCACCAGCCTTCGATCTTCTCCGGCAGTCTGACACCTGCAGAAAGGTCTTTCAGATGCACCTGCGTGACGCGTCCTTTCAGAGAGCGGATCAGACTCGCTGGATCGCGTTTGCCGAGCTGCACCCAGAAAGCATCAACCTCAAAAAGCATGTCGGCGCTGAACTCCTCAGCCAGCACATCGTAGCCGGTTCGTATGCCGTCCAGCGGGTCAAACTCAAAGGCGTGATTGTGATAGGCGAGTTGAATGCCCGCGGATTTTGCAGTCGCAGCGGCGCGGTTCATCTTCTCGGCAGCCAGCTTGTAGCCATCGAGGGTTTGGCGGTCTTTGGGGTCTATGG
>CAMCIN010000249.1 GCA_945874745.1 Akkermansia muciniphila | reverse complement strand
CCCATGGCGTTGCCATGGGCTGAAAGAGAAGTGCCCCTTGCGGGGCGTCAGAGTTGCCGCAAATCCGTGCCGGTTTTCTGAACAATGCGGGACCATTCGATCAAGGGATTCCCTTCGCAAATCATCCAGAAAAATGACAGAGGTGGTATGAGCCCCGGATGCGCGCGTACACCAAGACTCGCGCGCACAAAAAAGCCCCCCGCCCCGCGAGGCGGGAACGGAGGGCTTTCCGTCAAACAGCCGACGCGCCGGAGCGCCCGCTATTTGGCTGAAGCATGCTGGTGCGCGCCGTGTGCGGCGGCTACGCCCGCGGGCTGGGAGGACTCGGGATTTTTCTGGAGGTAATCCTCGACGTCCTTGGTGACGATGAGTTTGCCCCACATGATCATCCAGTGCCCAGGGAAGGTGCAGACGTACTCGTACTCGCCCGGGGTTTTGGGGGCGTTCATTTTGAGGGTCTCCTTCTGGCCGGGCTCCAGTAACCGGGTCGCTTCCAGCACCCGGCTGTCCTTCTCCGGCACATAGGGACGGCCCTTTTTGTCGAGCTGCGTGGGGCTCTTGGCCTGCACGGCTTCCGCCACCGCCTGGCGGGAGCCCGGGCTGACCACCAGCAGGTTGTGGGGCATCACATCGGTGTTTTCGACGATCAACTCAAACGGCTTGCCCGCCTCCACCACGATGCGGGGCGTGTCGTAGCGCATCTGTTCGCGCACCGTCTTGACGACAAACACGCTCACGCCCAGACCACGCAGCTCCTTGCGTACGGCGAGCTTCGCCCCGTCTTCGAGCAGCCCGGCCAGCTCCGTCGCCGTCTGGATAGTCTCCACATACTGCTGGGCCGTGCGCTTCTCTGCGGGCACCGTCTTCGCCCAGGCCAGCAGGCTTTCCACCGCAGGCGCGGCGGCCGCCTTGTCCCAGCTGTCACGAGGCAACTGCATGACGGCGCGCGCCGCGAGGGTGCGCTCCTCGCCCTTGGCCAGGAAACCCGCGAGGGTCGCAAAACCAGTCTTCGCATTGGCAGGCCCCATGAGCGGCAGGGCGTGCACCACAGCCGAACGCGTGGCGCGCGGCAACTTTTGATCGGCCAGCAGTTCGGAGAGGATCGGCTGGAACTTCGCGCGGAGCCCCGGATCGGCAATGAAGCCGATCGCGTCAAGCAG
Organism: Akkermansia muciniphila; assembly: GCA_945874745.1. GTDB lineage: Bacteria > Verrucomicrobiota > Verrucomicrobiia > Chthoniobacterales > Chthoniobacteraceae > Chth-196. The sequence goes on along the minus strand of CAMCIN010000249.1, from coordinate 5,090 downwards.
CGCGTTGCGTTTGGGCTCGTCGGTGGCCTGCTTCCAGGTGACCTGGGCGTCGGCATCGGCGAGGATGAGCGCGCCCCAGGCAGAACGCCGCACCTGACCCTGCTCGGCCTTAGCCGCGATGGCAGCGAAGGCTGGACGGGAAGCGGCCAGTTTCGTCGGCGTGGTGGTGGCGATGAGTTTGCCAAGTTCCTCGGCCGCCGCGTTACCGGCACCGCCCTTGGCATCTAGACGCCCGAGCAGGGCAGCGATCTCAGCCTCGCGCGAGAGTCCGTGGAGCTTGGAGAGTTCCTGCACCGCCTTCTCACGGGACCCGGCGTCCGTGCTCTTGCGATCCACCTTGGCCAGCAGCACGTCTTCGCTGACGGGCATCTCGCGCAACTCGCCGTCGGTGGCCTTTTCAATGAGCACTGCGCGGGCGGCTGGATCCGAAGGCATGGCGTACCCAGTGCTGATGCTGCGCAGCTGCTTGTGGGTTTCCTTGAAACAGTAGTCGATGTAGTAGTCGGTTGGCTTCCTGAGCACGGTGAAGGCCGCTTCCAAAGCAACGGGCAGGTCGTCTCCCTTAAAGAAACTGGCCACGCGCACCGCTTCGAGGCGCACCCGCATGTGTTCATCCGACGCGGCTTTCCTGACGATTTCGGCGGCGCCGGGAACCCGGTCCCGCCAGTAACCGAGCACGCGCAACGCTTGCGCCCGGGCGCGGGGCTCTGGAGATTTCAGCACGTCCTGCAGCAGTTCCAGATTCACGGTGTCGTGCCACTGGTGCACCCAGAGCGCCTCCAAACGGTCGTGTTCGTAGGTGTTTGCGCCCTTGTCCAAGGCCTTCTCCCACTTCTGAACGGCAGCGATGACCTCCTTGGAATCCCTCGTCCCAAGCTCTATTTTGGCGCGCAGGCGCACATCGTTCTCGTGCTCGCTCAGGAGCGCCACCAACTTTTCGACGGGCTCGCCGGCGACCGCCTTGGGCACGAGCAGGGGCCGCTCAGGAAAGGTGATCCGGTAAAGACGACCGTGCTGGTGGTCCCGGTTGGGATCGCGCAGGTGGTGCTGCAAATGGCCGATAAGCATCTGCGACCAGTCCATGAAGTAGAGCGAACCATCCGGAGCCACCGTCACGCCGGAAGGCCGGAAGTTTGGGTTTTTCTCGATGTCGGTGGTCACCAGGTGCTCCAAGGTCTCCCCCTTGATTGCGGAGCCTTCGTCGGTGAGCTTGGCGCGGAAGATCCCGTGGATGCTGATGACGTTCGTGTTGAGAAACAGCCCCTGCCAGTCGTCGGGAAAATGGCGACTGGAAAGCATCGCGGTTCCCGGACACGGCCGCGAGGGACGCACCCAGAACTGTTGCATGCCGGCGTGCGCGCCCGAATCCAGGTGGCCCGAGAAGGCGGGCCCAAAGTAGTTGGCGTTGCCTGTCGCGTCGGTCACCAAGTCGTTGCCCCAGTAGTCGAACACGCGGCCGTGAGGATTGGCAAACCCGTAGGGCGCGTGGCGCATGAACTTGCCGGTGTTGGGTTCAAACCGGTAGATGGCCCCGTTTACATTGCGCACCGGTCCGTTGAAGGTCTCCACATTGGTGCGGTGGAACACCCCGTCGCTCAGGTACATCGCGCCACCCGGCTCGTAGCAGATCGAGTTGGTTTCGTGGTGCGAATCCGCCGCGTCCAAGCCGTGCAACACCCGCTCCTTCCAATCCGCCTTGCCGTCGCCGTCGGTGTCGCGCATGTACCACAAGTCGGGCGACTGCATCACGATGACGCCGTCCTTGTAGAGTTGGAAACCGGTCGGACAGTTGAGGCCGTCCGCAAAGGTGGTGCACTTTTTGGCCTTGCCCGTCTTGGGGTCCAGGTCGAACACCAGCAGCTTGTCGTAGTTGGTTGTGGTCGGGGTGGTCTCCGGATAGGTCGGCCAGGCTGCAATCCAGAGCCGGCCCTTGGTGTCGAAGTTCATCTGCACCGGGTTGACCAGTTCAGGGAAGGTCTCCTCGGAGGCCACCAGTTCCACCTTGCAACCGGCGGGCAGCGTGAGGTGCTTGATCGCCTCCTCACCGCTCATGTAGGGCACGGGCTCCTTGCGGTTGGGCGGGGTCTGGTCCACGGGAGGAAGATTATCGTCCTTGAGCGAAGCAGGCTTCCCGTTGGCCACCGCCCAGACGGCCTTGTCACGGTTTGCGGTGAGCACGTCGCGCTGGGCGAGTTCCTGACCGACAATGTGGGCGTTGGTCACCCCCTCGTAGGCGATGCGCGAACGACCGCCGAAGATGTTGTACTGGTCGACGGTACGGTAGCGGTGGTGCCACTGGACGTTTTTTTCCAGAATTGCGCTGCGCAAGGCGGCCGTGGCGGAAAAATCCGGGGCCTCCTTGCCAAAGATCTCCCGGAACTGGACCGGAGCCAGCGCCTTGTCGCCCTCCTCCTTGAGGTGAATCCCGTTCATGGTCAAAGGCTCGGAGCTCTTTTTGAACAGCTCGGAACTGGCCGCGAAAAGATCCACAAACTGGACCCCGTGCTCCTTGGCCGCCTCGGCCATCGCCGCCGTGTACAGGGCTAGGTTGCGGTTATTGGCTGCGCCGTCTGAAAAATGGGGGCTCTTGAGGTTTTCGTGGGCGATCGGGGAGACCAGAACCACCCTGGGCTTGCCCTTGCCGTAGTCGGCCGAGACAAGCTGCTTGAGGTATTCCGCGAGGTTCTTCTTAAAGTCGGCCAGACCCGCCTCGCCCCGGAAGGACTCGTTGAAGCCCCAGTAGGCCAGAATCACGTTGGCATGGAACTCCGCACCCGCGATGTAGATGACCTCCGCCTTACCCACGGTGGCCTTCAGCTCGCCGGGAACCATGTTGAGGAAATACTCGGTGGTGGGCACCTCGTCCGAACGGGGGTGGAGGTTGACCTCGTCCGCGGCGAACCCAAGGTTGCGCACCGTCAGATTCAGGGATGGATGGGCCTTGTGGATGAGTGTTTCCAGCCAGGCATGATGCTGCTGGCGGTCGGCCAGACCGCTGCCGACAATCGCGATGTGGTCGTCCTTTTGGAGAACCAGTGCTTCGGCGCGGATTGGGGAAAGGGCGGCGGCCGCAGTGACAAATACGGAACTAAGGACGTACGGAGTGTTTTTCATGAGCTGAGGGCAACTAGGGAACGAACTGAAGCGAGAAGCTTATAAGTTCAACCAACAACAGGAAAGTCCCGTAGCCCCTATTTAGACAGGGCAGGCAGGGCCGGGACGGGTTCTCTGTAGGCCAGCCTGAAATACACCCCCACCGCAGCCACGGCCACGGCCAACACCCCCCAGTACAGGCCCCAGCGGGTTTGGCCGCCCACCTCGCACCAACTCCGCAGCACTCCGCACCCCAAATAACCGAGCAGATTCCCAAACCCACTGATGAGAAGCGTCATCAGCGCCTGTGCCCGAAACCGTATTTCCTTGGGCATCCGCTCCTCGATGTAAATCTGGGCAGGAATGAAAAAGAGGGTGAAGCAGATCCCGTGCAGAAACACGCCGGCGACCAGCCCCCAAACGGTGCCGGTTGCAAACAGGAGGTAACGCAGCAACGCGACGGCTATCGCACAGTTGAGGAGCGTCGGGAGCCGGACCTCCATGAGCAAACGGGCCATGGCATACATCGAAAGCGCCTCGGAGACCTGGCCTAGTGACATCACTGCGCTTCCCCCAAGCACGCCCAGATCCTGCAGATGCATGGGGGTGTAGGGATAAAACGCCGCCAGCGGAATACTCAGCAGGCCCGCCCCAAGAAAAACAGCCCTGTGCTGGGGATCCCGCAACAGGGAGAAGGTTTCCAACCCGAAAAGCTCCCTCCAGGCAAACGGGCTGCGCGCGGCCTGCGGAGGGCTGGCGGGCAATAAAAAGGTGAACCCGGCCACCCCCAGCCACGCGAGGGCTGCCGCAAACCCGGTCACCGTCGAGCCGTCCGCATGCAGAACCACGCTCACCAGCAAACCGGCCAGCATCCAACCGTAGGTGCCCCACACCCGCAGTGGGCCAAAGTGCCGCCCCGGTTCGCGGAGTTGCGCCAACACGAGCATGGAAGTCAGGCCCCAGGTGGGTGCCGAAAAAAACTGAAGGATCTGTACCAGCCCGAGCACCCAAAAGGGCCCCCACCCCTTTTCAATCGCCCAGAAGGTCAGGCTCAGAAGCGTGGCCATTCCCAGGGCGAGCAGACGGAGCAGGAAAGCGGGGGACAGCCGCCGGTCCGCCAACACCCCGGTGATCATCGGGGAAAAGAACGCAGCCACGCCACTGGAAGCGAACGCCCAGGCGGTGATGCCCCCAAGCCCGTGCTGCTTCAGAACCGAACTGAACGGAACAAACCAAAGCGCGATGGCGTGCGCCTGCAAAAAGAACAGTCCCCCAAGCAGAAGGCGCAGGCGGGGGGTGGGCAGTGTCGACACGGGCCAAACCTAAAATCCCCGCCCCTACTCAAACCAGCGCTAAAACCGCTCCCTTCTGCGCATTCTGCGCATCCAAGGACAAAACCCCAGCGCTTCCCTACTCCACCTCAAACTTACCCTTGCTCTTCGAGTGCCGGATGTCCTCGCCCTTGTACAAGTAGAACACCTCTTCAGCGATATTTGTCGCATGGTCGCCCGCCCGCTCGAGTGCCTTTGAAATCGTGAGCAAATGCAGCGCTCTGGCCGTCGTGCCGGGATCCGCCACAATCACCGCCTCCACCTCTGCCGCGCACTCCTTGTACTCGGCGTCAACAATCTTGTCGCGGCCGATGACCTCTAACGCCAGGTTGGTCTCCCGCTCCACAAACGCGCGGATACTCTGGCGCAACATCGCCTGCACCTCTGTCGCCATCGCAGAAATGCTCGCCAGCGAGGGCAGCGGAGCGCGCTCGTTCAGGTCGCGGGTGCGTCTGGCAATGGTGGTCGCCTGGTCGGCGATCCGCTCCAGTTCGCTGGCAATCTTGGAAGCGGTGATCAAAAAACGGCAGTCCCGGGCCATGGGACCGTGGGTGGAAATATAGGTGATCACCTTGTCGTCGATGCGCTTTTCAAGCTCGTCGATCTCGCTGTCCTCGGCCTCCACAAGATCTGCCAGTTGGCCATCGCGCTCCAAAAGGGCGCGCA
>CAMCIN010000248.1 GCA_945874745.1 Akkermansia muciniphila | reverse complement strand
TCAAAGCGGTATCGGAACCCTGCCTTGGGCGCTACCACCCCCACACGGGCGGCACAGGGCGCCAGCCAGGCTTTGCAATTCTCGCTCAGTCGCACAAGGCGCGCCTCCTTCACCTTCGAGACGTTGGAGCGAATGTCGACGAAGCCCTCGGTCAGGTTGACGTCGCGCCAGTTCAGCTTGTGCAGCTCCTCGGGTCTGATGCCGGCGAACCCAGCCAGAGCGATATAGGCACGCATCGCTTCCGCAGCGGTCTCACCGCCCAGCGCATCGCATCCGGCCAGCAGGCGCCGCATCTGCGCCGCCGTCAGAGTGGCGATGTCATACTCCACCTTCCGCTTTTCCACCTTCCGCACTGGGTTAGACGTAATCCAGCCGTTTGCCTCCGCGAAGGTGAACAGCGTCGACAGGTGCTTTCTCCGCGTGTTCCGGGTTCCAGCGGTTTGCGAGTCGCGCAGATACTCGTTCAGGTGCTCCAACTTGATCTCCGCCATGGAACGCAAGCCCAGGTCGCCGGCGAAGGTCTCAAAGCGGCGAAGCTCGATTCTCAAGCAAACAAGGTAGCTGGGGCTCCGGTCGGCCCGTTCCATCAGCAGAGCGGCGATTGTCTTGGGCACCGGGTTGCTTGCTTCCCCGCTGCGCAGGTGGGCGAGGTAGAACCGCACTGCATCGTTCACCGTCTTGCCGTACTTGGTGAGTTCGTCGCTTCGAAGCGCCTGGTGTCCCTCGGCTTTTCGCAACTCGGCAGCCCGTACGGCCGCGGCCAGCGCCTTCTCCTTGGTCGGATAAAACTCACGCCGGCCGACTCCTTTTTCGCCGGTTCGAAGGTCGACTTGGTAAGCGTTGCGACTCGGAATCCATCGCACTTGCGGCCACACATTCCGGACGACGGCAATTTTTTGCACAGGCATAGGTATATTTTTCACTGGCACTTACGGGCACTGGTCAAAAAAATACTGGCACTTTACTGGCACTGTTTCAAGATTTACTCTGGAAGGCAGTGCCCTCCGAAGGCTGAGGTTATGGGTTCGACCCCCGTCGAGTGCACCACCAAAAAACCCCGTAAACCACTGGGTTTCAGCGCTAAGGAGAAGCGCTTGCGAGGAATAAGGGATCTCCTCATTTTGACGAAAATAGGCTTTTTCGCCCCCCTTTTGCCCCTTTTTTTCACATTTCATGTCCCCCGTTTGTCCCCTTTTTCAGACCTCCAGAGCGCCCGCCGGAACGAGCTCTGGAATCAGACTTTCCACTGCGGCCACTTCGACTTTCAACCGGCGCTTTAGAATCTCCTGCAAGCAGTGCTGCAGAAAATAACGGTTGTCGGCCTGGCTGAAAGACTCAATCACCCGCTGCCGGTCCGCCTGAAAGGCCAGCACCGCCCGCCCTGTTCTGGTGTCGATCTCCGTCAGACGGCCCTCCTCCAAAAACATCGAGATCAGCGGTCGTTCGCGCCTAACCAACAGGATGAGACTCCGCCAGACCTCGGCCAGCTTCGGGACAGGTGGCAGACTGGTCCGCTTTTTCGGAGGTCGGCTGGCAACAAGCCGCAGGTACTCGTCCAAGTGGGCTTGCGTGAAGCGCCGGGCTCGGTTGATGAAGTGACAGCCCAGCGCCTTGCGGTCCACCAGCCTGCGGACCGTTACTTCGCTGCAATGGAGAAACGCCGCAACTTCCGCCTGAGTGAAAAGTGGTTTGAGCATTAGATCAGGGCCGGTTGGGTTGGAGGGTCGGGTTCGGTGGAAATGAAATAGGTAGCACAGCCCCGTTTCTGGGGCCCTTTCCGGATCAGCAGTTGAAACCGGGCAGCGAAGTGCTCCGAGTTGTCGGCAATTCTTGCGAGGAAGATCCCGGTACTGCGGGTGCCTGAAAGCAGGTCGATGGCCCTGCGCCAGTTCGGACAGTCGGTTTGGGTGAGCCTGCCGTGAAGCTCCAGTGCCGTCCCCTGCCAGACGCGCCCCTCGTCGGCGTACAGAATGGACGCCGCTATCGCCCCGTGGATGAGTTCGGCCAGCAAGAGCTCGGGTTTGCCATGTTCCAGCCGTTCGTAGCTTATTGGAATCACGTAGCTTTTGAGGCCGGTTCTGTCGTGTCGGAGGTGCGAAGGAATCTCCCATTCGTCGAGCTCGGCTACCAGGTGGGGAAGTTCCGCGGCGACGGTTGCGCAGTATTCGGCGCGCTCTTTTTCTGTGGACGTCCGCATCGGTGACTCGGCCGCGTTGCAGCGGAGAATGTGTAGTTTATCAACCATGTCCGCGGTCGTGTCCGGGAGCACCAACAGATCCTTGTCCTCGTCGTTTGCGAGTATGAAGAGACGGCCGTGGACGAAAACGGAGTGTTTTTGGAACGCGTTTTGAAGTCTCGAAACGAGAATCTACAATGACCGAAGCACTGTTGCTGCTGTACATGCTGGTGAACGCGTTCGCATGCGGCTTTCTGGCCTGCCTGTTGTTCGGACCGGATCTGTGAAGTTCCCGAAAAGTACGAATTTTACGAACTTGGAGAGGGATGGCTTGAATCAAACGACAGCTTGACGGGAGGAAGGATCGAGCCCACCTAGTGTACGGGCAAGCGCAGGAAAGGTAGAGGTCACTCTTACGAGTGGCAGCCCGTATGGGTGGGATCCTCGGTTCCTGGGGCCCTTCAATTTTACAAGCCCTCTAGGTTCACAGCCTCGGGGGCTTGTGCTTTCACGGTGGTATGCTCCTCGGGCCACAATTTCAAGCCGTAGCCCAAGACCACTCCTTTGTGACGGTAGATCGTCTTTTTAAGATGTGGCAGGTAACCCGGTTCGGTCTCTCCGTACCGATTCACGAGGTCGACCGATACTTAATCCCATGCTAAGATCAATGCTAAGATCTACAAAACTCTCTGCTATAGGCGATTACCACAACCATTTGTAACCACCTACGCGATTGCTAAGTACCGTGCTAAGATGCCGGCTTAGTGCCGATAATACGGCACGGGGCGGTGCCGACAAACCGTCCAACATGCAGTGGCTAACCATCCAGTGAATCCGCTGAAATGACTTCCCATCTTCCCGCTTTTGCAGACCCCACCCTGCGAAGGCGGTTTTGCGCTTTGAGCTTCTCAATCTGCTTAAGAACGGCCCTCTTGGTAATCTCCAGATTCTCCCCCAGGACCCGGGTGCTCATACGAGGGTTCTTTCCAAGCAACAGAAGAATGCTTTCCGCGGTGTCCTGATGCGGGATCGGTGAACTTTTCGGTGAACTTTTCGGTGAACTTTTCGGAACCAGCGGGGTGACGTTGGCCCAGTGTAAACTGAGAACCGTGTGTTCCTGAGGCTCAAACTGCTCTTTCAGTTCAAGGAAATGCCCCAAATCCCTCCACCCGTGCACAATCCGCGACATTCCAGAGCCAGCGCGCTCTCCCAAGCCAATCATCAGGAACATCTGCTGCATGACGCGATTTCGGCAGTCGCTAAGCCCTCCCTGCAAAGCCTGCTCAGCTGGGACCCTCAATCCTCCCGGATTCCTGAGTTGGAAACCACCCGGCTCTTTGATCACCAGAATGGATAAGCGACCCGAAAAATCCGCGTGCACCAGAGAGTTCACCAGTGCCTCACGCAGCGCCTTGTGAATCGGGGTGTCATCCTGACGGATTCCGTCTTTGAGGATGAAGGGAACCTTCAAATCAGCGGTCAGTTTGACAACCACCCGACGATAAAAATCAAAAAGGTTGCCGGACCATCCACCATCCGGAATCAGACGGTCCACCCACGCCGTTTGCTCGGCGTAGTCCAAAGGCCGCTCCTGAAAGTCCACGAAGTAGTTTGGAAATGCTTCAAACAAGGCGTTCCAACGGCCAAACATCAGCAATCCCGCCGCAGTGACTCCATCCTCCCCTGTCTCCCGATCCTTGCGCCAGCCGCCGATCTGCCGGAGGAAATCACGGTCCGGTAACACATTCCACGGATGGTTCGGATCACGATTGGCAAATATCTGCCGGTAGGCTCGGAAAGTCGTTTCCTCCAGATCTTCGAACTCATACCCCCGCAGCACCCGGTCGTCCCGGCTGTCTTCCACCTGCTCGGCAATCATCCGCTTCACCTCGTCGTCTGGCAGCGCTCGGTCGCCATCGTTCAAACGACGGTACGTGTTCCCGCCGAATGGATTGAGCGTCAGGTGCACGGGACGTTGTTTCCGGTTTGCCCTCGGAATTTCGATCGCCAGCAAAGTCGTGCCGTCCAATTTGACCTCTCGGACCGCCGCGTCCGTCAGCACGTTGACGCTCACTTTCTGCCGGTTGTTTAGAGCGTCAAAAAGTTCCTTCGTACCTTGGAAACATCCTCGACGCCCGCCAAAGAGAACTGCCCCTGCTTCTCCCTCACGCCGAGTAGAACGATGCCGCCCCCGGTATTCGCGAACGCACTGTAGGTCCTCCAAAAATCCTCCGGCAACGCCCCTTTGCCGTCGCGTCCCGCCGCAAGTTTGCACTCCAAGTCAACAGACTCGCGAAGCAGCTTGATGTCAGCAATGGAGTGGAGGTCGATCATGAGAGCTTCTGGCCCGGCGCGCGGCCATGAACCCTCCAGTAATGCGTCAGAACGGAGCCTTTGACGAGAGGTTCCATGAGAGGCATGTCACGCAGAGAAGCATTCAGCAAGGAAGTTAGACGCACGCAGACAGAGCTCCGGGATACTTTTTCCACGCCAAAAGCAGGACACTTGCAAAGGTCAACGCCTCCTCTTTGCTTCCCTCTGCGCAGCTGGAGGGCAGGTTTTTGGGCGGTTTGCGGTGGCCTTTCAAGTAGGCTTCCATGTGGGGGTTTTGCTTGCGCGCCGTGACAAGAGCGGTTTTCGCTCCGTCGGGATCGCCTGCGAGATGGCGCTCCAAAACGCGGCACCAGGTGAACACCACGCTGAATGTGCAGTCGTCTTCAAACCGCTGCATGAGCTTTCGCGCATCCTCCAGCCGATCCAGCGCTAACAGACAGGGCAGCAACTCGTAACGCACCCCCTGATTGTCGTTTTCATTAAGCGCGAGCATCTCGTTGTATTCAAGAACGGCCTCCTCGATGCATCCGGAAACACGATACGCTTCGGCAAGCTGCTGGCGTGCACGCATGTAGGGTCGGGTTTCAACAAAGCCCCAGAAATGCGGCACCAGCTCCTTGAAAGCCTTTTTTCCGAGACTCTTTGCGCCACCGGCGATGATGTCCTTGAGTTCGAAGATGCGTGCCTCCCCTTCAAGGCCTCGAAAATCAGCACGCATGAGCCGTGCGTCCACATTGGATGGATCGAGCTCAAGCGCGGTGTTTACAAGCCTGAACGAGTCAGTGGCGGTTCGGGCCTCCATGGCCTCGTAAACCAAATCCTGCGCCCGATCTTTATCGGATTTTTTCTGATTGGCATGGTCGCGGCTAAGGTTGCGGAGGAGGCCCTCCATTAGCAAGCGCATGGCTGCAGGACCATCCGTCGGCATCTCGGATTTCTTTTTCGGCATATGTTGGCGGGATTGGAGCTCCTTTTTAAGGTGCCGTTAGCCCGATTGAGAAACAACTGGGCATTTCCAGGGAGTTGAACTTCACTCCTCAGCGTTTACCTCACAGGAGGCGCGACAACTGTGACACGTTCATGTTTGTCGGAGGACGAGCTAAAACCACCCACCGGGTGGCCCTCAAATGAGGGCGGCCACTAAAGGTGTACGCCTCGCTGGCCGTTGAGGGCTACTAAGCCCCCGGAGGTATGATGGAAAAGAAGGCGGTCGCGGCATCCGAGGAGACGTGTCGGCGGTAGTGCGATCGGATCACGTCCTCGGAGTTGCCCATGAGAGTGGCGAGCTGCGCGCTGTTGTGCGTAAGGGCGAGAAGGTACGAGCCGTAGCAATGGCGCAGCACGTCCTTCGGCCAAGTTTCGCGCGCGAATCCCGCCTTCTTTCGGGACACATCGAACCGGTACTTGCAGGCTGCAGAACACCGTTCCTTAAGCGTGAGCGAGTTGTTTACGTCCGGGATAATCGGTCCCGTCCGGTCAGGACAGGTGAGCAGCCATTCGCGGAGGTTGGGGAAAATTGGCACGGAACGAGCCTCTTTCGTCTTTGCGGCCTTTTCGGAAACAAAAAGACTGTCGCCTTTGCATAGGACGAGGTGCGTCCACTCGACCGTTGAGGTGCTCCCCATCTTCCGGCCAGTAGGGGATGAAAGTAAGCGATGGAGGAGGGGCTGTGTGTGAGATTACGTGGGGGCTTGTAGTGGAGTCAATGAGGACGGTACAGACTCACTTTTCGGCTCCGTAACGGAGGGCGCAGGACGCC
>CAMCIN010000247.1 GCA_945874745.1 Akkermansia muciniphila | reverse complement strand
GTCAAAGGTCGTGCCACCCGGGGGGATCGGTGCCGTCTGTGGAGGGGGCTGGGGGATGGAGTCCGTCCGGGCGAGCTGCAGCTTCTGCTCGGAGCCGTGGCAGTCTGTGCAGGTTTGGGCGGAGGGGAGCGCCATGCGGTGTGGGCCGGCGTGTTCCCTGTGGCAACTGGCGCAGGCGGAGGCGTGAACGAAACCCGACTGGGAGGGGTTGTGCAGCGCGACGTTCCACATCTGGGGGGCGTGCAGGGTGCTGCCCGGGTGGCATTTTGTGCAGGCTTCGTCCATCGCAGCGAGGGAGATGGAAGTGGCGAAGTGCTCCAAGCCTCCGGCAAAGGAAGCCTCGTTTTTGGGGTCGGAGCCTGTGTGGCAGGTGTCGCACCGGTCCGCCAAGTGGGAGTGGTTTTGGGACAGGGGGCCGGTGCTGAAGGCCTGGGGGGAGCCCCATTTTTCAAAGGTCAGGGCGATGGCGGCCGTCACCAGCAGCGTGAGGGCAAAGCACCAAAACTTCAGGCTGCGCAGGTAGTGGCCGCCGCGAAAGTAGCCGAGGTTCGCAGAGTAACCGGAGGCGATTTTTTTTTGAGAATCAGGTTGTTCTGGCATGGCCTTTAGAGGGTTTGGAAAACCAGATACCGGAGTCCGATCCAGGCATGCCAGGCGGTCACGAGAAGCAGGGCGATGGAGCCGGGCACGTGAATCAAAAGCCAGCCATGCAGCCAGTGTTGAAACTTGGTCTGGAGGTCCATGAGCCGGCGGGACTCACACCAGCCTTCCATCTTAGAAACGCGTTCCCTCCAAACCGGGTGCACGTTGACACGCAGTGCCTTGAACATTTCGGCGGCTCCCTGCGGACTGGCGAGGTGCTGGCCTTTCGGCGACTTGAGAGCCAGGAACGGCAGGCAACTCTCGTCCAGAAAGCGGCGCAGGATGCCGGGGGAAACGTCTCCGTCCACCCCCAGGGTCTCTGCCTCGGCCACTTCCGCGCGCATGTGCGTCGCCGCTTCAAGCAGCGAGGCGCGCAGGTGGGGGATCTGTTCGAAAACAACCTCCCGGGGGAGGCTTTCCCGCATGAGTGAGGGGAGGAAGTGCTGGAGGATGATGCCGAAAACGCCGCTGGCCATGACCAGGGCGTAGAGTGCCAGAAGCCAGGCAGTATGCGGGCCGCCCACCCGGAAGCCAGAGTGCAGAGCGATGAGCGGCACCGTCAGGACGGTCAGCCAAAGATGTGCCTTCAACCAGGTTTGGACGCTGCCCAGAGGCCAGAGCCTCTTTTTTTTGCGCACCCCGAGGGCGGCTGCAAAAAGGAAGATCCCAAAGGCCACAATGCCGAAAAGCAGTCCCAGCGGGGTGCCACCGTAGGGCACCCTTGCGGGGGGAACCGGCCCTAGGACAGAGGGAAAACCCAGCCCCTGGGGGAGCGGCAGGAGCGCATGGTTTGCGGCATACGCCAGAGCGGCAAGGATTGCAATCCCCGCTGCGGAAGCGGCCCAGGGCAGGTGCGAACGGTCGATCCTCATGGGCGCACGGCAGGGAAACCCAGGGGTTTGAGTTTCCAAAAATAGATGTAACTCAGCAGCATGACTGATAGATAACAGCAAAGCTTGGTTGTAAAAAACAAAGTTTTAAGGACAATCTTTAAGGGGGTTTCAGTTGGCGAAGGTGTGCGCTCCCCCCGGTGGATCTATCTCGTGACCCTTGGCTCGACGAATGGAGGAGTGAGGGCGAAACGTTTGTTTGCCCGGTGCCTTATATCTAAATTTTAAAACTTTGAAATGAAACTGCCTGCTGTTTTTCCGCTCCTTACCGCCGTCCTCCTGAGTCTTCCCTCCTACGGTGCGGACGGCCCGCGCTTGACGCTGGGGGCGAAGTTCACTGGCAACCAGTCCTGCGCCACCACCGGGTGTCACGGCGGCGGTACCATTCACAACGAGTCGATCATCTTTGAGCGAAAGGACCCCCACGCGGTGTCCTACGGGATTCTCGGAAAAGGCACTTCGCTGCGCATGGCCGAGGCCCTCGGCATCAAGGGCGATCCCGCCAAGAGCGAGCAGTGCAACGTATGCCATGCCCCGATGCAGGGGCTCGACGCCAACCTGTTTGTGAAAGACCTCAAGCCGGACCGGGGCGTTTCCTGCGAGTCCTGCCATGGGGCAGCCGAAAACTGGCTGCGCTTCCACACCCGCCCAGATGTGGATTTCAAGCAGATCGTGGCCGCCGGGATGCGGGACCTCAACGACATCTACGGGCGTGCCAACTCCTGCGTGGGCTGCCATTTGAATTTGGACGAGTCCCTGCGCAAGGCCGGACATCCGGAGTTGTTTTTTGAATTGGATGGCCAGTGCGCCGCCCAACCCCCCCACTACCGCGATGCGCGTCCCTCGCTCGGGCCCCGTTCCTGGCTGACGGGGCAGGCGGCTGCGCTCCGGGAAATGAGTTGGAAGCTCTCCAACAAGGGGGATGAGAACTTCCTGCCGCGCTGGAAGGCGATGGTCTGGCTCCTCCAGAAAACCGAACTGGGCAAGCAGGAGTTGCCCGTTTCAGAAGACTTTCCCACCATGCAGAAGGCTGCCGACGGGTTGGCGCGCAAGGCGGCCCAGAAGCTCTGGACCAAGGAGGAGGTCGGCGCCCAGTTGAAGGGATTGGCGGCGCTACATGCCGAGTTTGAGGCGGGGAAGGCAGACCGGGCCCAGATGCAGCGCAAAGCAGAGGTGTTGGTACCGGCTCTCGACCGGCTTTGGAGGGATTTGGTCAAGGGTGGCGCGCCGAATGCAGCCGAGGGGGAGACGTCGATCCGCGCGCTGCACGTCTTGGCGCTGGACCACGAGGACTTTGATCCGTCCAGATTTTCTGGGGCGTTGAGCCAGTTTAGCGGGAACCTCGCCCAGGCCTCCAATGGTGCTCCGTCTGAGGCGAAGAAGAAGTAGGGGAGGGGCACCGACGGTTTTCGGGATTTGCTTTCCTCTTCCGGGGGAGCGGAGGTTGTTATCCGCAGATCTCGGGCACAGAGACCACAGATGTCAAAGAGAGAAGACTTGGGGAGGAGACAATCAGGTGTCTCTGTGTGATTTGAAGATGAATCTTTGGGTAAGGGAGGAGAGGAGAGTGAGGGAAGCCCGTGAGGTTCCCGTACCAAGGGCTGTTTGACATTCCGCAGCGTATCCGGCACGCCATCCGCCTGGTGCTTTCCCGGGCGCTCTATTAGCTGGAGCTGCGCCGGCTTGGGCAGCTTTGGGATACGTGCCGCAGATTGCGTAGCCCGAGCAGCGGAGTGGAAACCCAAAAAATAGCTGCGGAAATCTGAGCAATCTGTGGATGTGCTCGCTCTCTCCGAAGCGAGAGGAAAGGTAGGGAAATTTGTGCTGTTTGACTCTCTTGCTCACAGGATTCGTCTTTCGGGAGCACGCCATCAAAGGTGAACAGTTAAAAATGCAGGGACCCGCTACTATCGAACTCTTTGGGCCAGCGCAAAGGGCTAAGGTTCTCCTTGGTGAAAATCAAGAATTGCCCGGTGCAGAAGATAGTCGTACCTGGACACCACGAACGCTATTTCGGCGGCTGTTTGATTTAGCTGGGATTGCCCCAGTTCCAATATTGATGACGAGCCTAATTCGTAACGAGACTGGGCAAGGCTGGAAGAATTGCGGGCATGTTTCAGCAGCTCCTGTTGGAGTGCGTATTTTTTTTTGGAGAACGTCACATTCTGATATGCAATTTTGAGATCACGAATAATTAGGTTTTCCTCATCCCGCAGATTGGACTCCGTGATGCGGACCTTAATTTCTGCTTCAGATCGGCGCGCCGAGTTCAAACCACCGGCAAACACGGGAACGCTTACATTCACGCCGGCCGCCGCGTAATTGTGGGGCAACCGCTCATCTCGCACCGGAATGTTTCCGACACTCGCGAAGGCGGTCACAGAGGGGCGGGACAGCGCCTTTTCCGCGCTGGCAGTGTGGCGTGCGGCGTCGACTTCGAGGCGCAGGCGCGTCAGTTCAGGGCGATGGTCGAAAGCCCTGGAAATCAATGTTTCCATGGGCGCCAGTTCCTCTGGCGAACCGGTTTCCTCGACGAGTTCGTAATCCCAGTCGCCCCGGAGGCCTAACATCGCGATCAGCCCGAGTTGGGCCGACTTCAAATCATTTTCGGATTTCGCCAGCAGTAACTCAGCTTCCTGAGAGTTGATCCGGGCAAAGCTGACATCTAGTTCCGATCTGAGTTGATTCGATGCAAGTTCGGAGACCTGCTCCAAAACGGCTTTTCGTGTGGCTAGGGTTTTTAGGGCCACCTGTACAAGCTCCTGTTGCTGGAGCACTGCATAAAAATTCGTGGAGACCTGCAATAACAACAGATTCCGAGCCCCACGGGTGGCCTCGGCCTCAGCCCGCGAACGCAGCTTGGATCCCTCGAGTTGGTGAAAAGTGCGTCCAAAATCGGTAATCAGTTGATTTATAGCGACTCCGACGGCGACGCGGTCGAAAATTACGGGGTTGTTCATTCCCCCGGCTGCAATCCGCGTGTTTTCCGTGAAGGATTCAACCTTGGTCAAATTTGCATTTACGAAAGGGAAAAAGGGGGCCCTTGCCTGCGAGATCACCGATTGCGCAGCAAGAGCCTTCAACTCCGCAGCCGAGATGCGCGGGTGATTTGCAAGCGCACGTGCCCGGGCATCGGACAAGCTCAGGTGGTTGCCTCCTTTTTGGTCCGCAAATACCGAAAGGTTTGTTGAAAGGAGCAAAAAAAGAAAAGCAATTCGGTTCATTCGATTTTGAGCTTGGGGGCCAGATTTTAAGGTAAATAAGAATGCTTTCAAAGAATCCGCCAAGACGCATGCGATCTGGATTTGCTCCACCAACAGGATACGGAACTCATGGAGGGTGATGTTTTTTTTGAGAGTAAGCGCGACTCTCTGGAGACGTTTTTCAAATACTAGGAGCGAAGGTTGCCTGTCGCCGCCGATCAGCCGGAGATAGTGTTGAGTTCGCTTTCCTTGGAACCACCCGCGCGTCCGGTCCTCCTTTCCACAAGAAGATACGCTGCCGGAACCACAAACACGGTTAGCAAAAGGGAAACAGACAGTCCTCCCAGAATTGCAGTGGCAAGCGGCGCGTAAGATTCCCCACCTGCGCCCATTTTCAGAGCCATTGGAAGCAACCCAAAAAGCGTCGCAAGCGAGGTCATTAAAATTGGCCGCAGCCGCTGGCTGGACGCGGTGGATACCGCATCAGACAATTCCCGACCCTCCTTCCGCAGCCGAATGATGCTTTCCACAATCAAAATACTGTTTGAAAGCACAATCCCTACCATCATGAGTACGCCCATGAGCGACATGACGTTGAGTGAAGTTCCGCTGAATTGAAGTGTTAGGATGACACCGGCGATTCCCGGGGGAACCGCCAGCATGATAAGAAGCGGTGTAACAAACGACTGGAATTGGGCAACCAAGATTAAATATGCCAGGAGGATCGACAAAACGAGGCCGGTTCCAAAGCTGTGGAAGGACTCTTGCATGCCCAAAACCATGCCTCTTACGTGAATCCGTATCCCTTCTGGAAGGTTTGTTTGTGTGATTATTTTTTGAATATCGGAATACGCTTTTCCCAAATCTTCCCCTTCGGGTGCGACAAAGACATTAATGATACGCCGCAACTGGTAGTGGTTGATTTCCGTTGGTGCGCGGGAGGCCGTGATTTTGCTCACCGCATCCAGCCGGGTGCCCTGTTTTTGCCCCGGGGCCCGCAGCGGAATTCCCAGAAGGTCATCGAAACTTTTGATCAGGTTTTCGGGGTATTGAACTGTGAGGAGGTAATCATTCCCGCTCTTTGGGTCTACAAAGTAACTGGGCGCAATCATTGCTCCTGAAGTCAAAGATGTGATCACGTTCTGGATGACTTCCTTGGAAGTCAGACCCATTTCAGAAGCTCGGGCCCTATCCACGTCCAGTTTGAGAGCGGGGTAATCAACGTCCTGAGGAACCAGCACATCGCCGATCCCGGGAAGGTTCCTAATGCGCATCGCGAGGTCGGATGCAATCCGGTGGGCAGCCTCCAGATCAGAACCCGTAACCTGAATGTCAATGGGTGCAGGAAGCCCCTGATTGAGCACGGAGTCTACTAGCCCGCCGGTCTGAAAGTAGGCATTCACCTCGGGAATTTGGATCTCCAGCGCCCGGCGCACCCGGTTCATGTAGTAAAAACTGTCTCTTTTACGCTTTTTTTTGAGGCTCACTTGGAGCGTTGCGGTGTGTTGACCAGAGTTGCTCGTGTACATCGAACTAAAACCAGGCTGCACGCCGATGTTTGCAACCAACACGTCGAGGTCCTCCGCATCGACTTGCTCCCGAATCAGAG